>NZ_CP013910.1:3087500-3264334 GCF_001507665.1 Deinococcus actinosclerus | reverse complement strand
AAGGCGCACCTCCCTTAAGGCACTCTTGAGCGGGAGCCAGCATACCACCGCCCCTCTCTCCCCTGCCGGAGAGAAGAGGTTTCTCTCTCGGTTCAGTTATGGCGCTGCGGCCAGGGCCTCGGCCTCGCGCGCTGGGGTCAGGGCGTAGGTGAGCCCGGCCTGTTCACTCCAGGCCTGGGTGTCCCGCGCGGTCACCTCGGGGGCCGTCAGGGTCAGGCCGGCCTGCCGGGCCCGGTCGGCGTTGATATCCATCAGGCCCGCCTGCGCCCCGTTCTCCGGGATGAACAGCGGCAGTTCCCGGAAGCCCAGGCCCAGCGCCTCCAGCTGCGCCGCGTCCACCCAGACCGGCTCCTGAATTCCCAGGACCTCCGCGAACTGCGCCCAGCTCAGGCGCGGCCCGGCCAGATTGAACACGCCGCCCACGTTCCCCTCGACGACCTGCACCGTGAAGCGCGCCAGGTCCCGCGCGTCGATCACCTGCACGTGATCTGCCCCGTTCCCGGGCAGCAGGGTCTCCCCTCCCCTGCTCGCCCGGTCAACCCAGTACGGGTACCGGGCGGTGTGATCGAACGGCCCGGCCACGATCTGGGGCCGCAGGATCGTCGCGTCCGGGCCGTAGAGGCCCTGCACGATCTGTTCACAGGTGACCTTCAGCGGGCCGTACGTCTCGCCCGTCACGTCAGTGGTGTCCTCGGCGGCGGCGGGGAGCAGAGGATCCTCCTCGCGCACGGGGTGCCGGTCCGGCTCGGCGTACACACTGGCGGTGCTGATGAACACGTACCGCCCCACCCGGCCCCGCAGGGCCTCGCTGCTGGCGCGCACGGCGGACGGCAGGTACCCGCTGACGTCCACGCAGGCGTCCCAGGACCGGCCCGCGAGGGCGTCCAGGCCCTCCGCCTCGCCCCGGTCGCCGCGCAGCCGCTCGACCTCTGCGGGCAGCTCGTCGGGCGTACGGCCGCGCGTCAGGATGCTCACGCGGTGCCCCGCCGCCAGGAACGCCAGCACGATGTGCCGGCCCACGAACTGCGTGCCGCCCAGAACCAGGATGTCCATGCGCCTATCCTGTCACCCATGAAGGTGAGGTTCACGCCGGGACGCGTCCGCGTCCGCATCGACGACCTGGAACTGGCCGCCCTGCAGCGCGGCGAGCCGCTGCACACCCACGTGGGCTGGCCCGGCGGCGGCTGGACCCTGACCCTCGACCCGCTTGGGCACGATGTGGCCGGCGAGGGGGGGACGCTCGCGGTGGGCCTCGCACCGCTGCTGGGACAGCTGAGCGACCCCGCGCAGGAGGGCGTGACGATCAGCGGCGAGCCGCGCGTCACGGTGGAAAAGGACTTCGGCCCGCAACACGCGTAGCCGCCCTCAGCGCCGCACCCAGCGGCCCCCGACCTCCTCGGCGAGGCCCAGCAGGTTCAGCATGACCAGCGCCGTCTGCACGTCCGGCAGCGGCAGACCCGTGGCGGTCACGAGGTCGTCCAGCGTGACGGGTCCCGTCAGGGCCGCCAGTACCCGCGTCTGCTCGGGCGGCAGGTCCGGCAGCGGGGCGGCCGGAACGCTGCCCCAGCCCAGTTCGGTCAGGAGGTCGGCGGCCCCCTCGGTGAGCACCGCGCCGTCGCGGAGCAGGGCGTGCGGTCCGGCGGCGCGCGGGTCCCCGGCGCGGCCCGGCACCGCGAACACCGTCCGCCCGCATTCCAGGGCGTGCGTGGCGGTGATCAGCGACCCGGATTTCCGTTCGCCCTCCACGACGACCGTCCCGGCGCTCAGCGCGGCGATCAGGCGGTTGCGGGTCGGGAAGTGGTGCTGCGCGGGTCCAGTATCCAGCGGGTACTCGCTGATCAGCGTGAGCTGCGCGGCCAGCCGGGCGTTCTCGCCGGGGTACACGCGGTTCACGGCGCTGCCCAGCACGCCGATACTGACCCCACCGGCCTCGACGGCCGCGCCGTGGGCGGCCGTGTCGATCCCGCGTGCCAGTCCGCTCACGACGACCACCCCGGCGCGGGCGAGGTCCGCCGCGAGCATCCGCGTGAACGCCTGCGCGTGCGGACTGGCGGCGCGGGTGCCCACGATCCCGATGGCGCGGGGCACGGTCGGCAGCTCCGGCAGCGGGCCGCGCACCCACAGGGCGGCGGGCGGGTCGCCCAGCGCGTCCAGCGCCGCCGGGTACCCGGGCAGGCCGCGCAGCAGCAGCGTCACGTCCTCCTGCGCCACCCGGGCCAGTTCCTGATCGGCGCGGGTGAGGGCGGCCGGGGTCCCGACGGCCTGCGCGGCGCGGGCGTCCAGGCCCGGCACCTCGCGCAGGTCCCGCAGCGGCGCCTGCCACGCGCCGGCCGCCGACCCGAAATACGTCCGCAGCGCCTCGATCCGGCGCGGGCCGAGCTGCGCACAGAAGCGCAGGGCCAGCAGGGCGCGCCGTTCGTCGGGGGGACGGGGGCGGGCGGGCCGAACAGCGGACTGGTCACCCGGTCAGCATAGGGGCGCTGCCCGGCTCCCCACGCCTCAGGTGCCTATGCCCCCGATCGGGTAAGGGGCGGCTCGTCGAGCACGTCCGCGTCGTCCAGATCGTCCCCATCGTCACCCAGCGCCGCGCCGGGCAGCGTCAGGGTGAACAGCGCCCCGCCGTCCGGGTGGTTCGTGCCGCTCAGGTCCCCCCCGTGCATCCGCGCGATCTGCCGCGCCACGCTCAGGCCCAGGCCACTGCTGCCCGCGCCACTCACGAACGGCTCGAAGATCTGCTCGCCCAGCTCCGGCGGCAGGCCCGGTCCGGAGTCCCGGACCCGGAAGCACAGCTGCTCGGGCGTCTCGCGCAGGTCCAGCGTGACCGTGCCGTCAGCGCCCGCGTGCCGCCGCCCGTTCGCCAGGAGGTTGCGCAGCGCCTGCGTCAGCCGGTCCGGGTCGCACAGGATCCCGATGTCCCAGTCCCCGGTGAAGGTCGTGCCCGGCACGAGGCGGTCCAGCCGCTCGCGCAGGGTCCGGGCCGGGATGTAGTGCCACGCCAACTTCAGTTCCAGCTGACCGCGGGCGAGCTGCATCAGGTCCTGCGTGGTGAAGGTCAGTTCGTCCGCCACCAGCGCCGCGCGGGCCACCTCCGGGTCGCCCAGGCGGGCCTCGGCGCGGCTCAGGCTGGCCTTCAGGACGGTCAGCGGCGCGCCCAGCTCATGCACGATCTGGCCCAGCAGCTGCTTTTCCCGCGCCTGCTGCGCCTCGATGCGGCCCAGCAGGCTGTTGATCGCCACAAGCAGGCGCTGCACCTCGTCCTCGCGGGCCGGGAGGGGCAGCGGCGCGAGGCTCACGGCCGGGTCCAGCCGGTCGGCCAGATTCGCGGCGCCCTCCAGGCCCGCCAGCGCGCGGCGGCCCACCCACCAGCCGGTCAGCAGCAGGATCAGCGGCGCGGTCAGCAGGGCGAGCAGCAGCGCACTCAGGGCGCTCTGGCGCGCGGCGATGAGGTCGTCTTCCGGCAGGCCCACCCACAAGGTGCCGAAATTCCCGGCCTTGCGTTTCACGGCCCGCACGGTGGTGCCCTGCACCGGTACCCGCGAGAGCGTTCCAAAGGGATACGGGGAGTTCTGGAACTCGCGCAGGGCCGGACTGGCCGCGATGACCTGCCCGTCCAGGTCGATGACCAGCGTATATGCCCCAGCCCCCGTGGCCGACTTCCCGAAGCCGCCCCCCAGGTTCGTGAACGCGGCGGCCAGCGTGTCGGCGCGGTCGTTCAGGCGGTCCACGAACTGCTGCTCCATGCGCGACAGCAGCAGCGACACGACGCCCAGCGTGATCAGCATCAGCAGCGCGGCGCTCAGGGCGCTGTAGGTCAGGGCCAGCCGGAAACGCAGGCTGTGGCGCCACGCTACCCGCGCCGAGTACAGGCCCGCGCCGGGCGTGAGCAGCGCGGCCCGCCGCGCCCCGGCCGGGGTCGTGACGGGCCGCGCCCCGGGGATCATCAGGCCTGGAGCACGTACCCGACGTTGCGGATCGTGCGGATGCGCAGGTCACTGCCCGCCTGCTCCAGCTTCTTGCGCAGCTGCGAGATCCGGACCTCCACACTGTTGCTGTTCGGGGTCTCCCAGCCGTACAGGTGCGATTCGATGTCCGCCCGTGAGAACACCCGCTCGGGCGTGCGCATCATGAGTTCCAGAATCCGCGCCTCGTGCTCGGTGAGGTTGATGTTCTTGTCGTTCACGGTCAGCAGCAGGCTGCTGGTGGACAGGCTGGTGTTGCCCAGGTTCACGCCGGTCCCGGCAGCCGTGCGGCGCAGCAGCGCCGAGATGCGCGCGTCGAGTTCCGGCATCGCGAACGGCTTGGTCAGGTAGTCGTCCGCCCCGGCGTTCAGGCCCGCCACCCGCTCCTGCACGCCGCTGCGTGCTGAGAGCACCAGCACCGGCGTGGAGGAATACTGCCGCAGCGCCTGCACCAGATCTAGGCCGTCGCCGTCCGGGAGGTTCAGGTCGAGCAGGATCAGCTGCGCGGTGTGCGTTCCCAGCCACGCCTGGGCGTCGCGCAGGGTGGCGGCGTGATGCACCTGATAGTCCGCTGACAGGTAATCCTTGAGCAGTGGGCCGAGGTGGGGGTCGTCTTCAACAACGAGGATCTGAGCCAGCATGGTTCTCCTTGAGCAGGCGTCCGATTCGGGCGAACGCAGTGACGTGATCCTACGCTTCACCCATGCACAGCGCCTTGATGAAATCTGCGAGATTTCTGACGGTAATCTCCAGATTCGGTCGGGCCGCCGTCAGCGGTTGGGTGCTGAGGGGGGCGCCTTGCGCAGGCCCGGCAGGCTCAGGGCCGCCGACGCCACCTGCACCGTGGCCGTGAGTCTGTAGCCGCTCAGGAACTTCGTGATGGACTGCGCGGCGCTCCGCTCCTCGGCCATGATGTTCAGCTGTCCGTTCACCAGACTGCCCACGTAGCGGCTCTTCAGGCCCGGGAAGGCGTTCCGGGCGCGTTCCTCGTCACTGGGAGCGAACAGCACCACCACCGGGCCGCTGTAATCCCCGGCCAGCCGCACCGTGACCTTCCCGCCGCTGCTCTCGCCGTCCCCCAGTTTGGTGGACAGGTCGCGGTCCCACACGATCAGTTGCAGGGCCGCAGCGGGAGCTGAAGCGGACAGGGTGGCCAGCAGGGTAATCAGGAAACGGCGCATGGGATCAGGTGAACTCCGGAGGTCGGGGCAGGGGTGGAGGGCAGGGCGGACATTCAGGTTACACGGAACCTGTGATTGCCCAGCGTAACAACGGCACCTGACGCCGGACTGAAGACCCGCCCAGGTGACGCCCAGCGTAGACGTGACGCCCTCGCGTCTTCCTGACGGCTACCCGGCGGCGCACCCCGGTACAGCAAGAAGGAGCGGCCCGGCTGGGCGCTCCTCTCTGCGTACTGGTGCGGGGTTCAGCTGTGGTTCAGCTATGCGTCATGTCCAGCGGCACGACCCACTGCGCGAACTCGTCTTCCGTGACGTAGCCCAGGGCGAGCGCGGCCTCCTTCAGGCTGCTGCCCTCCTTGTGGGCCTTCTTGGCGATCGCGGCGGCCTTGTCGTAGCCGATGTGCTTGTTCAGCGCCGTGACCTGCATCAGGTTGATGCTGAGGTTGTGCTCGATCTTCTCCACGTTCGGCTCGATGCCGACCGCGCAGTTGTCGTTGAAGGCGAGGCAGGCGTCCGAGATCAGACGGATGCTTTCCAGCACGGCGTGCACCATCACCGGCTTGAACACGTTCAGCTGGAAGTTCCCCTGGCTGCCCGCGAACGCCACGGTCGCGTCGTTGCCGAACACGCGCGTGGCGACCATCGTCATCGCTTCACTCTGGGTGGGGTTCACCTTGCCGGGCATGATGGAGCTGCCGGGTTCGTTCTCGGGAATGGTGATCTCCCCGATGCCGTTGCGGGGCCCGCTGGCGAGCCAGCGCACGTCGTTCGCCATCTTCATCAGCGCGCCCGCCAGGGTCCGCAGGGCCGCGCTGGTCTGCACCAGGGCGTCGTGCGCGCTGAGGGCCGCGAACTTGTTCTCCGCGCTGCGGAACGCGAAACCGGTCTCCTCGGCGTACTTCTTCGCGGCCAGATCACCGAACTGCGGGTGCGCGTTCAGGCCGGTGCCCACCGCCGTGCCGCCGATCGCCAGCTCCAGCAGGCCCTCACCCGCGTGCCGCACCTCGGCCAGCGCGTAGTCCAGCTGCGCGACCCAGCCGCCGATCTCCTGACCCAGCGTGATGGGCGTGGCGTCCTGCAGGTGCGTGCGCCCCACCTTCACCAGACCCGCGTGCTCCTGCGCCTTGGCGTGCAGGGTGTCGCGCAGCTTGCCCACGCTGCCGTACAGGCGTTCGTTCAGTTCCAGCACCACCGCGATGTGCATGGCGGTCGGGAAGGTGTCGTTGCTGCTCTGACCGCGGTTGACGTGATCGTTCGGGTGCACCGGCTTCTTGCTGCCCAGCTCGCCGCCCGCGATCTCGATGGCGCGGTTGCTGATGACCTCGTTCGCGTTCATGTTGCTCTGCGTGCCCGACCCGGTCTGGAACACCACCAGCGGGAAATGCTCGTCGAGCGTTCCGGCGATCACCTCGTCCGCCGCCTGCACGATCAGGTCCGCCACGTCGCGCGGCAGTTCACCCAGGTCCGCGTTCGCCTGCGCCGCGCCCTTCTTCAGGATGCCCAGCGCGCGGATCACGGGCCGGCCCCACACGAACGTGTCGCGGCCGATCGGGAAGTTGTGGATGCTGCGCTCCGTCTGCGCGCCCCAGTAACGGCTGGCATCCACGTCCAGGGTGCCCATCGTGTCCGACTCTTTGCGGTAGGTCGTCATACAGCGGCAAGTCTAAACGCCGCCGGGTGTCACACGTCCGGGAACGCGGGCCCCGACCCGGCCGCCCCCGGCCCGTCCGCCGCCAACCGATCGGCCCAGCCGTCCCGCCCCGCGCGCTTGGCGGCGTACAGGTGCTCGTCCGCCCGCGCCACCAGGCTGGGCAGGGTATCGCCCGGCCGGGTCAGCGTCAGCCCCGCACTGATCGTGACCACCCCCACGTCCACCATCGTCTGCGTGCGGAACGCGCGGCACACCGCCTCGGCCAGCGCCCCCGCCGCCGGGGCGTCCAGCCCGGGCAGGGTCATCAGGAACTCCTCGCCCCCCCAGCGGCCCACCCGGCCCCCCGGGGGCAGCTGCGCTTCCAGCAGCCGGGCCGCCCGCGCCAGCACCTCGTCCCCCACCTGATGCCCGAAGGTGTCGTTCACCCGCTTGAAATGATCGAGATCCAGCAGCAGCGCCCCGCCGCCCGACGCGAGCAGCGCCTCCACGGCCGGGTACATGCCCCGCCGGTTCGGCAGGTTCGTGAGCAGATCGGTATGTGCCAGCTGCTCCATGACCCGCACGGCGCTGCGCTGCGCCTCGAACTGTCCCCGGTACCACGACAGCGCGTGCACGAACAGCAGCACGATCCCCACCGTCAGCTGGAGCCGGGGCAGATCCGGCGACACCACGCCCCCCCGCAGCGCCACGCCCAGCCAGGGCAGCCCCGCGCTGAACCCGAAGAGCCCCGCGCTGTACCAGCCGGCCACGCGGTTCGGGAAGATCAGGTAACCCAGCATGACGTTCACCACCACCGACCAGTACAGCAGATCCGTCTCGCCCGCCGGGGCCGTACGCTGCATCTCCTCCAGCAGCGCCTGCGCGAACACCTGCACGTTCACCGTGAAGAACATCAGCCGCTCCGGGACATCCAGCGGCCCGTCCCGCAGCAGCCAGCCCAGGCTGATCAGCGCCGGGATCATCGTGACCGGCAGCACCACCTGCACGTACAGGTTCACGTCCCCCGAGCGGTACGTCAGGACATTCAGGAACAGCACCACCACCAGCCCCAGCGCGATCGCCAGGATGTACAGCGTCCGCCGCAACTCCTCCGGAGGACGCCAGGTGGGCGGCCCGGCCGGGCGGGGCGAGAGTGGCGACATGAACCAGCCTACTGCGCCGGGCGGGAACGGCGCAGACCCCCGGTGGGCCCACCGGCGGCCCTGTCTTGACGTTTTCCGTCAGGGCGCCCCGGTCATCCGGCGGAGGCGTTCTGGCGCGGCATCTGCCACCATGAACGCATGTACCGCGAAGTCCTCCCCAGCCCACCCCTGCGCGCCCTGGTGCGGCGGTACTGGCTGCTGGAGGAACACCACGCGCCCGGCGAGGAAGACCACCATTTCATGCCCGAACGCACGGTCCGCCTGCTGTTCTTCAGCGGCGAGTCCTGGCTGGCCCCCACCCGCACGGCCACGCCCGAACGGCTGAGCGGCGCGCACCTCAGCGGCCTGACCCTCACGCCACGGCGCCTGCTGTCCTACGGCCTGACCCGCGCGCTGGGCATCGAACTGTACCCCTGGGGCGCCGCGCAACTGTTCGGCTGGCGCATGGGCCTGGACACCCTGGACCTGACCGCCGTGTCCGCCCCGGTCGCCCGCGCCGTACCTGCCCTGCTGCGTGCCGGCGCGTGGAACGAGGCGCGCGAGGTCGTGGACGACTGGCTGCTCGAACGCCTGCGCGCGAATGGACGCGAACCCGGCGTGGGTGTCCTAGCCGCCACGCAGCTGTACGACACCCTCGGCAGCGCCCGGATCGGCCCGCTCGCGGAGGCACTGAACGTCAGCCCCCGCGCCCTGGAACGCGCCTTCAGTCAGGAGGTCGGCGTGAACGCCAAGACCCTCGCCCGCCTGATCCGCTTCGAGGAAGCGCACAACCGCCTGCACCTCAACCCGGACGAATCCCTCGCGGGCCTCGCGTACGACCTGGGCTTCGCCGATCAGGCGCACCTGACCCGGGAATTCCGCGCGTTGGCCCACATGACCCCCCGCACCTTCCGCGAGTACGCCCGCCAGATGGCGCACCGCCACGACGCCCTGCAGGACACGGGGCTGTACGCCCGCTCCGCTGCCCCGGCGCGGCCCTGACCTGCCGGTTTTGTTCAAGAGAGGCGGCCCCGCCGCCCCCTACGCTGCGCCTCATGACCCCTGCCCCGTCCCGCCGCCCCCCACTGCTGTTCCTGCTCGCCACCGCGTTCCTGTTCTCCATCGGCCTGACCCTGGTGTTTCCCGTGCTGCCGTTCATCGTCACGCAGTACGTCCCGGACGTCACCCGGCAGGCCAGCGTGATCGGCTGGCTGAGCGCCACGTACGCCCTGCTGACCTTCCTGTCCGCCCCCGTCATGGGCGCCCTGAGTGACGCCTACGGCCGCCGGCCCGTCCTGATCCTCAGCCTGCTCGGCTCGGCCATCGGGTACGTGCTGTTCGGCATCGGCGGCAGCCTGGGCCTGCTGTTCCTGGGCCGCGCCATCGACGGCCTGACTGCCGGGGGCATCAGCGCCCTGTACGGCTTCCTCGCGGACGTCACCCCCGAAGAGGACCGCGGCAGGGTGTTCGGGCAGGTGGGCGCGGTCTTCGGCGCGGGTTTCATCATCGGGCCCGCCATCGGCGGCGCGCTGTCCCACCTCAGCCTCGCGGCCCCCATGTTCGCCGCCGCCGCCATCTGCGCCCTGAACATGCTCTGGGGCGCATTCATCCTCCCCGAGAGCCTCGCCCCGGAACGCCGCCAGCGGCACTTCGACGCCGCGCACCTCAACCCCGTGACCGGCCTGCGCGCCGCCCTGGCCTACCCCGCCGCGCGGCGCCTGATCACTGTCAGCGTCCTGTTCCTGCTGCCCTTCACCATGATGCAGACCATCCTCGCGCTCGTCGGACGGGACGTCATGCACTGGAACGCCGCGCAGATGGGCACCGTGTTCATGATCGTCGGCGTGTGCGACATCATCGCCCAGGGCGGCCTGCTGCCCCTGCTGCTGAACCGGCTGGGTGAACGCGGCGTCGCCCGCCTCGGCCTGAGCCTGGGCGCCCTGGGCACCCTCGGCCTCGCCGTGCTGCCCCTCCTGCCCAGCCCCGCCCTGCTGTACGCCGCTGTGATCCTCATGGCCATCGGCGAGGGCATCTTCACCGCCAGTCTCGGCGCGCTGCTGTCCACCGCCGCCCCCGCCGACGCCCAGGGCCGCGTGCAGGGCGGCGCGCAGAGCTTCGGCTCCCTCGCGCAGGTCGCCGGTCCCCTCCTGGCCGGCCCTCTCTACGCCCGCACCGCCGCCCCCGGCACCTTCGGCGCCAGCGCCGCCCTCATCCTCGTCGCCCTGGGCGTCCTGACCACCCAGCGGCAAGAACCACGCGGTGAACCGCAGACAGCCTAACCCCACGCCAGCCAGCAACAGGTGGCCCCCAGCGGGCCGCTCTAGACTGTCCCCATGCGGCAGTACCTCGACCTGATGCGCCACGTGCTGGAGAACGGCACCGACAAGACCGACCGGACGGGCACCGGCACCCGCTCGGTGTTCGGCGCGCAGCTGCGCTTCGACCTCCGGGACGGCTTTCCCCTGGTCACCACCAAGAAAGTGCACCTGAAAAGCGTGATCTACGAGCTCCTGTGGTTCCTGCGCGGCGACACCAACGTCAGGTGGCTCCAGGAGCGCGGCGTGAGCATCTGGGACGAATGGGCCGACGAGCACGGCGACCTGGGCCCCGTGTACAGCGCCCAGTGGCGCAGCTGGCCCACCCCGGACGGCGGGAGCATCGACCAGATCGCGCAGGTCATCGAGCAGATCAAACGCACGCCGGACAGCCGCCGCCTGATCGTGAACGCCTGGAACGTCGCGCAGATCGACGACATGGCCCTGCCGCCCTGCCACGCGATGTTCCAGTTCTACGTCGCCGACGGACGGCTGAGCTGCCAGCTGTACCAGCGCTCAGCCGACCTGTTCCTGGGCGTGCCGTTCAACATCGCGTCCTACGCGCTGCTGACCCTGATGGTCGCGCAGGTCTGCGGCCTGGAACCCGGCGAGTTCATCTGGACGGGCGGGGACGTGCACCTGTACAGCAACCACATGGAGCAGGTGAGGCGGCAACTGGCACGGGAGCCGCGTTCACTGCCGGTCATGCACCTCAACCCTGCGGTGAAGGACATCTTCGAGTTCAGGTACGAGGACTTCCGCCTGGAAGGCTACGACCCGCACCCCGGCATCAAGGCCCCGGTGGCCGTGTGACCCGCCCGTCGTTCGATGAGCTGGGGCTGGCGACGGCGCGGCTGTGGGCGACGCGCAGCGCGGACAGCAAGGTGCGGGTGGGGGCGTGCATCCTGGACCGGCATCACCGGGTGGTGGGCGTGGGGTACAACGGGCGCGCGGCGGGCGAACCGAACGAACGCGAGAGCCTGTCGCAGGGGCACAGCGGGTTCATTCACGCGGAGGTGAACGCCCTGCTGGCCGCGAACTGGAACGGCGAGGGGCACACGCTGTACGTGACGCACGAGCCGTGCGCGGCGTGCGCGCGCCTGATCGTGAATTCGCGGCGGGTGGGGCGCGTGATCTTCGAGACGGCGTACCGCGAGACGAACCGCGTGGAGTCGGGCCTGCCGAGTGGGGAGCAGATCCTGCGGGACGCGGGGATTGAGGTGCGGCATGTCCCGGCCCCCTGAACTGGTCGGCATCGTCGCGGTGACCGAGAGCGGCGTGATCGGGCGGGACGGGGGGATGCCGTGGCACCTCCCGGCGGATCTGGCGCACTTCCGCTCGCACAGTCGCGGGAAGCCGAACGTCATGGGCCGCAAGGTGTGGGATTCGCTGGGCGGGCGGCCACTGCCGGGCCGCGCGAATATCGTCCTGACCCGCAACCGGGCGTTCAGCGCGCCCGGCGCGCAGGTGGCCCACTCGCCGCAGGAGGCTCTGGCCCTGGCCGGGGACGCGCCGGAGGTGGCGATCATCGGCGGGGCCGAGGTGTACGCCCTGTACCTGCCGCAGCTGACCCGGGTGGAACTCACGTTGATTCACGCGCGGCTGGAGGGGGATACGGTCATGCCGGACCTGGGGGACGGGTGGGTCGTCACGCAGGAGCGGACGCGCGCGGCGGACGACGCCAACCCCTTTGACCTGACCTTCCGAACGCTGATCCGCCGCGCCTGATCCCGGCACCGTGCCTCGCCCGCAGACTCGGGCGGGGCGCGGCTGGCAGAATGCCGCTCATGAGTCTGGTGGATGTCGCCATCGTCGGAGCGGGCCCGGTGGGCCTCGCCGCCGCCATCGCCTGCAAGCGTGCGGGCCTGAGTTACGTGGTGCTGGAGAAGGGCTGCGTGGTGAACGCGATCTTCGAGTACCCCACGTACATGTCGTTCTTCACGACCGCGCCGGAACTGGAGATCGGGAATCACCCCATGGTGACCGGGCACGACAAGCCCGACCGGCGCGACGCGCTGATGTACTACCGGCTGGTCGCGCAGCGCGAGAGCCTGAACGTCGAGCAGTACACCGAGGTGACGCGCGTGCACGCCGCCCCGGCGGGCTTCACGCTGGAAGTAGAGAAGCGCGACGGCACGCCCGGCGTGGTGGAGGCGCGGCGCGTGGTGGTCGCCACCGGGTACTACGACAACCCCCTGGCGCTGGGCATCGCCGGTGAGGACGGCGAGAACGTCAGCCACTACTACACCGAGGCGCACCCGTTCATGGGCCTGAACGTCACCGTGATCGGCGCGGGGAACAGCGCCGCCGACGCCGCGCTGGACCTGTGGCGCAGCGGCGTGAACGTGACCATGGTCGTCCGCGCGCCCGAACTGAAGAGCACCATCAAGTACTGGGTGCGCCCCGACCTGGAAAACCGCATCAAGGAAGGCAGCATCGCCGCGCACTTCAGCTCCCGCGTGGTCGAGATCCACCCCGAGCACGTGGTCGTGCAGCGCGAGGACGGTACCACCTGGGAGCTGCCGACCGACTTCACGTTCGCCCTGACCGGCTACCGCCCCGACCTCTCGTTCCTGGACGGTCTGAGTCTTGCCACGCAGCCGGACGAGTGCCTCGTGCTGGACGAGCACTACCAGAGCAGCGTGCCGGGCCTGTTCGTGGTAGGCAGCGCGGGCTTCGCCGGACGCACGAATCAGGTGTTCATCGAGAACGGCCGCTTCCACGCCGATCATGCCGTCGCCGAGATCGCGCGGCAGCTGGCCGAGCGAGGCGTGCAGCCCGCGTAAGCCGGCCGCGTGCGGGCCGTCCGGTGAACGCTGCCGGGCGGCCCGTTTCATGGATGGTCTTTTCATGGAGTGGGCCTGGGCGCGTGGAATACTCGCCACATGACCCCCGCCTCCCGGCGCGCCCTGACCCTGGGCGCCCTGCTGCTCAGTGGCTCCCTCGTGACCGCTGCCCTGGCCCAGACGGGCACGGAGCCCTCCCCTCCCCCGCCGGCGCAGACCATCCCGGCACTGCCGCCCACGCCGCCCGCCCCCCAGCCGGAACCGAGTCCCGCACCGACGCCTGCGCCGGAGCCCCAGCCGAGTCCAGTCCCTCAGCCGACCCCGGAACCCACACCCACCCCGGCGCCTCAGCCCGCGCCGCCGACCCCCACGCCGCAGGTCACCCCGGTCCCGGCGAGGATCACGGCCCCGCTGCTGATCACGGTGGAGGCCCAGTGGCCTGCGCTCGTGAACGGCAAGAAGACGACCGTGCCGTTCAGCCGCACCCTGACCATTCCTGGCAAGCGTGTGGAGGTCATCCGGGCGCGCGGCGTGATCACCGAGAGTCTGGATCAGGAACTGACTGCCTTCTTGAAGGCCCTGCCCCCCACCGCGCAGGACGCCCGCTTCGAGGAGCTCTGGGACGGCTGGGCGGTCGTGCAGCGCAACGGGTTGAAGGTTGACGCTGCGAAGGCCCGCGCGAACCTGCTGGCGGCCATCAAGGACCCCACAGGCATCAAGGTGACCGTCCCCGTCACAGGTCAGGTGGCGCCGAAACGCACGCTGGATTACTTCGCGTCTCGCGGCATCACCGCGCACCTGGGCACCGGGCAGACGAACTACTACGGCAGCAGCGCCGCCCGCATCACGAACATCCACGTGGGCACCAGCCGCTTCCAGGATCGCCTGCTGGACGGGAAGAGCGTGTCGTTCAACCAGATGGTCGGCCCGATCACCACCGGCACGGGCTTCGTGACCGGGCTGGTCATCGCGGGGGAACGCACCGCGAACGGCGTGGGCGGCGGCATCTGTCAGGTCAGCACGACCGTGTTCCGCGCGCTGTACGCGGCGGGCCTGCCGATCCTGCAACGCCAGAACCACTCCTATCAGGTGCACTACTACGACCCGCAGGGCCTCGACGCGACCATCTACCAGCCCAGCCTGGACCTGAAGTTCGCCAACGACACCGGCGGTTCCCTGTGGTTCCAGAGCGACTGGGACGACGAGTCCTCCACCCTGACCGTGAACGTGTTCGGCAAGGCCCGCGATTTCACCGTGGAGATCGGCGCGCCCCGCACCCTGAGCACCACCCCCTCCCCCGCCGACCGGCTGATCCCGGACGCGACGCTGGCCCGGGGGCAGCGCAAGCAGGTGGACTGGGCCGCACCCGGCGCCGTGATCGAGGTCACCCGCCGGTTCATGCGGGACGGCAAGGCCTTCAAGCAGGACACCCTCAAGAGCACCTACCGGCCCTGGCCGAACATCTACCTCGTCGGCACCCGCTGACCGCGTGACCGAGAGGCGGCCCTGGTGACTGGGGCCGCCTCTCGTCCGTTGTCCTGACCTGTGCCGTTATTCCTCTGCGGCGTAGCCCAGGATCTCCAGAATCCGGTCGAGTTCCTCGCGGGACGCGTAGTTCAGTTCCACGCGGCCCTTGTCCTCACCCGTGATGCGCACGCGGGTGCCGGTGCGGCGGCTCAGGTCGAGCTCCACCTGCCGGAACGCGCGCGGCGGGTTCACCTTGATGGGCGTGGGCTCGCGCTTCTCACGCTTGAGGGCTTCGGCCTCGCGGACGCTGAGGCTGCGGGCCGTGATCTGCTCCAGCGCCCAGGCGCGGTCTCCGTCAGGCTGCGCCAGGATCGCGCGGGCGTGCCCGGCGCTGATCTGCCCGTCGTCCAGTGCACGCAGGGCCGGGGCAGGCAGCGTCAGCAGGCGCAGGGCGTTCGACACGGCGCTGCGGCTCTTGCCGACCGCCTGCGCCACGCCCTCCTGATTCAGGCCCTGCTCCATGAGCGCCTGGTACGCGCGGGCCTCTTCCAGCGCCCCCAGGTCCTCGCGCTGGAGGTTCTCCACGATCGCGATCTCCAGCGCCTCGCGGTCCCCGAGGTCGCGGATGATCACGGGCAGTTCGGTCAGCCCGGCGAGCTGACTGGCCCGCCAGCGGCGCTCCCCGGCCACGATCTCGAAGTGATCGTCACGCGGGCGGACCAGCAGGGGTTGCAGCACGCCCTTGTCGCGGATGCTCTGCGCGAGTTCCGCCAGGGATTCCGGCGTGAACACCTGACGCGGCTGGTAGGCGGCCTGCACGATCTTCTCGATCTTCAGGGACTGTACCTGCGCGCCCGGCGCGCTCTCGGCGGGTTTGCCGAGCAGCGCGTCCAGGCCACGGCCCAGGCTAGATTTTTTCGACACGCTGCATCACCTCCTCGCTCAGGCGCTTGTACGCCGCCGCGCCCGCCGAGAGCGGTGCGAACGCGTTGATGGGCTTGGCGAAGCTGGGCGCCTCGGACAGGCGCACGTTGCGCGGCACGACCGACCAGAACACCAGCTCCCCGAAGTGCTGCCGGACCATGCTCTCGACGTCCTGCGAGAGGTTCGTGCGCCCGTCGAACATGGTCAGCACGACGCCCAGCACCTTCAGGCGCGGGTTCAGGCCGCCCTGCACGCGCTCGACGGTCTCCATCAGGCCCGCGAGACCCTCCAGGGCGTAGTACTCGGCCTGCAGGGGAATCAGCAGCGCGTCGGCGGCGGCCAGCACGTTCACGGTCAGCGGCCCCAGGCTGGGCGGCGCGTCGATCAGCACCACGTCGTACCCCTGGATGGACGCCAGCAGGCGCGTCAGGGCGTCCGGATCCTCGGCGAGCTCCACGCCCGCCCCGGCCAGATCCGGCGTGGCGGGCAGCAGGAAGAGGTTCGCCTGCACCGTTTCCACGGTGTACTCGGCGGCGCGGGCGGGTTCGCCCAGCGCCTCGTACAGGCCCTGCGTGGCGCCGCGTTGCCCCAGGCCGCTCGTGGCGTTCGCCTGCGGGTCCATGTCCAGTAGCAGGACGCGCTTGCCGCCCGCCGCGAGGTACGCGCCGAGGTTCACGGCGGTGGTGGTCTTGCCCACCCCGCCTTTCTGATTCACGACGCCGAGTACCTTCACGGCGTCCTCCGCATGTCGTTGTGTCGCAAGCCGTTCACCGTGCCGTCCAGAATAGCGGCTGCTGGTTGGGCACACCCTCGCGCCGGGGGTACTTCTTCGGGGTGGGGCCCACCTTCTCGATCACGACCAGGGTGCGGGCGTCGCCCAGCACGGGCAGCGTAAAGGCGTCCACCTCGGTCACGCGGCCCCCGACCTCGCCTGCCGCGCGGCGACCAGCGTGCAGTTCCTCCTCGCTGATCGGGCCCTTCTGCGCCACGAGCAGCCCGCCGGGTTTCAGCAGCGGCAGGCCCAGTTCCGCCAGGATCGGCAGGGCCGCCACGGCGCGGCACACCACCCGGTCGTACGTGTCGCGGTGTTCGGGGTCGCGCCCCAGCGTCTCGGCGCGGCCCACCAGCGGGGTGACGCCTGTCAGGTTCAGCGCCTCGGCCGCCGTGCGCACGAAATCGATCTTCTTGCGGATCGAGTCGAGCGGCGTGAAGGCCACCTCCGGCCGCACGATCGCCAGCGGCAGCGTCGGGAAGCCCGCCCCGGTGCCGATGTCCAGCACCCGCAGGCCCGCGCCGTCCAGGTGCCCGCCGCGCAGGCAGCTCAGGGAATCCACGAAGTGCTTCAGGACGATGTCCGATTCCGTCTTCAGCGCCGTGAGGTTCACGCGGCTGTTGGCCTCGACCAGCAGGTCCAGCAACTGCTCGAACTGGGGCAGCTGGTCCTCGACATCCAGCCCGAGTTCCGTTGCCCCCTGACGGAGCAGCGCCTGCCCTTCGGGGGTCACAGGCCGTACCTGACTTTCATATCCTGATACCTCTCGTAGACGTGTTCATCGATGTCCTCCAGCGGCAGCCGATCCAGCAGGGGCAGCAGCGTCTCGCGCAGCACCTCGCCGCGCGCCATCCACTGAAAATAGCGCCTGCCGCCGTGGTTGTACGGTCCGTACAGTTTCGAGCCGGGGCACAGGCGCAGCAGCGTCTCGAAGAGTTTCTGGTGGCGGGTGTGCATGCGCAGCGTGATCTGCGGCTGCTTGCCGTCCCCGCCGAAGTGGCCCTCGCCGATCAGGATGCCCAGTAGCAGGCCCTGCTCAAAGGTGGCGTCCAGGGTATTGACTGTTCCCGTCATCGAACCTCCGTTGTTTCACCGTCAAGTTTCCCGTGAAACGCAGGCGGGGTCAAGCGCAGAAAAGGTCGGAGAGGGATGTGCTCTCCGACCCGTGTTGTTTCACCGTCAGATTTCCCGTGAAACGTCCCCGCTCCGCTGCTTGAGGTGCACCAGCAGCGCGCTGATATCCGCGTGTCGCACGCCGGGAATCCGGCTGGCCTGTTCCACAGTCCGGGGCTGGGCGCGGCCCAGCTTCTCGCGTGCCTCGTTCGACAGCGCCGCGATGCTGCCGAAATCGATGCCCTCCAGACTCAGGCCGCGCGAGCGGTCCTCGGCGCGCAGCTGCACCTCGGCCCGGCGAATGTAGCCGGCGTACTTCACGCGGATCTCCACCGCCTCGCGCTCGGCGGGCGACAGCTCGGGCAGCGTGACGCCCAGCGCCTCCACGTCCGGCAGGCTGAACTCCGGGCGGCGCAGCCACGCGTCCCCGGTCTGGCCCTGCGCCCGCTGCGCCTCCAGCGCCGCGATACCACCCTGCACCCGCGCGTACTTGACCTGCACCCGCGCCAGTTCCGCGTCGTCCACCAGCCCCAGTGCGTGCCCGATGGGTGTCATGCGCTCGTCGGCGTTGTCCTGGCGCACCAGCAGGCGGTGCTCCACGCGGCTGGTCATCATGCGGTACGGCTCGTTGCTGCCCTTGAACACCAGTTCGTCCAGCAGCACGCCGATGTACCCGGTCTCCCGCCCGATGACCTGCTCGGCTTCACCCAGCGCGCGGCGGGCCGCGGCCGTCCCGGCGATCAGGCCCTGCGCGGCGGCCTCCTCGTAGCCGCTCGTGCCGTTGATCTGCCCGGCCGTGAACACGCCTGGCATCAGCTTCGATTCGAGGTTCAGGGACAGTTCCAGCGAATCCACCACGTCGTACTCCACGGCGTACGCGTAGCGCTGGATGACCGCCTGCTCAAATCCCGGCAGCGACCGCACGAGCGCGTCCTGCAGGTGCGGCGGCAGCGACGAGCTGAAGCCCTGCAGGTACACCTCGCTGGTCTGCACGCCGTCCGGCTCCACGAATAGCAGGTGCCGGTCGTGATGCGCGAAGCGCACGACCTTGTCCTCGATGCTGGGGCAGTAGCGCGGCCCCAGGCCCTCGATATCCCCGCGAACATTGGGGATTCGTGCAGGTTCTCGTTGATCAGGCGGTGCGTTTCGGAGGTCGTGTGCGTCTGCCAGGTGGGGGATTCGGCGGCACGCGGGCCGGGCGTGCCCGTGAAGCCACGCGGATTCGGGTCGGCCGGGATTTCCAGCAGCTCGGCGAAGTTCACCGCGTCGGCCCGCACGCGCGGCGGCGTGCCGGTCTTGTAGCGCTTCAGGACGTGCCCGGCGCGCGCGAGCGGCGCGGACAGGAAGCGCGCAGGCGGTTCGCCCTGGCGGCCCTCGGCGCGGGACTGCCGGCCGTACCACGTCACGCCGCGCATGAAAGTCCCCGCCGCGACCACGACGCTGCGGGCCGCCAGCCGGCGCCCGTCGGTCGTGACGACCAGCCAGCCGCCCTGGCCGTCGCTTTCCAGATCGGCAGCCTCGCCGCGCAGGATGTCGATGTTCGGATGCCCGAAGATCACGTCCTGGGCGCGTTCGGCGTAGGCGTCGCGTTCGTTCTGCACGCGCAGGGACTGCACGGCGGGGCCCTTGCTGGCGTTCAGGGTGCGGGTGTGGATGGCGGTCTCGTCGGCGAGTCGGCCCATCAGGCCGCCCAGCGCCTGCAACTCGAACACCAGCTGGCTCTTGCCGGGGCCGCCCACCGCCGGGTTGCACGGCATGCGGCCCACGGTGGCGGGGTTCCCGATCAGCAGGGCCACGCGGGAGAACTTCGCGGCGGCCCACGCCGCTTCCAGCCCCGCGTGCCCACCACCTATGACCAAGACATTCCAGCCGCTCATCAGCCCACCAGTGTACCCGCCCCGCGCGTGGGCAACGGTGATCCCATGCAGGCCGGCACGCCTTCAGGGGGGCTGCCTGATGGGGGTGACCGGCCCAGCCGATCAGGGCCGTTGAGCCGCGCTGACCGCCCGCCTACCATGGGGGAATGAACTTCGAGCAGCTGCGCGCCGACCTGATCGGGACCGACACCGTGATCCGCACGCCCTTCGGGGAGCGGCGCGTCACGTACGCCGATTACGTCGCGTCGGGCCGCGCGCTGCGCAGCGTCGAGGAGCGCGTGGCGACCCTGGCGTTGCCGCTGTACGCGAACACCCACACCGAGGACAGCGCGACCGGCGCGCACTCGACGCACCTGACCCATCAGGCGGCCGAGTATGTCAAGGAGCAGCTGGGCGGCGACGCCACCTGCAAGCTGGTGTTCTGCGGGTCGGGTAGCACGGCGGCGGTGCGGCGCATGCAGGACATCCTGGGCCTGACGGTGGGCGCCCACCACCGCGCCGCGATCCTGGCCGGGATGCCGGTGGGGGAGAGGCCGGTCGTGTTCGTCGGCCCGTACGAGCATCACAGCAACGAGATCAGCTGGCGCGAGACGCTGGCCGAGGTCGTGGAGATCCCCCTGTGCGAACGCGGGAACCTGGATCTGGACGCCCTGGTCGCCGCGCTGAAGGACCCGCGCTACGCGGGGCGGCCCAAGATCGGGTCGTTCAGCGCCGCGAGCAACGTGACCGGCCTGCTGACCGATACCCGCTCGGTGGCGCGCATCCTGCATGCGCACGGCGCGTACGCGTTCTTCGACTTCGCCGCCAGTGGGCCGTACGTGACCATCGACATGAAACCGGGCCGTCCCGACGGGTACGACGCGGTGTTCCTCAGCCCGCACAAGTTCGTGGGTGGCCCCGGCACGCCGGGCCTGCTGTGCTTCCGCGAGGACCTGTACCGGCTGGCGGTGCCCAGCACGCCGGGGGGCGGTACGGTGCGCTTCGTGAACCGCGAGCGGCAGGTGTACGTGGAGGACATCGAGGCCCGCGAGGACGCCGGGACGCCCGCGATCCTCGGGAAGATCCGCACGGCGCTGGCCTTCCGCGTCAAGGCCGAGCTGGGCGCCGCGCAGATCACGGCGCGGGAGCACGAACTGTTCGCCCGCGCCCTGACCCGCCTGGGCGCGAATGCCCAGATCAGACTGCTGGGGAACCTGGAGGCGCCCCGGCTGGCCTTCCTGTCGTTCCTGACCTTCACGCCCGGCGGGCGGCAGCTGCACCCCCGGCTGGTCGTGCGGCTGCTGAACGACCTGTTCGGCATCCAGGCGCGTGGCGGCTGCGCCTGCGCCGGACCGTACGGGCACGTGCTGCTGAACGTGGATGACCAGACCAGCGAGCGGTACCTGCAGTGCGCGCTCAATCACGTGGACGGCGTGAAGCCCGGCTGGACGAGGCTCAACTTGGCCCCGTGGGCCACCGACGAGGAGGTGGAGTTCCTGCTGGACGCCATCGAGTTCGTCGCGGAGTTCGGCGAGCGCTTTGTGGCGCTGTACGCCTTCGACTGGGAGTCCGGCGCGTGGACGCACCCGGCGGACGCCGCCTCGATGGAGCTGTTCGGGGACGCGCGGCCCCGGACGGCGGCGGGCGCGGTCCCGTACGCCAGCTACCTGCGCGAGGCGCGCGCCCTGGCGGCAGACCTGAGTCCGGCAGGGGAGGGGAGGGCGGTGCCGCCGCACGTGCCGGAGGATCTGGTGTTCTTCGCCCACTGATCCGGAGTGGCGGTTCTGGCTCCCTGGCGTCCGGCTGGTCTGGACGCCAGGGAGCTTCTGTGAGGAGGCCGCAGGGCTGGAACCGGTTCGCCTTCCGGGGCAGGATTCGCGCCTCATGGACAAAGCGTCTAAAATGCCTAACGAGCGTTTGCTAGACAGATGAACTTCCGGACGTGCCCAGGCCCCAGCGGCGGCGGCGCGCACCCGGTCAGGAGGCCCCAGCCCATGATTCAACCCTTCACCCCCGAACCCATCCGCTTCGTCGCGGAAGACGGGACGCCGGTGCAGCCCCTCCCGGAGCGCTACACGCCCGAGGTGCTGCGCGACCTGCACCGCCTGATGCTCCAGGCGCGCGAATTCGACCGCAAGCTCATCACGCTGCTCCGGCAGGGCCGCACCACCTTCTACGCGCAGTCCAGCGGTATGGAGGCCACCCAGGTGGGCCTCGCCCGCTCGATCCGCGTCGGGCACGACTGGGTCTGGCCGTACTACCGCGACCACACCCTGGGCCTCGCGATGGGTGTGCCCATGGCGGAACTGATCAGCCAGTGCCTGGGCACGAACAGCGACTCCTGCCGGGGCCGCCAGATGCCGCACCACTTCGCCGCGCAGCGCCAGAACTTCGTGTCCATCAGTTCCTCCATCGCGTCGCAGGTGCCGCCCGCCGCCGGGAACGCCATGGCACAGAAGTACCTCGGCGTGGACGAGATCACCGTCTGCACCTTCGGGGACGGCGCCACGAGTGAAGGCGACTGGCACGCCGGGATGAACATGGCGGGCGCCGCGCAGGCCCCCGCGCTATTCGTCTGCGAGAACAACCAGTGGGCAATCAGCACCAGCATCCGCGAGCAGACCGCCAGCGAGACCATCCACATCAAGGCGAAAGCGTACGGCATGCCCGGCTACTACGTGGACGGCAACGACATCATCGCCGTCATGGAAGTCTGCTCATTTGCCGCCGAGCAGGTCCGCAGCGGTCAGGGCCCCGCCCTGGTCGAGTGCCTCACCTACCGCGTGGGCTCGCACAGCAACGCGGACGCGGACGCCGAGAAGCACTACCGCACCCGCGAGGAAGTCGACGCGTGGCTGGCCCGTGACCCCATCACCCGCCTGGAGAACCTCCTGGCGCACCTGGGGCACCCCGTGACCGCCGAGGAACGCGCCGCGCTGATCGCGCAGACGCACCGCGAGGTGGACGAGCAGGTGCTCGCCGCCGAGGCGACCGGGCAGCCCGACTGGCGCATCATGTTCGAGGACGTGTACGCCGACCTGCCCGACCACCTGCGCCAGCAGGAAGCCTTCCTGCGCGCCGAGCAGACCGGAGGCCGCGCATGACCGCCACCCAGACCCGCCCGGAGGCTGCCCCCATGACGACCGGCCGCACCATCAACCTCATCCAGGCCGTCACCGAGGCCATCGCCGAGGAGATGGAACGCGACCAACGGGTCGTGCTGTTCGGCGAGGACGTCGGCGCGCGCGGCGGCGTGTTCATGGCCACCGCCGGCCTGCAGGAACGCTTCGGCAAGCACCGCGTCTTCGACACGCCGCTGAGCGAGGCCAGCATTGTTGGCGCCGCCGTCGGCATGGCCGTGCGCGGCCTGCGCCCCATCGCGGAAATCCAGTTCGCGGACTACATGGGCCCCGGCTTCGACCAGATCATCTCGCAGGCCGCCAAGATCCGCTACCGGTCGGCGGGGCAGTTCACGGCGCCCATGGTCATCCGCACGCCCTCGGGCGGCGGCGTGAAGGGCGGGCACCACCACAGCCAGAGCCCTGAGAGCTACTACACCCACACCCCGGGCCTGAAGGTCGTCATGCCCAGCACCCCCTACGACGCCAAGGGCCTGCTGAAGGCCGCGCTGCGCGGCGAGGACCCGGTCATCTACTTCGAACCCAAACGCCTCTACCGCGCCGCCAAGGGCGAGGTGCCCGACCACGACTATGTCGTGAAACTGGGCGAGGCCGCCGTGCGCCGCGAGGGCAGCGACCTGAGCCTCATCGGTTACGGCGGCGTGATGCCCGACCTGGAGAAGGCCGCCGACGCCCTGGCCGCCGAGGGCGTCAGCGTCGAGGTCATTGACCTGCGTTCCCTGGTGCCCTGGGACCGCGACCGCGTCCTGACCAGCGTCCAGAAGACCGGCCGGGCCGTCCTCGTCAGCGAGGCGCCGCGCATCAGCAACTTCATGGGCGAGGTCGCGTACGTCATCCAGGAGCAGGCCTTCGATTATCTGACCGCCCCCGTCGGTCAGGTGGCGGGCTTCGACACGCCGTACCCGTACGTGCAGGACAAGGTGTACCTGCCCGGCGCGAACCGCATCGTGGCCGCCTGCGTCCAGGCCCTCAACTACTGACCCCGTCCCCTGGCCCCTAAGCTGTCTCCATGCGACCTGACCTGCTGCGCCCCCTGCTGGGCACCCTGGGCCTGCTGATCGGCTTCACGCTGTACGCCCTCGCGGGAAAACTCGCCGAACCCTGGCAGAGCGTCGCCATCGGCGGCATGTTCGTCCTGCTGGGCGTCAGCGCCTGGGTGTACGCGCGCGGGGAACGCTGGATCCAGGGGCTGGGCGTCCTGCTGCTCATCTACGGACTGCTGCGCGCCACCGTGCTGCGCTGAACCGACACACAAGAAAGATCAAGAGAGGTCGCTATGAAAGAAGTGCTGCTGCCCGAACTGGCCGAGAGCGTCGTCGAGGGCGAAATCCTGAAGTGGCTGGTGCAGGAGGGCGATACCATCGCCCTGGAACAGCCCCTGTGCGAGGTCATGACCGACAAGGTCACCGTGGAACTCCCCAGCCCGGTCGCCGGGGTGCTCAGTAAGCGCCTCGCGGGCGAGGGGGACGTGGTGGCCGTGCACGCCGCCATCGCCCTGATCGACGAGACCGGCGGTGCGGGCACGGTCCCGGCCACGCAGGCCATTCAGGACAACGCGGCGAACCCGGGCGCCGCCGAGCCGCAGCTGCCCGCGCAGGCGCAGGAAGAACGCGAACAGATCGGTGGCAGCATCGTCGAGGCCGGACACCTCCAGAAGGGGGCCGACGACGACTCCACCAGCCTCTTCAAGGCGTTCTCCAGCGACGAGAAGGTGCAGGTGCAGGGCCTCGGCGCCCGCCAGCCCGTCGCCCCTGCCGCACCCACCCAGCCGACCCGCGCGGATGGCCGGGTGCTGGCCGTGCCCGCCGCGCGGCAGCTGGCGCGTGAACTGAACCTCGACCTGACCCAGGTGCGTGGCAGTGGCCCCAACGGCCGCATCCGCGTGAGCGACGTGCTGGCCCACCAGGGCATCAACCAGGGTCAGGCGGCCCCCATGCAGACGGCCCCCGCCCAGACCGCCGCCCCGGCCCAGGCGCCCGCACAGGCGGCCCAGCCCGCCCCCGCCGCGAAGGCCCCCGCTGCGGGCGGGATGCCCGTCGCGCCCGTGCAGTACCGCACGCCCAAGGGCTACGAGCACCTCGAGGACCGCGTGCCGCTGCGGGGCATGCGCCGCGCCATCAGCAACCAGATGCAGGCCAGCCACCTGTACACGGTGCGCACCCTGACCGTGGACGAGGTGAACCTCAGCAAGCTCGTCGAGTTCCGCGCGCGCGTCAAGGACGACGCCGCCGCTGCCGGCGTGAAACTGTCGTACCTGCCGTTCATCTTCAAGGCCGTCGCCGTCGCGCTGCGGAAGTTCCCCAGCCTGAACACCAGCTTCGACGAGGCCACCCAGGAGATCGTCCAGAAGCGCTACTACAACATCGGCATGGCCGTCGCCACCGACGCGGGCCTGACCGTGCCCGTCCTGAAGGACGTGAACCACAAGAGCGTCTTCGACCTCGCCCGGGAAGTCAGCGACCTCGCCGTGCGCGCCCAGGGCGGCAAACTCCAGGCGGACGAACTGGCGGGCAGCACCTTCAGCGTCACGAACATCGGCTCGATCGGCGCGCTGTTCTCCTTCCCGATCATCAACGTGCCCGACGCCGCCATCCTCGGCATCCACTCCATCCAGAAGCGGCCCATCGTGGACGAGTACGACAACATCGTCGTGGCGCACATGATGTACCTCAGCCTGTCCTTCGACCACCGCCTCGTGGACGGCGCGGAAGCCGCGCGCTTCTGCAAGGAAGTCATCCGCCTGCTCGAAAATCCCGACCGGCTCATGCTCGAAGCGATGTAAATCTGCTTGGGGGAGGGGAGGCGGCCGGCCAGTCGGGGTCGCCTCCTCTCGCATGAAGGGCTCCTGAGGCGCCTCGCATCTTCCCGCCGGCCGGAACGGCGCAAGCTGAGGGCATGACCGACGAGCAGAAGACCGGGTACGACCCCGCCAACAGCAGCCCCGCCGAGGGCCAGAGCCACGCCATTCCCGACGAGGCGAAGGGCAAGGACCCGAACATTGACCCGGCCGCGAAACCCGAACCTGCCGAGGGTGGCCGGGACGAGGTGGAGAGCGACAGCACGCCCGGCCAGTCCTGAGGCTGTGACCGACCCGACCCCCCTGAACGTGGCCCGCCCGGATGACGAGCGGGCCGCGCTGCTCGTGTGGATCAAGGACACGCTGCGCCCCGAGTACGGCGAGCGGCCCCTGAAGCCCCGGCGGGAACCGCTGCACGAGCTGATCAGCACCATCCTCTCGCAGCGCACCACGCACGCCGACGAGGAAGCCGCGTACCGGGAACTGCGGACGCTGGGCGACTGGGACGCCATCATCGCCGCGCCTGTGGAGACCGTGGCGCACGCCATCCGCCGCAGCAACTACCCCGAGAGCAAGGCCCCCCGCATCCAGGCGACCCTGGCCGCGCTGCGCGACTCGCCCGGCGGGTACGACCTGAACTTCCTGCGCGACCTGCCGGTGAAGGACGCCCTGAAGTTCCTGACCGACCTGCCCGGCGTGGGCATCAAGACCGCCAGTCTGGTGCTGCTGTTCAATTTCGCCCGCCCGGTCTTCCCGGTGGACACACACGTGCACCGCGTCACGACCCGCGTGGGCGCCATCCCGAAGATGGGTGAACAGGCCGCGCACCGCGCCCTCCTGAAGCTCCTGCCGCCCGACCCGGTGTTCCTGTACGAACTGCACGTGAACCTTCTCCGGCACGGCCAGCGGGTCTGCTCGTGGTACGACCCGAAGTGCGGCGCGTGCGTCCTGCGTTCCCGCTGCGACGCCCACGCGCAGTACGGGGATGGGGTGCCTGCCTGGAAGGGTTGAGGCGGCGTGCTGCGACCTGCCGTGTCACGCTGGGGGCATGTGGCGCTGGCTGCTGCCCCTGCTGATCGTCCCGGCAGTCCTGTACGCTGCGACGGGTGTCTGGGCGGTCCACCCGCCGCCGTTGGAGGTGCGCCGCGTGACGCCCGTGAACCTGCCCCTTCCCGAAGTGCTCGCCCGCCTAGACGCCTGGGTGGCGCGTGAGGTGCCGCTGCACCACGCCACGCTGCGCCCCGGCGTGACAGACGCCTCGCTGGACGCTGTCGAGGCGCGGCAGGGCGTGACTCTCCCTCCGGCCCTGCGCGCCCTGTACCGCTGGCATGACGGCGGCGACCTGTTCGGCCTGGAGTTCCTGAGCCTGGAGCACCTGGAATTCAACCGAGTGGCATGGGCGGAACTCGCTGCCGACCGCCTGACCGACCTGGATGAGGACATCGTGTCGCACCCACCCGGCGCGATCCGCCCCCTGTACGCCACGGGTAACTGGCTGCCGTTCCTGCACGACGGGGGCGGGAACCACGTGGCGATCGACCTGAATCCTGGTCCCGCCGGGCTGGTTGGGCAGGTCATCACGACCGGCCGCGACGAGGAGCACCGGTACGTGCTGGCGCCCAATCTCGACACCTTCCTGCGCGAGTACCTGCGCCGCCTGGAAACGGGCCAGGTGACGGTGCGCCGCCTGAGCGGGTTCAGCGACGAGACCTGGGAGGTGCGCCTTCAGGAACCCGGCGGACGCGCTCCGGACGGGTACGGGGTGCTGGCTGACCTCTTCCCCGGGTTCGGCGCGGCCCCCGAACACATGGAGACCCGCTGACACTGACGCCGCGTCAGCTCAGGTGCGCGCGGGCCAGTGCCTCGCCTTCGTGGTGGGCGGCGTGGGTGAGGGGGCAGGAGGGCTGCCGGTGGCCTTCCGGGGGTACACCGACCCGCCGGGCGCCGAGTGATCTGGCCCCGAGGGTCTGGTGGTACGCGGCCAGGAAGGCCAGCAGCGCCGAGGCGGTCTGCTGGTCTTCGCGGTGCATGCTTAGCCGCGTTCGCGTTCGCGCAGGATCAGCTGGATGAGGCCCATCAGGACCAGTTCGTCGTCCTGTCCGGCGCGCGGCTGCAACTCCTCGACGGTGAAGCGGCGGGCCATGAAGCTGCGTTTCTTGTGCACGCGGTACGCGGCCTGCCCGCCCGTGTCGGTGACGGTGTACGTGGGGTTCACGAGGTAGTCGAAGCCCATGGCGATGAAGTCCCCGACGAAGGGAATGGCGTCCAGCGCGCCCTCGATGAGGCCCAGCCAGGGGTGGTCGTCGCGGATGGCGAAGCGGGGTTCGCCATTCGGGCCGAGCAGGTCGTACCCGGCGGCCCACAGGGTCCGCATGCCCTGCGCCTGGAGGGCGCCGACGGGCGTGCCGTCCAGGCGCTCGATCAGGCGCGACGCCTTCCAGTCGAGTGCGCCCGCGAGGAAGCCCTTGGCTTTCATGCGGTGGGTCTGCACCTGTTTCTGCTCGTCACGGTAGATGCGGACCTCGTCGCGGACACTGAAGGTCTTCTCCTTCACGACCGCGACGAGCTGGCCGCGCGCGTCGGTGACGCGCAGTTCGGTGAAGAGACTGAATTTGAATTCCAGCGTCAGGGGGAAGGCGAGGCTCATGCCCCCGGGTACGGGCTCAGTGGTGGGTGGGTTCCCACAGGTCGAGGCGGGTGCCGGGTTTGATTCCGGCCCCCTGCGCCCAGGTGTGCGCGGCCTGCGCCTTGCGCGCCTCGGGCTGCACGGTGCAAATCAGCACGGCGCCCTCCTGCGCGGCGACGGTCAGGCCGCCCTCGCTGACGCCCAGCACCTCGCCCGGCTGGCCGGACCCGGCGGTGACGCTCAGGCCACCGAGTTTCAGGCGCGCGCCGCCCAGGAACGCGGTCGTCTGAGGCCACGCGGCTACACCCCGGGAGCGGTTCACGATCTGCGCGGCGGTGTCGCCCCAGCGGACGAAGCCGTCCTCCTTGACCAGCATGGGCGCGTGCGTGGCGAGTGTCTCGTCCTGCGGGGTGGGGGAGAGGCCTTCCAGGTTCGACAGGGCCTGCACGATCAGCCGCGATGCCTGCGCACTCAGGGCGTCGGCCAGTTCGAGGCTGGTCCACTCGGGCGCGACCGGCAGCGCCTCCTGCAGCAGGACCGGGCCGGTGTCCATGCCCTCGTCGGTCTGCATGATCGTCGTGCCCGTCACCGCCTCGCCGTTGATCAGCGCCCACTGGATCGGCGCGGAGCCCCGGTACGCGGGCAGCAGGCTGGTGTGGGTGTTCAGGAACCCGTAGCGGGGAATGTTCAGCACGCTGAGGGGCAGGATCTTCCCGTACGCGCAGGTGACCGCCACGTCCGCGCCGGACTCACGCAGGGTCGCCTCGAACGCCGCGTTGCCCCGCAGTTTCCTAGGCTGCGCGAGGGGCAGGCCCAGCTCGGCCGCGCGGGCCGCGACGGGCGGCGGGGTCAGCTTCAGGCCGCGCCCCACCGGCTTGTCCGGCTGCGCCACGACGAGCACCACCTCAAAGTGCTCGCGGATCGCGTCGAGCACCGGCAGCGCGAACGCGGGCGACCCGAAGAACGCCACGCGCGGCCCGCCGCCGGTCAAAGGCCCGCCTTGCGCTGCCGCTCGTGCGCGGCCAGATCGTTCAGGAACGTGCGGGACTTCTGCTGGATCGCCAGCAGCTCCTTGCGGTAGTCCTCGGTCACCTCGGCGGGCAGACGGTCCAGGAACAGCACGCCGTCCAGGTGATCGGCCTCGTGCTGGAACACCCGGGCCAGGAAGTCGTCCGCCTCGATCACGCGGCTCACACCGTCCAGGTCGGTGTAGCTCACCTGCACGGCGCGGGCGCGCGGCACGCCCTCCTCGTAGATGCCGGGAATGCTCAGGCACCCCTCCTGGTACGAGCGGTCCTTCTTCTTGTCGATGACCTTCAGTACGGGGTTGAGCATCACGAAGTCACGCAGCACGCGGGACTTCAGCGGCTTCTCCTGACCCTCGTTCTCCTCCTCGTCATCCTCGTACTCGACCGCCACGAACATCCGGACCGGCAGGCCGATCTGCGGGGCGGCCAGCCCCACGCCGTGCGCCTCGAACATCGTTTCGAGCATGGTGTCCGCCACCTGACGCACCGTCTGCGGATCGAAGCCCGGCACGGTCAGGGTGTCGGTCGCCTGGAGGGGTTTAGCCTTGCGGCGCAGGACGGGGTCACCGTACAGGCGCATGGGGTACACGCGGGGGGAGGCAGGGTCGCTCACAATGCTCCTGTTTTACCAGAACACCCCCAGAAGCGACCCTGCCCTGCCTTCCAGATCAGGGCGGGCGGCGGGTGGGGGGAGCGTGAAGTGAGCCTTAGGGAATCCGGCCCCCCGGGGTCAGGCTGAGCTGCTCACATGACCGGACGACCCTCAAGCCCCGTCCTGCATTCAAGGAGCCCCTCATGCGACTCAACCTGCTGACCCTGACCGCCACGCTGGCCCTGACCGCGCCCCTGCAACTGGCCGCCGCACAGACCGACACCACCCAGACCCCCACGCCGACGCAGACGCCCGCCGCGCTCGCCGCCGACGCCCGCGCCCTGGCCGACCGGGCCCGCGCCACCTACCCCAGGGGCAGCGCGAACATCGACCAGACCCTCTGGAAACAGGCCGCCGCCGCCGCCGAGGCCGCCGTGGCCGCCGCGCCCGGCAACCCCGAGTACCTGAAACTCCGCGCGAACATCTACACCGAGGTCGGTTTCTGGAAACAGGCGGAACTCGCCTGGACCGCCTACTTCCAGGCGGCCCCGAACGCCGCGCGGAACACCCCCGAAGCGAAGAGCGCCGCCACCGTGCAGTACAACCTCGGGTACGCCGCGTACACCCGCAACCAGCCGGATCAGGCCGCGAAATTCTTCGACACCTGCCTGACCTTCGACCCCGCCAGCGCCCCCTGCGCCACCTGGGCCGCCCGCACCGCGCTGGAAGCCGGGCAGTACACCCAGGCCCGCACCCTGTACGACCGCGCGCTGACCCTGAACCCCGGCGACAAGACCCTGACCTACTTCCGCTCGCTGACCGACAAGGCCGCGCAGTACGGCCCCGCTGCCACCCGCGCCTTCAGCCGCGCGTACGGCGACTTGGACGCCGGGCGCAAGGCGCAGGCCCTCGCCGGCTTCCAGGAGGCCGCCCGCAGCGCCCCCAACTTCGCCGACGCGCAGCGCGAAGCCGGCCGCCTCGCCCTGGATCTGAACAACACCCAGGCCGCCCTGGACGCGTATGCGGCCCTGGTCGCCCTGCCCGGCGCGACCGCCAGTGACAGATATAACCTCGCCCTGGCCCAGGAAGCGCAGACGTACGGCCTCCAGGCGGTCCGCACCTACCGCGACGCCTACGCCAAATACGCCGCCGGGAACAAGGCGGCCGCTGAAGAGGGCTTCCAGGCCGCCACCACCCAGAACCCCAGATACGCTAAGGCCTGGGCTTGGCTGGGCCGCGCCCGCTATGAACGCAAGGACTACCCCGGCGCGACCGCCGCGTACACCCAGGCCGTCGCGCTGGACCCCACCGACAAGAGCAGCGCCTACTACCTGAAACTGGCCCAGCAGGGCAAGTAACGTCGGAAAGAGTGAAGGCCCCTGCGACGAGGGGCCTCTTTCTGATTCAGTCCGGGATGAGGTCGTGGGGGTCCGGCGTCAGGCATGCGGCCCACGCGGCCTCGAACTCCGCGCGGTCCAGGCCCCGGCCGATCACCACGAGTTCGGAGGTGCCGTCTCCCGGTTCCCACGCGTCGGCGGTGAACAGGTCCCGCACCGCCTGGAACAGGATGCGCTGCGGGTACCCGAACAGGTCGAGGAAGCCTTTGGCGCGCAGGACCTCCGCCGGGCGGGACAGCAGGTAGTCGGTCATGAAGCGCTGCCACGCGTACGGGTCCAGGGGGCGGTCGGCGCGCAGCGTGAAGGACTTCAGGCCCGGCGTGTGCGCCGCGCGGGTATCCACGCCGTCCAGCACGCGCGGGTCGAAGTCGTCGCGGGCCAGCAGGGCTTCCGCGTCAATCTGGCCCTGCTCGACCCGCTTGATGTCGGCCAAGGGGTTCACGCCGCGCAGCACGCCCTGCGCGTGGTCCAGCAGGGCCGGGTCGGCGAGGTCGGTCTTGTTCAGCACGACCACATTCGCGTACGCCAGCTGCCGCGCCGCCTCCGGATGCTCCCGCAGCGTCTGGAGGGCGTGCCGGGCGTCCACGACCGCCACGAGCGTCGTCACGCGGAACGCCGCGCGCACCGAACGTTCCAGCAGGGTCGTCAGCACCGGCGTCGGGTCCGCCACCCCGGACAGTTCCACGATCACCGCGTCGGGCCTTCTCTCCCGCATGGCGATCGTCACCAGCGCCCGCAGCAGGTCGTCGCGGCCCGTGCAGCACAGGCACCCAGCGGTCAGTTCCGTCACGTCGTCCTGAAGCCGCTCGATCAGGCTGCCGTCCACGCCTTGCGCGCCGAACTCGTTCACGATCACACCCAGCCGGTGCGGCAGCGACTGGATCAGGTGATTCACCAGCGTCGTCTTCCCGGCCCCCAGAAAGCCGCCCACCACCACCACAGGAATCCGGTCATCCGGCCGCGCACTCGTCATGCCGCGCAGCATACGGGCTGACCGGCGCAGGAAATGGAACGGGGAAGGCGGGACTCCTCACAGGCATGGGCGCGCGGGTGGCGTAGCCTCGGGCCCATGCCTGTGAGGAGTCCGTCCGTGTTGCGCCGCCTGTACGGGCTGCTCAGTCCGTACCGCCGCACGGTGACCGTGGGGCTACTGCTGCTGCTGGGAAGCGTGGCGGCGGAACTGTACCCGCCGCTCGTGTGGATCCGCGTGGTGGATCACGGCATTCCGAACCGCGACTGGACGTTCATCGGGTGGCAGCTGGCCCTGCTGGTGGCGGTGTTCGGCGTGCAGCAGGCGCTGTCCGCGTGGCGGGGGCTACTGCTGGAGCGGGCGGGGCAGGCGTTCACGCGCGACCTGCGCCTGACGCTGTACCGGAAGTTGCAGGGGCAGTCGGCGGCGTACTTCGAGGGGCAGCGCACCGGGGACCTGATCGCCCGCGTGACCGGGGACGTGGACGCGCTGCAGGACGTGCTGGTGCGCGGCACGGACGCCGTGCTGGCGAACGCCCTGCGCCTGATCGGCGTGATCGGGATCTTCATTGCGCTGCAACCGCTGCTGGGCGTTGTCACGACCCTCCCGATGATCGCCGTGGCGCTGATGCTGCGCCGCTACGCGCGCACGGTGCGGCCCGCGTACCGCGCGGCGCGCGCCCGCCTGGGGGACCTGAGTGCGCTGATCACGGACCGCCTGAGCGGCATCCGCGTGGTGCAGGGCTTCGCGCGGGAGGACGCCGAGGCTGCGCGCATCCGCGCGCTTGGGGATGAGCTGTACGCCGAGGGTGTGAAGGCCGTGACCATCCGCAACCGCGCCTTCCCCCGCGCGCGCTTCGTGGGGAACCTGGGGAACGTGATCATGCTGGGCGGCGGCGCGTGGCTGATCATGGCCGGGCAGTTCACGCTCGGCGGCCTGCTCGCGTACCGCGGGTACGGGCGGTACTTCTACGGCCCGATCGACGACCTCGTGAACATCGGCGACCTGCTCCAGCGGGCCGAGGCGAGCGGGCGGCGGGTGTTCGAGGTACTCGACGCGCCCGTACCCGTGCAGGACCGGCCCGGCGCGCGGCCCCTGCCGCAGCCCGTGCGCGGAGAGCTGCGCTTCGAGGGCGTCACCTTCGGATACGACCCCGCCCGGCCCATCCTGCGGGACGTCACGCTGCACATCCCGGCCGGGCAGCGCGTCGCCCTCCTCGGGGAAAGCGGCGCGGGCAAGAGCACCCTCCTCGCCCTCGTCACCCGCACCTTCGACCCGCAGCAGGGCCGCGTGACGCTCGACGGGCACGACCTGCGCGACCTCACGCTGCGCAGCCTGCGCGAGAACGCCGCCGTCATGGCGCAGGACACCTTCCTGTTCCACGACACGGTGCTGAACAACGTCCGCTACGCCCGCCCCGACGCCACCGACGCCGAGGTGGACGCTGCTCTGCGCGCCGCGCACGCCCACACCTTCGCCCACGCCCTCCCCGAGGGCCTCCAGACCGTGGTGGGGGAACGCGGCGTGCGCCTCAGCGGCGGGCAACGCCAGCGGCTCTCCATCGCCCGTACGCTGCTGGCCCAGCCCAGCCTCCTGCTGCTCGACGAACCCACCAGCGCCGTCGACGCCGAAAGCGAAACCCAGGTCGTCGCCGCGCTGGACGAACTCACGCGCGGCCGCACCGCGCTGATCGTCACGCACCGCCCCAGCCTCGCCCGCACCGCCGACCGCGTCATCGTCCTCGCGGGCGGTAGGGTCGTCGAGGACGGCCACCCCGACACCCTCCGCCGACGCGGCGGCGCGTACGCCACGCTGGAACGCCAGATGGGCGGCGAAATTATGCCCGAGGTGACGGGCTGAGCCTTACAGCCCGCCCCTCGGGTTCACGTCCACTCTGATTTTCGCTTTCCAGGTGCGGGTGTCGAGGATGCGCAGGAGTTCGCCGAGGCGGGTGTCGTTCCGGGCGCGCAGGAAGAGGTGGTAGGGGTACACGCCGCGCACGCGGGCGACCGGGCTGGGCGCGGGGCCGAGGACCTCGTGGGCGGTGGCGCCGGCGCCGTGGAGGGCGTCAGCGAGGTCCTGCGCGGCGGCCTGGGCCTTGTGCTGGTCGCGGGCGCTGATCTCGATCTGCGCGAGGCGGGCGTGGGGGGGGTAGTTCAGGGCGGCGCGGGCGCGTTCCTCGGCGGCGGGGTACGCGAGGGTGTCGCGGCCTTCGACCATGACCTTCAGGGCGGGGTGGTCCGCCTGGAAGGTCTGCACGAGGAGCATGGGCGCGCGGGTGGGGTGCCACTCGGCGAGCTGCCGCAGCAGGCGGTGGTAGCGCTCCGAGGCGCGGAAGTCGCTGACGTTCAGCCACGTGTCGGCCAGGGTGACGCCGATCAGGGCCAAGTCGGGTGGCGGTTCGTGCGAGAGCAGGAGTTGCGTGCCGATGACCACGCCACTCTCGCCGCGCATCAGGGGCGTCAGGTCGTCCTGGCGGTCTTTGTCGAGGCGGTAGACGGGGAAGCCGGGGAGGAGTTTCTGCACTTCCTGCGCGATCCATTCGGTGCCGGGCCCGCGCGCCTGCCACATGGGGTCGCCGCACTGGTCGCAGCGTTCGGGGATGGGCTGGTGGTACCCGCACTGGTGGCAGGTGAGCTGCCTGCCCTCGCGGTGGAAGCGCAGCGGCACGTCGCAGTTGCGGCACTGCGGGGTGTGGTCGCAGCCCGGGCAGCGCAGCAGGGCGCTGTACCCGCGCCGGGGCGCGAGCAGGGCCGCCTGACGGCCGCGTTCCTGCACCTGCCGCAGCACCCGGGCGAGGTCGTGGCTGAGGGGGTAGCCCTGGTCCCCGAGGCGCAGGTGCACGCTGGACAGCGGCCCCAGTTCGGGCTGCTCGGGAGGGTTGGCGTAGTCCACGACGTGTACGCGGGCGCGTGGTGGCGGGAGAACAGCGCCGGGGTGGGGCACGCTCTCGGCGGCGGGCGTGGTGCCCACCAGGGCCAGGGCGGCGTCGTGCGCGGCGGCGATGCGCGTGGCGAGGTCGGGCAGGAAGGCGCGGCTGCCACTCAGGAGCTTGTGCGCGTCGCTGGCCTCCTCCAGCACGATGATCAGCGCGAGGTCGTCCAGCGGGGCGGCCAGCGCGTGCCCGCTGCCGATGACGAGCCGGGCCTCGCCCGTGCGGATGAGCTGCCAGGTGTGGGCTCGCTGCGCCTCATTCAGGGTGCCGGTCAGCTGCGCCGCCCCCGTCCCCGCGTGCGCAGCGAGGCCGGAGAGGCCCTCCCAGGCGCGGCGCAGCGTCGCGTGGTCCGGCGCGAGGACCAGCACGCCCCGCCCCTGCGTGAGCAGCCGCGTGACGCGCGGGGCGAGCAGCGCGAAGCGCGCGCGGGCGCGGCCCCCGTGCAGCCGCCACACTGGCGCCTCCGGCAGCGGGTCGGGCGCACCGGCAGGGTCGGGTTGCGGCCAGGGTTCCGGCAGGGGGGGTGGGGGCTGGGGCACCTCGATGGTGTCGGCCCAGCCGCGTAGGGCCAGCGTGCCCGCCTGCGTGGGCGTCAGCGGCACCCCGTCCGCCGAGGCGCTGTTCGCCCACGCGGCGTACGTGTCCACCGGGCCGTGCTCGTGCAGCCATGTCCAGGCGGGCGGTGGGGGGGCAGCGACCAGGGTGTACTGGGCGCCGCCCGCGTTCAGCGCCGCGGTCACCACGCCGCTGCTGACACCCGCGCCCTTCGCCCAGGCACTCAGCGTGTCGCAGGGACCGTGCGCTGAGAGCCACGCGGCGGCCTGCGCCTGCTTGGCCGTCAGGCCCGCCGGCGCCGGGGTCACGGCCCTCAGGACCGTCGCGGTGCGGCTGGCGGACGGCACCTCGTCGAGCGGGCGGGCGGCGACCGCGCCGCGCATCCGGGGGCGGGGCGTGAAGCGTTCCTCCAGCAGGCCCTGCTCGCGGATGGCGTCCAGCAGTGCGTCCGGGAACGCGCCCGCGTCCGTCCAGCGTTCGGTGGGCGGGCGGCGCGCGAACATGCTCAGGTCCGCGCCCTCCACCGCGCGCACCATGTGGGTCACCTCGGCCTGCCAGCCCACGCCCAGCAGGTCGCCCCAGATCAGCCCGGCGGGAATGCGGGCGTCCGCCGCCCAGCCCTGCACGCCCGTCACGGTCGCCGGGGTCACCCAGGGCCGCCCCGGCTCGTCCAGGACGTGCACGGCCTCCCGCAGGCGGTGCCCGCCGCGCCCGTCGCCGCCGCCCACGACCAGTCCGACCTCCAGCGCGCCGCGCCACGGCACGAGCACCCGGCAGCCCAGCGGCGCGGCGCCCGCCCAGCCGTGCGGCGGAGCGAAATCGCACGGTCCGATGGGCAGATTCACGACCACCAGCCAGGATTCCAGAGAGGGGGCGGCGGGTGGCGTCACGTGCCTCAGGCTAGCGCGACCCGTGCCCGGGCAACGGTGAGGCAGTACCCTCAGGCGGATGACCGGGGCGGCGGGTGGAGAGGTGCGCAGGGGCGTGTTGCTGGGCGTGACGTCCGCCGTGGCGTTCGGGACGCTGGGCATCTGGGGAAAACTGGCCGGGCAGGCGGGGCTGGCGTCCTTCACGACGCTGGGCTGGCGGTTCCTGATCGTGGCGGCGCTGCTGCTGCCGGTCAGTTCGCGCGGGATCACGGGCGCGCAGCGGGCGCGGATGCTGGGCGTGGGCCTGCTGTACACCCTGGCGACCACCTGTTACTTCGGGGCGCTAGAGCGGGTGTCGGCGGGCGCGACGTCGCTGCTGCTGTACCTCGCCCCGGCATTCGTGATCCTGCTGTCCTGGGGCCTGGGCCGCGCGCCGCGCCGCACGCAGCTGGGCGCGGTGGCGCTGGCGGGCGCGGGGCTGGCGCTGGTGGTGGGCCTGCCGTCCGCCGCCGACCGGGACGCCGCCGGCCTGGGCTTCGCGGCGGGCGCAGGCGCGCTGTACGCCGGGTATCTGGTCGCCAGCGAGCGGCTGCTGGGCGGCGTGAGCGCCCTGGCCGCCACGGCCCACATGGCGCTCGTCAGCGGGGTGGTGTTCGCCGCGCTGGCCGCCGCGCAGGGCACGCTGCACGTCCCGGTCGGCGCGGCGCAGTGGGGGCCGATCCTGGCGCTGGCGCTGCTGCCCACCATCGTCGCGGTGCCCGCCCTGTACGGCGCGATCCGGGCGCTGGGCGCCACGCGCGCCAGCCTGCTGGGCACCCTGGAGCCCCTGGTCACGGTGGCGCTGGCGGCCGTCATCCTGCGCGAGCAACCCGGCCCCGGGGCGGCGCTGGGCGGCGTACTGATCCTCGCCGGGGCGCTGCTGGCCCAGTGGCCCGCGAAACCTACTCCTGCGGCCGCCCTGGCGGGAGCGGACGCGGCGGCGGCGCGTATGCGGCGCGGGCCGGAACGCTGAGCGTCTCCCGCTCGGGGTAGCGCAGCGCAGTCAGGGCCCCGCCGAACGCGCAGCCGGTGTCGAGGTTCACGGTGTTCCCCACCCAGCGCGGCGCGGCGTGCGGCGTGTGCCCGTACGCGACCAGCGGCGCGCCCGCGTACCCGGCCGCCCAGTCGCGCCGGACCGGCATGCCCAGCTCGTCGCGTTCGCCAGTCGTGTCGCCGTACAGCGCGAAACTCCGCGCGCGGCCACTCCCGCGTCCGTGCAGGTGCGCCGGGAGACCCCCGTGCGCCGCGATCAGCCGCCCACCGTCGAGCACGAGGTGCGCCGGGAGCCCCTCCAGGAACGCCTGCACCTGCGCCTGGAACGCGGGCCCGGCGGCCTCCAGCTGCGCGAGGGTCACGTCCAGCCCGTGCAGCGCCTTCACCGCCTTGCCGCTCAGCGCCCGCAGGAGTTTCTCGTCGTGGTTGCCGGTCACGCACAGCGCCGCGCCCGACGCCACCATGCCCATCACCAGCCGCAGCACACCCGCGCTGTCCGGCCCCCGGTCGGTCAGGTCCCCCAGGAACACCGCCGTGCGGCCCGCCGGGGGCGTCACCGAATCGCCAGTCATCCGGTAGCCCAGGCGGGTCAGCAGGTCGCGCAGTTCCTCCAGGCAGCCGTGCACGTCCCCGATCAGGTCGAACGGCCCGCTCAGGTCCCGGCGGTCCACCCGCAGCGGCACGCGCCGCACGCCCACCCGCCCGATCTGCGCGCCACGCAGGTGCCACGCCTGCCGGAACCCCTCGGCGCGCAGGCCACCCGCCGTGCGCCGCAGTTCCGAGACCTGCGCGATCAGCTCCTCGCGGCTCAGGGTGCACCCGGCGTGGGCCTCCAGCACGGCGCGGTCCTCGTCGAGCAGCACCGCGACCGCCTTCACGTCGTGCTCGCGGGCCAGGGCCGACCAGCGCGCCCGCTCCAGGGGCCGGATTGCCGGGGCGATCACCACCGCCAGTTCCCCCGCCGCCAGCCGCGCCGCGACCGCCACGCGCAGGGCGTCCGCGTCCGGGAACGCCCGCGCGTCGAACACCTCGTCCGGCGTGAAGTGCCGCGCCGCGAACGCCCCCCGGCCTGCGCCCGGCACGCCCGCGAGGAGCACCAGCGCCAGTGCGGGCAGCTCGATCACGTCGGGAGCGGCGGTCAGGGTCACGCCCCGTATCCTCGCACAGCCTGAAACCTCGCACAGCCGCTTCCGGCCGTTCCAGGGACGTGGCCCGCGCCGGCAAGCTGACCGGCAGCTGATCGTGCGAGCTTCACCGCAGCTTCATCTGCCCCCCGGCCCGTACCATGCGCGCGATGCGCCGCGCCGCCCTCCTGCTTCCCCTCCTGATCGGCTCGCTGAGCACGGCCACCACCTCGCCCCGCAGCGCCGACCAGTGGTACACCCAGGCCCGCGCGCAGGCCCGCGCGGGACAGTGGACGGCCGCGCACGCCGCGTACCTCCAGGCGACCACCCTGAACCCCACCGCCGCGAACTGGCGCGCCCTGGCCGACACCCGCGTGCAGTTGCGCGACTACGACGGCGCGGTGCAGGCCTACACCCAGGCCGCGAACCTCGCCCGCGCGCGCGGCGACCTGAACACCGCCCGCGCCACCGACCTGATCGCCGCCCGCTACCGGCAGGAGGGGCAGGCGTTCCTGCTGGCCCCCACCCCCTTCAGCCCCGAACCCGCGCCCGGCTGCGCCCCCCGGCCCGCCCGGCTGGAACCCACCGCCGGCATCCTGCTGGGCCGCTACGCCGACGAGCAGGCCCTGACCCCCACCGGACAGCTGCGCGCCGAGCCCGGACTGGGCGGCCCGCTGGCCGTGAGTTTCCGGTACTTCACGCTGCGCGCCCCCGGCCGCGGCGAGACCTTCCCGGCCCGCTGGGTGCGCGCGGCGCGGCAGGCGGGGATGGCCGTGCACATCGCGCTGGAACCGGGCCTGCCGCTGCGGCAGATCACCGAGCAGACCCTGACGCCCTTCGCGAAGGCCGCCCGCGCCTCCGGGGCGCCCATCTACCTGCGCTTCGCCGGAGAGTTCAACGACCCCGCCAACGAGTGGAGCCGCGACCCCGCGCTGTACCGCGCCACATTCCGCCTCGTGCACGACGTGATGGCGAGGCTGGCGCCGAACGTCGCGCTGGTCTGGATGCCGATGGGATCGCGCCTGGACGTCATTGACCGCTACTACCCCGGCGCGGACGCCGCGGACTGGGTGGGCCTGAGCGTCTACGCCGCGCCCTTCCGCAACGGCAACGTCCGCGACAGCGCCCTGACCGACAGCCCGCTGGACGCGCTGGACGTCATCTACCGCCGCTACGCCTGCGCGCACCCCATCCAGATCAGCGAATTCGCGTCCTCCAGCCGCAGCGGCGCGCAGCCCGCCACCGGGTACGCCGCGTTCGCCGCCGCGAAACTCCGCGAAGCCTACTGGGGCGCCGCGCTGAAGTACCCCCGCGTGAAGAACATCAACTGGCTGGACCTGAACATGCTCACCAGCCCCTACGTGCAGCCCCGCCCCGTCACGCGCCGCAACGACTACCGCCTGCTCGGCAGCCCCGAGAAACTCGCCGCGTTCCGCGAACTCCTCACGTACCCGGCGTTCCTCACGCGGCCCGGCGCAGGCGCCACCCTCACCCCACGCGCGCTCCCCACCACGGTCAGCAACGGCGCGCCCCACAGCGGGAACCTCTGGATCAGGACGGTGGACACGCCCGCCCGCGTGACCCTCACCCTCGACGGGCAGCCCGTCCCGGTCGGGCAGACCCTGCCGCACGCCTTCACGCTGCCCGCCGACCTCACCCCCGGCCCGCACGCCCTGACCCTGTCCGTGCACAACCGGCAGGGCGAGGTGATCCTGACCCGCACCACCCCCTTCAGCGCGCAGTGAGCGGAAGGGCACCCAGCCGCACCTGCACCACCCAGTCGCTCACCGCCCGCTGCGCCGCGTCCGGCACGGCGTCCGGCAGCCGGGTCGAGAGGGGCGCGGCCTCCAGCGCCGCGAGCAGCTGCCGGTGCGCCGCGCGGTACACCTCCAGCGGCTCCGGCAGGGGCTCCGCCTCACGCCCCGACCGCTTGAGGGCCATCAGATCCTCCAGAAACGGCAGCCGCGCCCCAGTGTTCAGCACGCCCAGGTTCGCCTCCATCTGACCGGTGCGCAGCAGGTGCAGCCCGGTCAGCACCGTGCGGAACGCGTACAGCAGCGGCTTCACGCGCGGGCCCTGTGGCGTGGCAGCCTCCTTCTCCAGCAGCCGCCACTGGTTCACCGTGAACCCCAGGTAATGCCCAGCGTGATGCCGAGTCAGCACCCCCGGCGCCAGGGCCACCAGCGCCGCGTGCGCCGCCGACGAGTGCACCACCAGCGGCGACAGCAGCTGCTCCAGCACGTACCCGTTCCGCTTCAGCAGCAGCCCCGCGAACTTGTGGGCGTCATGCGTCACCAGATCGAGCTCGACCACCCCGTCATCCCGCTCCAGGGACCACGTGCCCGGCCCCTCCCTGAGCCCCAGCACCTGCGCCAGCGGCAGCACATGCACGCCCCGCAGGTCCCAGTCGCTGTCCGCACTCGGAAAGCCGTACAGGTGCGCCCCACTGACCGTCGCGAACACCAGCGGGAAGGCGTGCCCCCGCACGTACTGGGTCAGCTGAGGGGGAAAGGAGAGTCCAGCGTCCATACGTCACCTCCAGGGGGATGCAGCGTGACCTCGTGCGCCTCGCCGAGATCCGGGAATTCCAGCATCCGCAGCTGGTCGGCCAGGACCGCGCCCGGCACCACGCGCGCCCGCGCGGCATTGCGCTGAGCGGCGACGCCCGGCGGCGTCCACGCCACCCACAGGCGCGTCAGCGCTCCGTAATCATGTCCCAGCCCGAGCACCTGCGCCCGCTGATCCCGCCGCAGGCTGGTGGCATCCCACACGACATGCTCGCGGCGCCGCAGTCCTTCCCGCAGCGCTTCCCGGGCCGCCTGCAGGACCTGCCCGTTCACCCGCTGGTCCGCCGCCCGCTGATCGGCCGGGCCGCGCCCCAGTTGCGCGCGCAGCGCGTCCAGGCTGATCACCCGCGCCCCGCTCAGCTGGGCGGCCAGGGTGCTCTTGCCGCTGCCGGACGGGCCGCACAGCACCGTCAGGCGCGGAAATCCCTGCCGGGCGGCAGCCTGGACGCGCTGCGCCGCCTCGTGCGGCGTGTGGATCACGCCCGCTTCCCAGTCGGCCACGCCGCGCCCCAGCGCCAGGGCCAGCAGGTCGTCCTCCGCGCCGGGCAGCAGGGAGCGCACCTGCGCCCGGAAGTCCGCCAGTGGCTCCGGCGCGTCCCAGACGTCCAGTTCATGCGCGGCGAGTTCCAGCAGGTCGGCGGTGTCCTCGCCCACCCGGGCGTCCGCGCCGCGCACCACCCGCCCCCGGGCGTCTGCGCGGGCCAGCAGCGTCAGCAGGGGCAGCGGCGCGCGGCGCGCCAGCGCGGTCACCCCGCGGTCCAGGTTCCCGTCGAGCGCGCGGTGCAGGCTGTGATGCGCCGCGACCAGCGCCAGTACGGTCCGGATCAGGCTGGGCGGCAGTCCAGAATCCAGCAGCCGGAACGACAGGGCGTCCCGCCCGCGCCGCGCGTGCTGCGGCGAACGCACCCGCACCACGCCTTCCTCGTCCGGCACGTCCCGGGTCGTCAGGGCCTTCCCCACGTCATGCAGCGCCGCCGCCAGGATCAGCGCCGCCCGCTGCTCACCCCGCAGGCCCGCCCCGTCCGCCAGTTCATGCGCCCAGCGAACGACCAGCGCCGAGTGCGCCGCGACACTGCCCTCCGCGTGCCACTGCGCGTCCTGCCGCGTCTCCGGCAGCTGGGCCAGCAGCGGCACGAACGACGTCAGCTCGCCGCTGATCGCCTCGAACGAGACGTCCTCTCCGGCCTTCAGCTGTGCGAGGAGCGCACCCACCCCACCTGGCCCCCTCATGCCGGGTCGTCCCGCAGCCCGTTGCGTTCCACCGGGCGGCTCAGCCAGTGCTCATCAGTCTGCACGTGTCCGGCCCGCACCCACTTCGCTACGCGCCGCCCGAACTGCGCGTACCCAATCTCGCCCGTCACGCGTACCACGTAACCTTCCATCCGCGCCGTGTCTACCGTCAGCGCCCGCAGGGCCGCCTCGTCCCACACGCCCCGGTACAGTTCACGCGGGGTGGGCACCCCCAGCCGCGCCGCCCAGTCCCTCACCTCATCCCACGGGCGCGACACGTTCCGGTCATCCCAGACACTGAACAGGTAGAAGTACCCGGCCAGCGCCTCGTACCGCAGGCTGTGCACCGCGAACACGTTCTCTCCGCACAGGCGCCAGCCGGGCGGAATCTCATGCCCGAAGCGGCCCCGCTCGGCTTTCACCCACGTGCGCGACGGGTGAGGCCGCGTGTCCAGGCTGCGCGCATGCAGGTCCGCGCGGTACAGGCTGGTGTTCTCGCCGTCGAGCTTCTCGGTGACGACCACCTCCTGTCCCTCCAAGCCCCTCAGGGACGGAATGCGTCGGTCATCGTTCTGAAGCCCGGGCGACCAGGGCAGGTGGGGGGTGGACGGGTACTTGACTCTCACGCAGCATCACCGCCCGGCAGCCTAGCCGCCCCCTGAACGTCCCCGCATCGGCCAGCTGCGCACCACCCGCTGAGCCGGATGGCGGAGCCACCGGGCGGCGGCCTACCAGTCGAGCGCGGCGCGGCGGGCGTCCAGCAGCCACGCCTCGACCCGCGCCGCATCGGGCCGTTCGGGCAGGCGGGTATGGGCGGCGGCGTGCTCGAAGTCGGCCTGGAGTGCCTGTCGCCACGCGTCCGCCTCGGCCCAGGTCGTCTCGCCGCGCTTGATGGCCAGCAGGGCGTCGCGGTGCGGGGTGACGTCCACGAGGACCTCCCCGGTCCGCAGGGCGTGCGCGCCGCTGATCAGGAGGCGCAGCAGGTGCACGAGGTGCTTCAGGCGCACCTCGCCGTGCGTGCGCCGCTCGTTCTCCAGGCGGCGCAGCTGCGCCCGGACGTACTCCCCGTACGTCGTGACGATCAGGCGACTCAGGAACGCGTGCCGGATGTCCAGCAGCGCCGCCGCGACCGGCGTGACCGTCAGCGGCAGCGGCGAGGCCAGCACCTCCAGCACGTTTGGGTTCGCCCGCAGGGCCAGCCGCGCGAACTTCCCGGCCTCCCAGTACACCTCCTCGCGGCCCGGCGACTCGAACTCCAGCTGCTCGGGCACACCTGCGAGGCTCCAGTGCCGCCGCGCGGGCGGCAGGTAGAAGCCCCGCACGTCCGTGTCCGACGCGTCCGTCTCCAGCCCGAAGGCGCGGCTGCCCATCACGCACGCGTACTGCACGAAGGGGCGTAGGTCCTCCTGCGAGGCCGGAAGGGCCTCGGCGTCCGCGCGGGCGACCTTCAGGTGCACGCGGTTCACGGCGTGCACCACCCCGGCAAAATCCACGTCGTACACGCTCCCTGCGCCACCGGTCACGACGCCCCACGTGCCCTGTGCCAGCCCGGGCAGGGGCACATGCAGCGCCACGCGCGTTCCGGGGAGCAGGTCACGGGTCATGCCCGTACGCTAGCGGGTCGCCGGGGACTGCGGCATCCGCCATCCGGCGCAGGCGAGGCAGACAATAAAAAAGCCGCCTCTCGGGCGGTGATGTCAACAAATATAGCGCGGTATGCAGGATCGGTCAAGGGTATGCGGGCGTATCCTGGGCCCGTGAGGACGCTTTGAGCGGGATCGTGTGGCTGGCGCTGGACGGCGTGGGGCACCCGCAGGACGCGCCGGACGGGAGTGTCTGGGATCAGCCGCTGGGCACCCTGCGCCCGCTGGTGGACGCGGGCCGCTGCCTGGACGCGACGCTGGGCGTGCCGGGCCTGCCGCAGTCAGGGACGGGGCAGGCGTGCTGGCTGACGGGGCGGGACGCGGTGCGCGTGATGGGGGAGCATTTCGGGCCGCATCCGGGCCCGACCCTGCAGCGGCTGCTTCAGGCCGAGGCGCTGCCGGTGCGGCTGGCGCGGGCGGGGGCGCGCGTGGCGCTGGGGAACGAGTACGTTCCCGCGTACTTTCACGCGCTGGAATCGGGGGCGGGGCGCCGCAACCGCATGGGCTGCTTTCCGTTCGCGTTCCGCGCGGCGGGGCTGCCGCTGAATCCGCCGGGGGTGCCGCTGCTGGGCGCGACGCTGGGCCTGCCGTACGCGCGGCCCTGGGCTGGGATGGAGGAGGGGGCGGCGCTGGACGCCCTGGCCCGGCACGGGGCGGCGCTGGCCCGCACGGCGACTGAAGTCGACCTGCTGGCGCTGGACCTGTGGTTCAGTGACTTGCTGGGTCACGCGGGCGCGCCGGACGTGCCGGGGGACGCCCTGGCCGCCGGGCGGTCGTACCTGCGGCGGGTGGACGCGCTGCTGTTGGGCCTGCTGGGCGCGGGGGCGCGGGTGGTGGTCAGCAGCGATCACGGGAACCTGGAGGACCTGCGCACGAAGGGGCATACGCTGGCGCGCGTGCCGTTCGCGGGGGCCGGGGTGGACCTGGGGCAGCCGGGCAACGTGGTGCAGGCCGGTCAGGTCCTTTCGGGCTGGTTCGGGTTACCTGCCCCCCTGCCGGGCGCTTGACCGGGTGGGGGCCGTCGCTGCTAGAGTGCCCCCTGCAACCGTTCAATGTGAGAGGCGGCCCGCTGCGGGCGCGTGCAGGAGAGGATCGCCACCCCGTGGGCTCAGGTTATCCACAGGTTTATCCACAGGCGCTGTGGACAGCCTGTGGATAAGGGAACGGGCGCGACCCGGCCGGGTCGGTTATTTGTTCGTGTGAAACACGCTTTTCAGGCCCGGTGTGGAACTCTTCCACAGTGGGCGGAGTTATCCACAGGTCGCCGTTTCACTGTGGATAACTCTGGGCCGCGCGGCGCGCTTCCTGAACGAAAGCCCGCACGGCCGCCGGGTCCTTCACGCCGGGCCCTGATTCCAGGCGGCTCACGGCGTCCACCCCGGCGGGGTTCAGGGCCGTCATGGCGGCCGCCACGTTCCCCGCGCCCAGACCTCCGGCCAGCCACGCCCCGTGCGGGAAGAGGGAGCGTAGCGCGTCCCAGTCGAGCGGAATCCCGCCGCCGGGTTCGGGCGCGTCCAGCATCAGCGTGACGCCCTGGTGCCCGTGCCACATGTCCGCTTCCGCCGCCAGATCGGCGGGGCGCACGACACGCAGAACGGGATAATACGCGGCGACCGCAGTTACGTAAAGACCTGACGCGGGCCCGTGCAGCTGCACGGCACTCACCCGCGCGGCCTCGGCGGTGCGCAGCACCTCGTCCAGGCCCTGGTTCAGAAAGACGCCCACGCGGGCCACGCTGGGCCCCACGCTCAGGCCCGCCTCGCGCGCCACCTGCGGGGTCACCAGCCGCTTGCTGACCGGCGCGAAGATGAAGCCCAGGGCGTCCGCGCCCGCCTCGGCACTCAGGACCGCGTCGCGCACGCTGGTCGTGCCGCACACCTTCACCTGCACGGTCACTGCGGCCCCCGCGCGGCTTCCAGTTCGCTCACGCGCGCCTCCAGCGCGCGCACCTGCCGGGTCAGGGCCAGCAGCAGCAGCGCGTAATGGTCGTAGATCTTGGGGCGTTCCATGCGCAGCTCGCCGCTCATCCAGCCGTCCAGCAGGCGCTCGGCCTCCGCGAGCACCTCGGCGTCCGGCACGTCCCGGTAGGAACGGCTGCCCATGATCTCCCGCGCGAAATTCAGTTCCCGGTCACTCACGAGCCGCATTCTCGGGCACCGGTGGCCGCCGGGGGGCGCGCCCGCTCACGATCCCGGGTACGGCGTCACGGGCCGCCTGACGGGGCGAAGGTATAAGTTCCCGCCTCGATGGGCCGCGCAGGCGCACCGTGGACGCGGCTCGTGGTGCGATACCGGCGCCGGGCCCGGGCCGCTGCGTCACCTGGCGGATGCCGGCGCGGGCCTGAGCATGCGAGGCTGCGCCCATGAGTGACCCCGTGCGGCGCGAGACGACCCTGCACCTCCTGCTCACGCGGCCCGGCGGCGCGGAGGTGGCCTGCCGGACCCTGACCGTGGATACGCCTGTGTACTACGGCGAGCACGTGCTGGAGGCGGCCCGGGCGGCGGGCGTGGACGGCTGGCTGGGGCGGCGGCTGGCCTTCGCCCGGCGCGGCGTGGGTGAGGACGGCGTGACCCGCACCACCTGTGCGTGGCAGCTGTTCACCCCGGAGCTGCCGGACACGGCGCCCGTCCCGGACGAGCTGCGCGAACTGGCGGACGCCGCGCGGGCCCCCACCCGCACGCCGTGGTTCGGGCCGCACTGGCACGCGGCGGCGCTGGCGTGGCTGGACGAGGAACTCGCCGCGCAGGGCCGCCCGCGCCTGGGCGAGCCGGTCGTGCTGAAACACTGGCAGATCAGCCTGCTGTGGCGCGTTCCCACGTCCGGCGGGGACGTGTACTTCAAGGCCGTCCCGGAGTTCTTCGGGCGGGAGGTGATCGTCACCGCCCGGCTGGCCGCCGAGGTGCCCGGCGCGGCCCCGCCCGTCCTGGCGGGCGACGAGCGGCGCGGTTTCCTGCTGCTGGACGGCTGCGGCGAGGCCGGGGGCGACCCCGCTGCGGTCCTGCGGCAGCTGGCGCAGGTGCAGCGCGCGGCCCGGCCCCTGCTGCCAGAGCTGAATCTGCGCGACCGTGGCCCGGCGTACCTGCTGGCCCAGCTGGACGCCCTGTTCAGTGACGCGAGCCTGCACGCGGACGAGCGCGGCCCGCACGCGGACGCCCTGACCCCCGACGAGGCCGCCGCGCTGCGCGCCCGCCGCCCCGCGCTGGAAGCTGCGCTGGAACGGCTGCGCGTCGGCCCGATCCCCCTCACCCTCGGGCATGGGGACCTGCACGGGGGGAACGTCACCACGCGCGGGCAACAGGTGACGCTGCTCGACTGGTCGGACGCCAGCCTCACCCACCCGTTCCTGGACGCGAATCCCGCCTACCTCTGCCCGGACGGCACTGAGCCGGCCGTGCTGGACGCTGCGCGCGACGCGTACCTGCGCGAGTGGACGGACCTTGCCCCGCTGGACGACCTGCGCGCCCTGCACGCCGACGCCACGCTGGCCGGGGAGGTGTACCGCGCCCTGGGCTACTTCGACGGGATCCAGGGCGCGGTCGAGGACCGGCGCGAGTGGGCGGGCGCGCACCTGTGGCACCTGCGCCGACTGCTGCCTGAACCGGTCAGCGGGGCGTGACGGTGCAGCGGCCCAGCCCGGTGCCCTTGTCCTTGCTGTCGCGGTGACTGGTCGCGTCGCCCTGCACCGCAGCGCCGCTCAACCCACTCTTCCCGGTGCTGCAGATCAGGAAGGTCTGGTCGGCGCGCTGCACGATCAGCAGCAGCCCGTCCGCATCGGCGTCCATCAGCACGCTGCCCTTCTCGCTGCCGCGCGTGGCGGTGCCGTCAAAGCCGCTCTCCTCGTCCGGTTCGGTCAGGTTGACCGTGAAGGTCCCCACGCCCGGGAAGACCACGTCCCAGCGCTGCCCGACCTTCAGGGTCAGGGGCCACTTCAGGGCCGCTCCGGGACTGGCGCTGCCCGCCCCGCCACTGCCCAGCGCGCAGGTCCCGGCCGCCACCCCGGCATCCTTGCTGTTCTGGTAGGCCCGGGCACTCCCGCGCAGCGTCCGGTCCACCGTGCAGGTCAGGAAGGTCTTGTCCGCCCGGCCCACGATCATCAGCAGCGAGTCGCCGTCCAGCGTGAACAGCGCGTCGCCTGTCTTTCCACTCTGGGCAGCCGTGCCGGGATAGTCGCCGTCGCTGTCCCTGGCGCCCAGCGTCACGCTGTACGCCCCACCCTGGGAGAACGTGACGGTCCAGGTCTGCCCGGCGGCCAGTGCCGGCAGGCCCAGACCGGCGGAGGCCGCCGGCGTCCTGGCCACGGGGCCGCTGCTCGTCCCGGCCGCCCGGGCCCTGAGGCTGACCACGCAGTCCCCGGTGCGCGTGCCCTTCGAGTCCAGGCCCGTGAAGCTGTACAGGTTGCCCGTCCAGTCGGCGCTGCCGGCCTTCACGCCGCCGGGTTCCACCACGCAGCTGCTGTACGCCTTGCCGTCGGGCGTCCACTCCACCCAGACCTCGTTGTTGTCCTCGTCGTAATAGAAAAAGGCGGTCTGGTCCCGGCTGCCGCTGCGGGCGCGGCCTTTCAGACCGCCGTCGTCGGTGACTTCCGTGAAGTCGGTCGTCCAGGTGCCTGCCGCCACGCCGCCCGTGACGCGCACCGTGCCGGTCACGCCTGCCCGCCCGGTCGCCAGCGCCGGGGGCCACGCGCCGCCGCCCGATCCGGCGCTGACGTTCGTGCTCGGCGTGACGGCCGCGCCGCCCCCCTTGCGCACCACGAACCCGGTGACGTTCGGCGTGATCAGCCCCCACGCCAGCGCCAGCGGCCGCATGAACGACGTGCGCGAGTTGTGATCCCCCGCCACGCCCGCCGAGTGCACCCCGACGAGCACGCCACTGTCGTCGAACACCCCGCCGCCCGAGTTGCCCGGGCCGGTCTGCGCGTCGTGCTTGACCCACTGCCGCCCGCTGCTGCTCAGGTCCTCCCCGGTGAAGCCGCCCACCGACCCGCGCGAGAACGACAGCGTCATCCCACCCGTCCCCTGGAAGCCGAACACGAACACGTCATCGCCGATGCTCAGCGCGTTCGAATCCCCGACCTCCACGAACGGCAGGTTCAGCGTCCCGACCGGTTTCTCGTTGCGGTCTTCCACGATCTGCACGATGGCCAGGTCGAGGTTCGGGTCGGCGGCGACCACCTTGCCCCAGTACGTGAATTCCGGTTCCCGGTCGGCGAACTGCACGACGCGCACCTGAATCCACGGCGAGAGCTGCCGGGTGTCCGGGTCCCCGACCACGTGGTAGTTCGTGAGGATGTACCCCTGCGGACTGATGACGCTGCCCGACCCGCGCGAGCCGTCCAGGTCGCCGTTCGCGTCGGTGGGCAGCAGCATCACGGTCGCCTGGATGATCCGCTCCCGCGCGGCCTTCGGCAGGGCCTGAGCCCCGGCCGCCGAGGCCAGCAGGAGCGCCGCGCACGCCCACGTCTTCAAGGTCTTCATGAACCATTGAACCGCAGGTCAGGTGCGGCTGCCTAGCCCCCGCCGGCGGCCCTCAGGCGCCCGGCACCCCGGCCTCGGCGAAGGTGCGCATCTCGCGCAGGGTGGCGGCCGCGCCCAGCAGGATCGGCGCGGCCAGCACGCCGCCCGTGCCCTCGCCCAGGCGCAGGTTCAGGTGGAACATGGGCTTCAGGCCCAGGTGCGCCAGTTGCGCCGCGTGCCCGATCTCGGCGCACTCCCCGGCGGGAAACAGGAAGTCGCGCAGGTGCGGCGCCAGCGCGGCCCCCACCAGCGCCGCGCTGCCCTCCACGAACCCGTCGAGAATCACCCCCCGGTGGCTGGCCGCCGCCTGGAGCATCACGCCCAGCATCGCCGCGATCTCGAAGCCGCCGAACTCGGCGAGCACCTCCAGCGGGTCGGTGGCGGGCGTGCGCTCCAGCGCCGTGCGGATCACGGCGACCTTGTGCGCCAGCCGCGCGTCGTCCACGCCCGTGCCGCGCCCCGTCACCCGTGCCGCGTCCAGGCCCAGCAGCCGCGCCGTGATGGCCGCCGCCGGGGTGGTGTTCCCGATGCCCATCTCACCGGGAATCAGGACATCCGCGCCGTCCTCGATCGCCCGGCGGGCCAGCGCCGCGCCTGAGAGGATCAGCGCCTGCGCCTCGTCCACGCTCATGGCCGCCTGCACGCTCAGGTCATGCGTGCCCCGCCGCAGGGCCGCCCGGACCAGCGCCGGATGCTCGGGCAGCTCCGCGTTCACCCCGGCGTCCATCACGTACACCCGCGCGCCCACCGCCCGCGCCAGCGCGTTCACCGCCGCGCCGCCCGGCCCCGCCGGGGTGTCCGCCAGGAAGTTCGCGACCATCGCCGGGGTCACCTCGGGCGGGTACGCACTCACGCCCACGCGCGCTACCCCATGATCGCCCGCCGCCACGATCACCGCCACGCCGCGCGGGTCGGGCCGCTCGCTGCCCAGCACGCCCGCCAGCCGCACCGACAGGTCCTCCAGATCCCCCAGCGCCCCGGCGGGTTTCGTCAGCTGCGCCTGCCGCGCCCGCGCCCGGTCCATCGCGGCGGCGTCGGCAGGCTGGATGGCGGTCAGGAGGGCCGTCAGGTCAGGAAGCATCAGCGGGCATTCTGCCCGTTCAGGCGGGCGGCCGCAGCGCGGTCAGCCACCAGTGTCCGGCTTCGCGGCGCAGGGTGGCGACCGTACCGGGCGGCGCGGCGACCGCCGCGAGGTTCACGGTCAGGCGCAGCGCGGCCAGCAGCGGCCCGGCGTGCGTGAAGGCCACGACCTCGCCCGCCGGGAGGGTATCCAGCCACCCCTGCACGCGGGCGTGAAAGCCCTGCCCGGTGTCGCCGCCGGGGGGACCGTGGGGACTGGCGGGGTCGGCCAGCGCCTCGATCCAGGCGTGGGGCGCGTCGCCGTGCGCGGCTTCCAGTTCGGCCCAGGTGTGCCCGGCCATCACGCCAAAACTTGCCTCGGCCAGCGCCGGGTGGGGGAGGGCACCGGGGAATCCGGCCAGTCGCGCGGTCTGCCGGGCGCGGCCCAGCGGGGACGTGAACGCCCGCGCGCTCCGGGGCAGGTCGAGGCGGCGGGCCAGCGCCGCCCCGGCGTCTGTCAGGGGCGCGTCCTCGTGCGGGCGCGGGTAGCGGCGCTGCGCGTTCGGGAGGGTGGGAGCGTGACGCACCAGATGCAGCGTCAGGCCCTCTGCTTCTGTTACGGGATTCAAGTGATTCCTCTTCATTCAGAGTCGCCCGGTGGCCCCCTCACCCTTCCGTCGCTTCGCTCCTCCCTCCCTCTCCCACACGGGAAGAGGGAACAACGGAACGCGATCACGTTGGAAGCAAGTCACCTTCATTCCGTATGACATGCTCAGCGGCCCCAGGCGAACGCGCCCAGCGCGAGCAGTTCCGCCGTCACGACGATCATCCCGTACGTGTCGCCGTTCAGGCCGCCGCCCAGCCGCCGCGCCGCGAACGCCGCGACGAGCAGCGCGCCCACCAGGGCCGCCAGCCACGCCGTCCACGCGCCGGGGATCAGCAGGGTCGGCGCGGCGATCAGCAGCGCGGCCCACACGCGGCCCTCGCGTGAGCGGGCGCCCAGGCTCTCGGCGCGCGCCGCCGGGTAGGTGTTCATGGGAATCAGCAGCAGCGTCCGCGCGGCCACCGCCGCCACCAGCGGCGCCAGCGGTGGAATCGGGGCCGAGAGCAGGCTCCAGAGCAGCAGCAGGGACAGGCCACCGGTCGCCAGTCCGAACGCGCCCACATGCACGTCGCGCAGGATCACCAGCCGCTCGGCGGGGGTCTTCATGGCGAACAGGGCGTCGGCGCTGTCCACCAGCCCGTCGAAGTGCAGCATCCCGGTGAGCAGCAGCCACGCGCCCACGCCCAGCGCGGCCGTCACCCCGCCCGGCAGCGGCACGTCCAGCCACAGGAACAGCGCCACGGCGCCGCCCACCGCGTACCCGGCGAGCGGGTAGTACGCACTCGCCCGCGCGAAGTCCCCGTCCCGCACCTCCTTGATATGCGGCAGGGGCAGGGTCGTCAGGAACGTCAGCGCCAGATGCGCCGCGCGCAGCTGATCGCGCATCAGGCCCACTCCGATGGAACGGTTTGTCCAAACCGTCTCATCCGAGCGGAGGCGAGGGGGAGGAAAGCGGATGCCGGGCGTGGAGTCGACCACCCGGCGCTGTCCCGGGTGGTCGACGGAACAGACGGCATCCGCATCAGGTCGTCTGCACGTGGATCTGCGCGGCGACACCCAGCGAGAGGGTCAGGGTGTGGTCGGTCGCCCAGACGGTCAGGGTGCCCAGCGCGGCGTCCACGGCGTCCAGCCGCAGCGGCGCGCCCGGCGTGAGCCCGGCGGCCATCATGGCCCGCAGCTGATCGGCGTCGCCGTCCGGGACGCGCGCCACGGTCGCGGTGTCGCCGGGGGCCAGCTGCGACAGGCGGCGCTGCGGCTGGTGCGGCAGTTCGCCGTCCAGGGTGGGGATCGGGTCGCCGTGCGGGTCGTGCGTGGGGTCGCCCAGCCACGCCGCGATGCGGGCCTCCAGCCGCTCGCTCAGGGCGTGCTCCAGGCGCTCGGCCTCCTCGTGCACCTCGTCCAGCGGGACGCCCAGCGCGCGGTGCAGGAACAGTTCCAGCAGCCGGTGGTGCCGCAGGACCTCCAGCGCCACCCGCTCGCCCTCGGCGGTCAGCTGCGCGCCCTGGTACGGCGCGTGCGACACGAGGCCCTGCTCGGTCAGCTTGCGGAGCATGCCGGTCACGCTGGCGGGCGCGACCTCCAGTGCCGCCGCGAGGGCCTGCGTGTTCACCTTGCCCGCCTGCCCCAGCGTGTACAGGTGCTTCAGGTAATCCTCCGCCGAGCGGGACAGGGAACGGCCGGTCATGCCGCCCAGTGTAGCGGCACCGCAGATGGGAACTTTTTCGCGGCGGGGCTCCTCTAAGGTATGAGGTGCCCTTGAATGATCCGCACGACACCCTGTCCGACCTGCACCTCGCGCGACTGGCCGCGCGGGACGAGCGGGCCTTCGAGACGCTCGTGAGAACGCACGCGCCCCAAGTGCACCGCCTCGCCGCCAGCCTCGTGGGGCCGGGCGCGGCGGACGACATCGTGCAGGAGGTGTTCATCGCCGCGCACAGGGCCCTGAAAGGCTTCCGGGGCGAGGCGAGCCTGAGCACTTGGCTGCACCGCATCACCCTGAACGCCTGCCACAGGGCGCTGGGCGCGCGGCAGGCGGTGCCGCTGGAGGACACCCCGGAACCCCACGCGCCGCACGACCCGGCCCGCGCGGGCGAGCGGGCGCAGGTCCGCGAGCGGCTGGCCCGCGCGCTGGCGCAGCTGCCGCCCGACCAGCGCGAGGCGGTCGCCCTGCGCGAACTGTCGGGCCTGGACTACGCCGAGATCGCCGCGCTCACCGGCGCGGAACTCGGCACCGTGAAGAGCCGCATTAACCGGGGCCGCGCGGCCCTGCGCGCCCTGCTCACCCGCGCCGGAGTGACCCCATGACCCACCACGACCCGAGTGAATACACCGATGAACATGACGACCTCGACACCCTGCTGGCGCAGGCTCGCCAGCTGACCCCCGCCGACCTGGGCGCCGCCGACCGTTTCCTGACCCGCCGCCGCGCCGCCCGCACCCGCCACCGCGCGGGGTGGCTGACCGGCGCGCTGGCCTCGGCGGCCCTGGTGGCGGGCCTGACCGTGCTGCGCCCCGCCGCGCAGTTGCCCGGCCCGCTGCCCAGCAGCGCCGCGTACGACGCCTACCAGAGCGCCTGGGGAGCCGACTGGTGAGGCGCCCCCTGACCCTGCTGCTGCTGACGCTGGGCACCGCGCACGCGGGCGACCTGGAGGACGTGCAGGCCGCGCTGAAGCAGGCCCGTGCCCAGGTGGCACGCGGGCAGGCCGAGGTGACCGTGCTGTTCCCGCCGCGCGCCACCCCCACCCGCGCCGCCGCGCAGCTGCCCGCCCTGACGGTGCGGCCCGCGCTGCTGGCGAAGAACTTCAGCGTGACCCGCACCGGCACCGAGCGGGTCGCCGGGCGCGACGCGGCGCGCTTCACCCTGACCCCCAAGGTCGGGGACGCCGCGCGCTGGACACTGTGGGTGGACCTGACATGGAACCTCCCGCTGGCCTTCGAGGAACGCGGCGCGGACGGCACGCTGGCCCGCCGCGCCGCCCTGACCCGCGTGCAGCCTGCCCCGGCCCGCGTGACCCGCCCGGCCCCGCCCGCCGCGCCCGCGGGCCTGCGCGCCGCGCTCACCCGCGCCCTGCCGGGCCTGGGGCTCCCGCCCGGGTTCACGCCCGTGGCGGTGCAACCGCGCGGGCAGGGGCTGGAGGTGGCCCTGACCGACGGCCTGAACGGCCTGACGCTGGTCGTCGCGCCGCAGGACGTGAAGGCCGCGCCGGGCGTCGCCTCGCGCCGCGTGGGGAAGGTGTTCGTGTGGCTGGTCGGGAACCTCCCGCAGCCCACGCTCCAGGCGGCCCTGGCCCGTGTGCGCAGCGCGACCCCTGACCCCCTGGGAACTTTTTCGGCGCCGGCCGACTCCAATCCATAACGCCCCCCCTATCCGGTCCCTGACCGCCGCCGCAAGGAGTTCCGCATGCCCCTGACCCCCCTGTCCCGCCCCCTGACCGCCGAGGACGCCGCGCACTTCCTGCGCCGCACCGCCTTCGGCGCGACCGACGAGCAGATCCGCGCCCTGGTCGGCCAGAAAGCCCAGGACGTGGCCCGCGCGGCCCTGGCCTTCGATCAGAGCGTCGCGCCCGGCAACCCCTTCGATCCCATGCAGGGCGCGACGCCCGGCGCGGCCCTGCAACTCGGGCGCGGCGCGTGGCTGTACGAACTCGCCTACGGGCCGCACCCGCTGCGCGAGAAACTGGCCCTGACCTGGAGCAACCACTTCGTGATCGCCACTGACAAGGTGCGCAACGTGCCCGCCGTGGTGGATTACCTGAACCTGCTGCGCCGCCACGCCGCCACGCGGTCCTTCGAGCGCTTCACGCTGGAGGTCGCGCAGTCCCCGGCCATGCTGCGCTACCTCGACAACGATCAGAACCGCAAGGGTAAACCGAACGAGAACTTCAGCCGGGAACTGCTGGAACTGTTCACCACCGGCATCGGCCACTACACGGAAAACGACGTGCGCGAGGGCGCGCGCGCCCTGACCGGCTGGTCCTACCAGGGCGGGCGCGGCAACAAGCAGTACCTCGAGCAGCCGCGCTTCGTGAACCAGCCGCAGCAGCACGACGACGGGAAGAAGACGTACCTGGGCCAGAGCGGCGCCCTGAAGGGTGAGGACATCGTCCGGATCGCCACCTCGCAGCCCGCCACGGCCACCTTCGTGAGCCGCAAACTGCACCGCGCGTTCCTGGCCGACACCCCCGACGACGCGGCCGTCCAGGGCAGCGCCGACACCTGGACCCGCACGAAGGGCGACGTGATGGCCGTCCTGACCGAACTGCTCGCCAGCGAGGCCTTCTACGCCAGCCGCTCGCGCATCATCCGCTCGCCCATCGAGTTTCTGGTGGGCGGCATCCGCACGCTGGGCCAGCCGAAGATCGACGCGCGCTCTCTGCTGAACCTCGCCGGAACCGCCGGGCGCATGGGGCAGGTGCTGCTGGAACCCGACACCGTCAAGGGCTGGGACGGCGGGCGCGAGTGGATCAACGACACCACCCTGCTGCTGCGCATGCAGGTCGCCGCCGCGCTGACCATGGGTTCCAAGGCCCCCAACCTCGATACCCCGCCCAGCCTGCTGGCCCTGACCGGCCAGGAACGCCCGGCGGGCGCGGTGCTCCTGAGTAGCCTCAAGGGCCGCCAGCGCACGTACCTGAGCCTGATCAGCCCCGAATTCCAGCTCGCCTGACCCGCCCTGACCCCCCCGGAGGAGTGCCCCGTGACCAACCGACGTGATTTCCTGAAACTGTCCGCCCTGGCGGTCGCCGCCACGAGCGGCATGCCCGGCTTCCTGGCCCGCGCCGCCACCCAGGCCGGCGGCACGAAGACCCTGGTGGTCGTGCAGCTGACCGGCGGGAACGACGGCCTGAACACCCTGATTCCCTATAGCAACGGCGCGTACTACGCCGCGCGGCCCAACATCGCCATCCCGAAGAAGGACGTGCTGACCGTCACGCCGGACCTGGGCATGCACCCCGCCCTGAGACCTCTGATGAAACTCTGGGATGACGGGCACCTCGCCTGGATGGAGAACGTTGGGTACCCCAACCCGAACCGCAGCCACTTCGCCAGCATGGCGATCTGGCACACCGCCGACCCCACGCAGGCCGAGGCGGACGGCTGGATCGGGCGGATCGCGGAGAAGATCGGCGACCCGTTCTGCGCGAGCAACCTGGGGGCCGCCACGCCGCAGGCCCTCCAGGCCAGCGAGTTCAGCCTGCCCAGCATCGACTCGGTGGACAACTTCCAGCTCAAACTGCCCGGGGGCATGAACACGCCGTTCGAGTCCCTGCTGAACTCCCCGCGCAGCGGCGAGGCCGCGTACCTGACCCGCGCCACCCGCCAGATGCTGAAGAACACGGCCCGCGTGCAGGAGAACGTCAAGAAGTACAAGGCGGGCGCCACCTACCCCGACACGAAGTTCGCCTCGCAGCTGCGCGACGCCGCGCGCCTGATCGCCGCCGGGGTGGGGCAGCGCGTGATCTACGTGTCGCTGGGCGGCTTCGACACGCACGCCGGGCAGCGCGCCGAGCAGGACGGCCTGCTGGGCACCCTGGCCGGAGGCCTGAGCGCCTTCCAGGCTGACCTGGAACGTCAGGGCCTCGCCAGGGACGTGATCGTGATGGGCTTCTCCGAGTTCGGGCGGCGCGTCGCGGAGAACGGCAGCGCCGGCACCGACCACGGCAAGGGCAGCGTGATGTTCGCGTTCGGGCAGGGCGTCAAGGGCGGCGTGCACGGCAGCAGCCCCGACCTCGAAGACCTGTCCGAAGGGGACATCAAGTACAGGCAGGACTTCCGGGGCGTGTACGCCGAGGCGCTGACCCGCTGGCTGAACCTGGACGCGCGCGGCATCCTGGGCGGCACCTTCACCGGACCGCGCTGGATCGCGTGAACGCCCGCGTGCATAAGGCCCAGGTGCGCAGGGCCAGCGTGAAGGGCGTCGGGCTGACGCTGGCGGGGCTGGTGCTGCTCTCGCCCCTGCTGAGCACCGCCGGGGCGCTGCCCCGTTACCGCCTCCAGGCCGCGCCGCAGCTGCACCTGACCGAAGGGAATGAGCTGTGGGAGCTGGACCGCCGCGTCATGCCCTGCACGTATTGCCACGTGAACGCGGACGGCGGCGCCCCCTGGAACCCGTTCGGGCAGGCTATCCAGGCGACTTTCGCCAGCGAGGCCAAAGAGGGGCGTCACCTGAGCTTCCCGCAGGCGCTGTACACCCTACTGCAGGCTGACACCGACGCGGACGGCGACAGCTACCCGGACGCGCTGGAGGTCTACGCGAAGACCCTTCCCGGCGACCCGGCCAGCCGCCCCACGCAGTCCCTGGACGAGCTGCGTGCGGCGTTCACGGCGGCCGGAGGCGCCGAGCAGTTCGCTCCGCCGAAGAAGAAGGCGGGAAAATAAAAAACCCGCCTCTCAGGCGGTGATGTCCAGAACTATAGCGCGGTATGCAGGGCCGGTCAAGGTATGCGCCCGGAAGCTGAAGCGAGAGGCGCCCCCAGTCGAGTGAGGGCGCCTCTGCTCATGCGTGGCGGTGACGGGCGTCAGCGTTTGACGTCGTACACGCTGACGCTGCCCGGCTGGCCCTGCTGCCCGGCACCCACCATCAGCTGCGCGCCGCTGGCCGACCACGTGAGCAGGCTGGTGCGCAGACTGAACTGCCCGGCGCGGGCCAGGACGCTGCCGCTGGCGGTGTCGAGCACCTGCAGGGCGTTCTGCGCGTCGCCGGTGAGCAGGGCCAGCAGCTTGCCGTCCGGGCTGAAGCGCAGCGTGCGCACCGCCGTGGCGAACTTCAGCGTCTTGAACGGCGTGGCGGCGCCGGGTTTGAACAGCGCCACGAAGGACGTGTCGTCCAGGGAGTACGCGACGGCCAGCGTGCCGCCCCGGCTCTGCTGGAATTCCTCGGCCGAGGCGTCGGCGGGCAGGTTCACGGCCGCCTGCACTTTGCCGGTCGCCACGTCCACCCGCAGCGGGTTGCCCTCGTGCGGAATGACGAGCACGGCTTTCCCGTCGGGGGTGGGCAGCGCGTCGTGAATGTCCTTGACCTTCAGCTGCGCGGGCGTGAACTGCTTCACGACCTTGGCGGTCTGACCGTCGAGCAGCGCCAGGCCCTCGTAGCCGCTGACGGCGGCGTAGCGCCCGTCGGGCGAGGTGTGCAGGGTCTCGTACTCGACCTTGCTGCCCAGCGCGGCGACCTTCACGATCTTCCCGGCGCGGTACACGTTCACGGTGCCGCTCGCGTTCAGCGTCCAGACCTGCTCGCCCTGCGCTTCCGTGGCGTACAGGCGCTCGCGGTTGCCGACGTTCAGCGCCTTGCCGGTCTTCAGGTTGATGAAGTCGCCCAGGCCCGCGTGCGGCACGCCGCCGATGAACGCGCCGCTCCAGGCGTTCGCGCTGGGCAGCGTGACGCGCGGGCGGGCCGGGGCGTCCAGCGCGCTCAGGTTCAGGCGGCCCACGCTGCCGCCCAGGCTGAGGACCTGACCGTCCGGGCCGCCCACCAGCGTATCGAGGCTGTCGAGTTCCAGGGCGTCCCCGACCGGCTCGCCGGTCTGCGCGTCGAACAGCTGGCCCTCACCGTACTCGGCGTACAGGAACTGCGCGGGGTTCAGGAACACCACGCTGCCGTCCAGGCTGAAGTCCTCGCCGCCCTCGACCTCGGTGGCCGTGTCCTGCCCGGCGCGCAGGATCAGCGCGGCGCTGCCGGTGCGGATGACGGCGGCCTGCCCGTCCGGGCTGAAGGTCGCCTCCAGGCCGTCCCAGTCGTCACTGATCTCGCCGCTGGTCACGACCTTGCCGTCCGGGAGGCTGACCAGATCCACGCGGCTGTCGTAGATGACGGCGGCGCGCGTGCCGTCCGGGCTGACCCGGACGCCGTACGCCTCGCCGTCGCCGAGCAGCTCGGTCCGCACGCCGCTGCCCAGGTCCAGGCGGTCCAGCGTTCCGTCCTCCAAGAGCAGCAGCGCGCCGTCCGCCGCGAAGCCCAGCGTGGTGTCCGGCCCGGCCTTGCCGCTGCGGACCTCCTGGCCGGTCTGCGCGTCCCACACGACCCAGCGGTCGCGGCTCAGGGCGGCCACGCGGGCGCCGTCCGGGCTGGCGCTCAGGGCGCGCACGCTGCCCTGCAGGCTGTACCAGCCGCGCACGGTCTTCAGGTTCTGGTCGAGCAGCAGCACGGCGTTGTCGGCGTCCACGGCCACCTGCCCGCCCGGCAGGAACGCCGCGAGGTGCGAGTCCGCGCCCGGCACGGTGTACACGGTGGGTTTCGAGAGGGTCAGGGCGGACGCCGCGCCGCTCAGGGCCAGCGCGGCGCTCAGGATCAGGGCCGGGGTTCTCATGTGACCCACTGTAGAGAAATTCCCGGAGGCCCGCGACCGAATGCCGGCGCGGGCCTCCGGGGCGGGTGCGGTCAGCGGCCGTCGCTGAAGGTCACGGTCAGTGGCAGGCGCTGCCCGGCCATGTTGGCGGTGGCGCCGCTGATGTGCAGCCCGCTCGACTGGGCGGTCGTGTCCGAGAGTTTCAGGCGCAGCAGGCGCACGCGGCTGCCCTCGCGCACCAGGACGCTGGTGATCAGGTCCCCGGCCTGGATGCAGCGGGCGTTCATGGGGCAGCGGCTGTCCTGCGTGCGCAGCAGCGTGATGGTCGCGTCCCCCAGTTTGCCGGTCTGGCCGACCTTCAGGTCAAGGGTGGCGGCGTGGGCGCTCCCGAGCAGGGCCAGGGGCAGAAAGGCGCGGCGCAGCAGGGTCAGGGGCAGGGTGGTCATGTGCCGAGTGTGCCGCGCGAAGCTGAGGGGGAACTGACCGCCGCGCCCCGTGAAGCTTGAGGGGGGGGCGCGGCGGTCAGTTCAGAGGGGTGGCTCAGCCGAGCAGGGGGGCGTCGCCGCTGCCCGCCAGGGCGCGGAAGCTGGCGGCCTTGGCATTCAGGCCCATCTGGTCGTAGCACCCGGCGAGTTTCAGTGCGAAGAATTCCACGGCGCGGCAGTCCTCGCGGCGCTCGGCGGCCTCCAGGCAGGTGCGGTAGTGCAGCACGGCGAGGTGGTACTGCGCTTCACGCGCGGCGTGCTCGGCCCGGCAGTGGCTCATGCGGAGGGACACGATGTCGCTGGGGAGGATGCTCGCGGCGGACATGACTGGCAGTGTAGTCATGCGCGGGGGTGGATGAATGAAAGATGAATCAGGATTCGGACAGAAGATTGTGCGTCTATCACGCTGTTTTTCGTTATTTGCTAACTTTGCCTGCGTGATTTTATGCAGGGTGCGGGCGTTTGCCGCTCGCCCACCCGGCCTGCCGCGCCCCGGCGCGAGTCCGCGTCAGTCCGTGACCACCCGCGCGCGCAGGGTCAGGTTCGGCAGGTTCACGTCGCCCAGCCGCACGCGCAGCGCCGTGCCGGGCGCGGCGGGCGTGCTCAGTGGCAGGTCGAAGGCCAGATCCGGGATCAGCAGGGTCGCCTGCGGCCCCCGGCGGTCCACCACGACCGCCTCCCACTCGCGCTCCGGCTGCGCGGCGATGAAGCGCAGGGTGTGATGCTTACGGCTCAGGCGCTCGGCCTGCCGGGTGGCGTCGGCGTTCATCTGCGCCTGCGCCACGCGCGCCGCGACCTCCTTGCCGCTCAGCCCGTCCTGTCCGGCCAGATGCGCGCGCAGCTGCTGGTGCACGACCAGATCCAGGTAGCGGCGCATCGGGCTGGTCGCCTGGGTGTACAGGTCCAGGCCCATGCCCGCGTGCGGCCCCGGCGCGGGCTGGAAGCGGGTGCGGGCCAGCGTGCGCCGCCGCGCCCACTGCGCGGGCAGGGTGTCGCCGCGCACCTCGCGGTGGGGCGGATCCTGCGTGGCGAACGGCAGGGCGATCGCGTGGTCGTCCGCGTAGATCGCGGCGGCCCACCCGGCCAGCGTCATGCACTCCTGCACCACCACCCGCATTTCCGGCTTGGGTAGCGGCGTGACGGTCGCGCCCGCCTCGTCCGCCTTCACGCGGACCTCGGGCAGGTCAATACTCAGGGCGCCCTCCTGCACGCGCAGCTCGCGGCTCGCGGCGGCCAGGCGCGCCAGCGTCGCGAACGGCTCCTCGCCCGCGTCCAGCCGTTCCTGCGCCTGGGTGTACGTCAGGCGCTGCACGCGCACGGTGGTCAGCTGCACGTCCACGGCCTCGGCGTTGCCGTCCTCGTCCAGGTCCAGGCTGATGCTCAGCGCCGGGCTGGTGTCGTGCAGGCCCAGGCCCGCCTGCTCGACCAGCGCGTCGGGCAGCATGCCGATGGTGCGGTCGGGCAGGTACAGGGTCGCGCCGCGCGCGCGGGCCTCCAGATCCAGCGGGCTGTCGGCGGGCGCCAGCGCCGCCACGTCGGCCACGTGCACCCACAGGCGCGTCAGGCCGCCGGGCAGCGCCTCGATGCCCACGGCGTCGTCCGGGTCGCGGTTGCCCTCGTCGTCGATGGCGAAGGTCTCCAGGTGCGTCAGGTCCAGCCGCCCTTCCGGTGCGAAGGCCGGCACGTCCAGCGCCACGGGCGTCAGGGCGGCCCCCAGGCGGTCGGCGTAGGGCGTGCGGGCGTCGGTCCACAGGCCGGCGCGCAGCAGCAGCGCGTGCGCGGCCTCGGGCGTCTCGGGCTGGTTCAGGTCGCGCATGGTGCGGCTCTTGTCCTGTTTGCCACGGGCGAGCAGTTCCAGCTCGGTGCGCTGCGCGGGCGTGAGGTCGGGCAGGGTCATGCCTCAGAGGATAGGGCGAGGGTGGCCCGGGGGCCGACATGGAAAGCCGGACTTGCTATTCGTCAATCCGGCTGCCCGAGGCGACGGTGTGTCGGTTGCACGCCTGGGAGGGGCTGTGGGCGGAAAGGCTGTGCGGGTGGGACTCCCTCGGCATCCGATGCTGGCAGGGGAAAGGCCGACTTCATCATCTGTAAAACTAGACTTGACAGATTAGGAGATTGGTGTTTCTATGGTGCTCAGGAGGGCAGCATGAATGACCAGCACCCCGCAAGCGAGTTCCACGCCCACGTTCAGCGTCTGGTGGCCGAAGGCAAACTCACCCCCGAGGAAGCCCAGGGCCTCCTGGACGACACCCAGGACCCCCCCGCTACCCAGACCCAGCCGACCAGCACCCTGGCGCCGGGTGACCACCCCGCCGACGCCACCCGCGACCTGCACCTGCTCGTCCGGGGTTACACCCTCACCGTCCTGACCGACGCGGCCCTGAGCACCCCGCACCTCGCCGCGAACGAGGACGGCCGCCTCAGCCTCGAGCAGACCCCACAGGGCTGGCGCGTTGCCCGCATTCCCGGCCAGCCGCACACCGGCAGCAGCCTCAAGGCGATCCTCACGCTGCCCTTCACGCCCGGCCACACACGCGCCGAGATCAGCGGCGGCAACCTCACGCTGCCCGACCTCGCCGGGGGCCTGCGCGCCGAGGTGAACGGCGGGAACGTCCGGATGGGCCGCGCCCACAGCCTCCACGCCGACGTGAACGGCGGCAACCTGACCGGCGCCCAGATGAGCGGTCCCAGTACCGTCACCGTCAACGGCGGCAACCTCACCCTGACCGGCGCCGCCACCCTGAACGCCAGCGTGAACGGCGGCAACCTCACCTGGGCCGGCACGCTCAGCAGCGGCGACCACCGCGTCGAGGTGAACGCCGGGAACGTGAAACTGCACCTCCAGCCCGGCAGCAGCGTCCACATCGACGCCCGCGTCACCCTCGGTTCTTTCAGGGCCGACTTCCCCACCGGCAAGAGCGGCGGCTTCCTGAACACCCACCACACCGGCCAGCTCGGCGGCGGCGACGCCCGCCTGCACTGCCAGATCACCGCCGGGAACCTGAAGGTCGTGAGCGCATGACCATCCTGCACCCCACCCCCTACCTGCCCAGCCTGCGTGAACTCCGCGCCAGCCTGCGCGCCCACCTGACGCGCCTCCTGACTCCCGACGCCGCCCGGGCCCACGCCCGCACGGAGCTGCGCCGCACCCTGGACGCCGAGGCGCACCGCGCCCGCCTGCAGCGCGCCCTGTCCGGAGCCCGGCCATGAAAGAGAAGATCCGCCGCATCCTCGACCTGATCCGCGCCGGGAAACTCACCCTGGACGACGCCGCGCCGCTTCTGGCCGCCCTGAGCCCCAAACTCGCCCTGACCGAGGGGGACCGCGAATTCGTCTCCGCGCTGCTGGGCCGCCCCGAACTCGACGCGGGTCAGGTCGCCGAGCACATCATGCTGCTGCGCGGCGTCCGGGACGCCGGATTCGGCTTCGCCCCACCCCCGCCCCCGCCCCCACAGCCGCCCCGCCGCCCCCAGGTCGTCATCGGCGGCCAGCGCCCCCGCGGCCTCGACGGCCTCGTGGACCGCATCACCGGAGGAATTGACAGCATGGTCGAGAACATCACCGGTCAGGTCGAACGCGAACTGCACGGCCCGCACCCCGACATGCACCACCCCCACATGCCCCCCGGCCCCCGCATCCTGCGGATCAAGGTGGAAAGCCAGCACGGCGACGAGTACAACGCGAACATCCCCGTCAGCCTCGCCCCGCACCTCGACCGCCTGATCCCCCCCCACGGACGCTCGGCCCTGGAGAGCGCCGGATTCACCCTGGACGCCCTGCGCCTGCTGATCGAGGCCAGCCCCTACCCGGGCCCGCTGATCGACGCGCAGGACCAGCACGGCAACGAAGTCCACATCAGCCTCCAGTGACCGCAGCCGAAGCCACGCCGCCCCCGACGACCACCGGGGGCGGCGCCCTGCTGCCGGGACAGGGCGGGGGAGAGGCCCGACGGCGTTCAGGTGCTGGCGCGAGCTTGCCGGTTCCCTGGTGTCCCCCTCGCCTTCCCGCTCACTCTGTCGCATCGGAAGAGGGCGTGAGCGTCCCGCGTACTGCACGTCAACAGGTTCAGGTCGTCGGGTGACCGCTGCCGCAAGCTCTGTCCAGGCCATGAAAAACCGCCCCCGATGATCTGGGGGCGGTTCGTGGCGTGCGGCTGTAGGTTCAGGCGGTCGTCTGCGGCATGGGCTGGGCCTGTCCGCCCACGCGGCTGACCGCTTCGCGCACGACGTCCCCGGTGATGAGTTCCTGCGTCAGCAGGGCGTCCGCGACCTCGTGCATGGCCTGCTGGTACTCGGTGACGAGTTCACGGGCGCGCTCGAACGCGCGGGTCAGGATGCGCTTGACGTCCTCGTCGACCAGCTGGCTGGTGTGCTCGCTGAACGCCTTGGGCTTGGCCATGTCCTCGCCCAGGAACACGGGGCCCGAATCGGTGGTGAGGGCCATGTTCTTGAAGTTGTCGCCCATGCCCCACTCGAGGACCATCTTGCGGGCGATGTTCGTGGCCTTGCGGAAGTCGTCCGCGGCGCCCGACGTCACGCTGCCCATGAAGACTTCCTCGGCGGCGCGGCCACCCAGCGCGACGATCAGCTGGTTCTCCAGGCGTTCCTTGCTCATCAGCACCTGCTCTTCGGGCAGGTAGAACGCGGCGCCCAGCGCGCGGCCGCGCGGGATGATGCTGACCTTCTGGAGCTTGTCGCTGCCGGGGATGACGGCGGCGGTGACGGCGTGCCCGGCCTCGTGGTAGGCGATGGCCTTCTTCTCCTGCTCGCTGATCGTCAGGCTGCCGTTCTCCAGGCCCAGGGTGATCTTGTCCAGGGCGCGGTAGAAGTCGCTCATGTCGATCTGGGTCTTGCCCACGCGGGCCGCTTCCAGGGCCGCCTCGTTCGTGACGTTCTTCAGGTCGGCGCCGCTGAAGTAAGGCGTGCTCTTGGCGATCTCGGGCACGTCCACGCCGGTCGCCATCGGCTTGTTGCGCAGGTGCACCTTCAGGATCGCCTCGCGCTCCTTGAGGTTCGGCAGGTCAATGGTCACCTGACGGTCGAAGCGGCCGGGGCGCAGCAGGGCCGGGTCGAGCACGTCGGGGCGGTTGGTGGCACCCAGCACGATGACACTGCTGCTCTTGTCGAAGCCGTCCATTTCCGACAGGATCTGGTTGAGGGTCTGCTCGCGCTCGTCGTGACCGCCGCCGATCCCCGCGCCACGCTTGCGGCCGATGGAATCGATCTCGTCGATGAACATGATGGCGGGCGCGCTCTTGCGGGCGTCCTCGAACAGCGTGCGGACGCGGCTGGCGCCGACACCCACGAACATCTCCATGAACTCCGAGGCGCTCACGCTGAAGAACGGCACGTCCGCCTCGCCGGCAATCGCGCGGGCCAGCAGGGTCTTACCGGTGCCGGGAGGGCCCACGAGGAGCACGCCCTTGGGAATCTCCGCGCCGATCTGGTGGTACTTGCCGGGGTTCTTCAGGAAGTCCACGACCTCCACGAGTTCCCGCTTGGCTTCCTCGTGCCCGGCCACGTCGGTGAACTTGGTGGGCACGCGGTTTTCCTTGCCGTACTTCTTGGCCTTGCTCTGCCCGAACTGCATGACGCCGTTCTGGCCGCCCTGGGCGCGCATGAAGAAGAAGTACATCATGGCGAACAGCAGGATGATGGGCAGGAAGTTCAGCAGGATGCCGAGCCACTGGCTGGGCTGCTCGAAGCGCAGGTCGACGTTCTGCTGCTGCATCAGCGGGATCAGGTTGCCGTCGGGCGTGGCGACGCTGCCGGGCAGGCGCACGGTGAAGTCCTTGATGTCCCGCTTCTGTGGGCCGCCGGCGGTGTTCACCTCGACGGAGGTGGGCTGCTTGAGAGTCACGTTCGCGTTGCTCTCGCGGACGATGACGCGCTCGACCTGCCCGCCTTCCAGCAGGGTTTTGAATTGGGTGTAGTTCACGCTGGAACGCCCGCTCAGTGGAGCCTGCGAGAACATCAGGAACAGGGCCAGGACGAACAGGACGATCAGCCAGGGATTGAGCCGTTTCAAGAACAGGTCCTCCGGAGGGAGAGAAGATGGTGAATGGGGCGAGGTGGGGGGCAAGCCCCCGCTGAAGTTGAGTCTACCAGACTCAAGGTGTATGAAATTGTCCCACCTCACACCTGTGCTTTAGGGATTGGCAACCTTTACCCGCCGCATGGCCCACCACCCCAGCCACACGAGGACACCCAGCAGGGCCGCCACCCAGCTCAGCAGCAGGATGACCGGCAGGACGTTCAACAGGATGCCCGGCCACTGGTGAGGGGCCTCGAAGCGCAGGTCCACGCGCTGCTGCTGAATGAGGGCCCTCAGGTGGGTGTCCGACGTGATCACCTCACCCGGCACGCGCACCCGCAGCTCCCGCGCGTCACGCGTCGCCGGGCCGCCCGGCGTCAGGACCGGCTGCTCCAGGGTCACGGTCGCCGTCTCACCCCGCACCACCACCCGCGCCACCTGCCCAGCCTCCAGCAGAGACCGGAACTCCGGGTACGGCACGGCCTGCGCCCGCGCGCCCGACCACCACGACAGGCCCCACACGCCCAGCGCCGCCAGCAGCGCCAGCGCCAGCACGCCGCCCGCCACGGTCCCCCACGCTCCACGTTGTCTCATCCCCCCATGACACTGCGGATGGCCCCGGCACGCAAGCGACAAAAGGTGCAGGTCCGCCCGCCAGGGCCAAAGGTGCAGCCACTGCGCCCCGGTGGGCGCGCGTGCCGTATCCTGACGGGGAATGATTGACGTGGCCACCACCTGGCAGCAAGTGTGCGAGGCGCTCGCCGGCGGCGACTACGAGCAGGCCTTCGGCGTGCTGGACGCCGCCATGCGCGAAGCCCACCGCCCCGAACGCGCCCGCCTGACCCTCCTGCTCGGCAGCCTGCACGCCCTGTACGGCGACGCCGCCACCACCGACCTGGGCGCGGCGCTGCGCGAGGCCCGCACCATCGACCCCAGCCTGCGCGAGGACCCGCTGTACCAGGCGCTCATGGCGGAACTCGACGCCCGCACGCGCGGGCCCGACGCCAGCCCGCCCCCCACGGCCGCCCGCGAGGCCGCCGACCCGCTGGCCCGTTTCCACGCGCTGTGCGCCCTGGTCCTGATGGACGAGGGGCAGGCGGCGCTGGACATCCACCTCCCGGCGTCCGAGCTGCCCGAGCACCTGCGCTGGCGGCTGCGGTCCTGGGAGGCCGAGGCGAACGAGGGGCTGGGCCAGACCGCCGACGCCGCCAACCTGTACGGCGAGGCCGCGCACCTCGCCCGGGGGCTCAACCGCGCCGTGATGCTCCAGGAGCAGGCGGCGCTGCAACTCCAGCTCGGGCAGGCGGAGGCCGCGAAGCACACGCTGGATCAGGCGCGGCCCCTGTACCCCACGCGGCCCAGCACGCACGACGCGGAGGACGCCGGGCTGAACCTCGCCACGTGGCACTACCTGCGGGCGCAGGCGCTGCTGAACCTGGGCCAGCCGGACGCCGCGCACGACATGATCCGCGAGGCCGCCCGCCTGGAAGCGCAGCACGGCGACCCCAGCTACGGCGTTGCCCTCGTGCGCGGACAGGTGCTGACCCACCTGGGCCGCCAGCAGGACGCCCTGGACGCCTTCGAGGACGCCCTGAAACTCGCCACGGACGCCGACCGGCCCTACGCGAACCACGAGCTGGGCGTGGCCCTGCTGGACCTGGACCGCCCGGTGGACGCCCGCGAGAAACTGGAAGCTGTGCTGGCCGACCCGGAGTACCCGTACCAGCCGGAGGTCCTGGCCGACATCGCCGAGTGCGACTACCGCCTGGGCCGCCTGCAGGAGGCGCAGCTGGAAGCCGAGCAGGCCCTCGCGCAGGGCGCCGTGATCCCCGCCAGCCTCGTGCTGGGCAGCGTGGCGCTGGACTACTTCCAGCTGGACGAGGCGCTGGAGCACTACGACCGCGTGATCCGCGAGGCCGCGCCCGAGAGCCGCGACTGGGTCACCGCGCACCAGATGGCCGCCGACGTCATGGCCCAGCAGGGCTTCCCCGACCCGGCCGCCGCGTACGCGCACGCGCAGCAGGCGCTGGCCCACACGCCCGACAACGACGACTGGCACGTGACCCTGCTGGAGCACCTGCGCAAGGCCGAGGCGCTCCTGTCCCAGCAGGGCGGCACCGGCGGCCGCATGCTGAACTGAACACTGCGGTGGCCGCGCCAGAGGCCACCCGAACGGACTGATCAAGCTGTGAAACAGAGCGAGATGCAGCAGAGGCACGCGGCGGGAGATGGAACGGGGGTCCGGTGTGGTGCCGGACGCCCAGGGAATCGGACGCCGTGTGCCCTGTGACCCGCGCCGAGCCCAGCCTGCGGGGGGCGCTTGCGGACATGCTGCGGCTGTCGCTGGGGGGCGCGGTCGCGCTGGGCTTCGCGCGCTTCGCGTACGCGCTGCTGCTGCCCACCATGCGTGAGGACCTGGGCTGGAGTTTCACGCTGTCCGGCGCGATGAACGCCGCGAACGCCCTGGGGTACCTGCTGGGCGCACTGATCGCCGCGCCGCTGATCCGCCGCGCCGGGTTGGGGCGCGTGTTCGCGGGCGCGATGTTCCTGACGGCATTGACCCTGCTGGCCTGTGCCGCGACCGGCCTGAGCGCGCCGCTGCTGAGCCTGCGCTTCCTCTCCGGAGTGGGGGGCGCGCTGGTGTTCGTCAGTGGCGGCGGGCTGGCGGCGCTCGCCACGCGCGCGCACCCGGAGCGCAGCCCACTGCTGCTGGGCGTGTTCTACGGCGGGGCCGGAATCGGGATGCTGCTGTCCGCCGCGCTGCTCCCGCCGCTGCTGGCACACGGGTGGCGCGGCGCGTGGCTGGCGCTGGGCCTCGCCGCGCTGGCGTGCATCCCGCTGAGCGCCCCTGCACTGCGCCGCCTGCCCACCCACGCGGCCAGTGCCCCCGCCCGCAGCCCTGCCGTGTCGCTGCGGCCGCTGGCGTGGACGCTCGCCGCGTACACCTGCTTCGGCATCGGGTACATCGCGTACATGACGTTCATCGTGGCGTTCCTGAAGGGCGCGGGCGCGCAGGCGTGGATCACGCCGTTCTGGGCGCTGCTGGGCCTCAGCGTCGTCCTGCACCCCTTCGTGTGGGCGCCCGTCACCGCCCGCCTGCGCGGCGCGCGCGCCATGACCGCGCAGCTGCTCACTCTGGCCGCCGGGGCCGCCCTGCCCCTGCTGGGGACCAGTCCCCCCGCGCTGCTGCTGTCCGGCGCGCTGTTCGGCGGGAGTTTCCTGGCGGTCGTGGCGTTCACCACCCTGATCACCCGCCGCACTCTGCCCGAGCACGCCTGGGCGCGCGGCATCGCGGCGTTCACGGTGCTGTTCGCTGCCGGGCAGGCCGCCGGGCCGCTCCTGACCGGCCTGCTCGCCGACCGCGCGGGCGGCCTGCGCCTGGGCCTGGGCGTCAGCGCGGGCGTACTGCTGCTGGGCGCGGCCCTCGCGTTGGGGCAGGGGAGGGGGCGGGCGACCTGAACCGCAAGCGCGGGGGTCCTTACAGTTCCTTCTCCCAGGTGATCCACATGCGTTCCACACGGTAGCCCAGGCGGGTGTTCACGCGCAGCATGGGGAGGTTCAGGACGGTGCCGCCCGTCCCGGCGTGCGTGTGGCCCGCTCCCTGCGCCCAGGTCAGCGCGTGGGCTTTCAGGGCGGTCATCACGCCGCGCGCGCGGTGATCCGGGTGGGTGACGGTGCCTACGCTGTCTACCTCGGGCCCGCGTGGGGTGAGGCGGGTCAGGGCCACGATCTGCCCGCGCCAGCGCGTGACGAACGCCGCCTCCTCCCGCCGGATCACGTCGCGCAGGCCATCACGTGTGAGGGGATCGGGGGTGGTCGTGGGGTTGCGTAGCTGGTCGCGCAGGCCGGTCCGGTGCAGGTCGGAGAGGGCGTCCCAGTCGGCATCCGGCGCGTCCGGACCGAGGCGTTCGGGTTCGTACCCGGCCAGAAACAGCCGTTCCTGCAGGGGCTCGAAGGGGGCGGGGTCGAAGGTGGTCAGGTCGAGGTGCGCGCCCCACGACTGCCACGCGTTGCGGAAGCCCGCAGCATGGAAGAAGGTCATCACTTCGGTGAAGTCCTCGCGGGTGACGCCCAGCACGCGCCGGAACCCGCCCGGCGCCTCGGCCAGCTGCGCCAGCAGCAGCGGCGTGAACGACGCCCCGTCCCCGGCGACGTCCAGCCGCAGCGCGTCCGGCACGCCCTCGCCGAACGGCGCGAGGCGCGCGGTGGCGACCACCACGCCGCCCTGCTCGGCGACGAGGCGCGTGGGGCGGGTGCCGGGCTGCGCCTCCCGGAAGTGCTCAGGGGTGTACGTCCAGTGGCCGCGCCCGCCCTCGGTCACGAGGTGGGCGACCGCTGAAGCGTCGGCGGCACGGAACGGGCGGAGGGTGGGTACGGGGCTCAGCATGGCGTCTCCCAGGCGATCCAGTCGGGTTCGATGTTCGCGCCGACCTGTCGCAGGACGCGCAGATACGCCACGTCACGGGCACTGCCAGCGGCGTTCAGGAAGGTGAAGCTCTGTTCCCGAAGTGCACGGGCGGTCAGGGACAGCAGTGTGCGGCCCACCCCTTGGCGGCGGTGCTCATGGGTGACCGTCAGGAGGGCGTTCCAGGCGTTCAGTCGAGAGCGTTCTGGCAGGGAGAGGCCGACAAGGGCCTCGCCGCGCCATGCGAGGTACGCGGCGTCCCAGAGGCCGTCCTCGCCCGTCAGGGTGGGTGACGCTTCAGGGATGGTCGGCGCCGCTGTGACCTTATGGTCGCGGGTGCGGGCGTACAGATCGTGCAGTCTGGGATCGTCGGCATGTGGCTGGGCGGGCGTGAAATGGTAGCCCCGCGCCTCCAGCTCCTGGCGGAGGTCGGGTGTGGGGTCCGTCCAGCCCCGCAGGTGCAATCCGCCGCCGAAGGTGCGGTGAACCTCTCGCAGGCCCAGGGTGGGCAGATCGGGGGCGGTACTCAGATAGTCCTCGCGGACGCTCAGCCACAGGTGGGTGCGGCCCTGGGCGCGTGCGGCGTCGCGGGCGGCGTGCATCAGCGTGGGGGCGGTGTCGTCGGCACGGTGGTCGGGGTGCAGGTGAAGACCGATCCACAGGTGGGTGGGTTGGAACTCCGGTGCCCACAGCGTGAGCAGACCGCGCGGCTGGCCGGGCTCGCCGACAACAAGCGTGCGGGTGGGGTGGCGGTCCCAGGTGGTGCACAGCCGGGCAGACGTGGTGTGGAAGTGGGGTTCCTGGGTGCTGTTGAGAAGCAGGGCGGCCGCGTAGGCGTCTGCTGGTTCAGGCGAGCGGAGGAGCATGCGTTTACTGTGCGCTGCCCTGTAGGCGCGGCGCGAATCGGGCAGGTACGCCATCTGGCCTAGCTGCGATGAAGGCGGACTCAAGGCCCGGTGCATGTTGACTCAGTGGATATTCACGGAAGAGCTTGCATCTATTCTGCCTCTGGCGTATTCTGTCTGTACCGGAATGGAGGTGCCGTTGGTGCGCCTGCTCCCCAGGACGGAGTGCTCTGAATCGGTATTCTCTCCGCTCCCGCGTCGTCGGGAGCGCTTCTTCTATCCTGTGACCCCGCGCCAGTCGTGGGAGCGCTTCACCCGAGCGTCTAGAAAGCGCCAAAAAGTGTACACGGTACACATACTCTTCTCGGGGTAGGATGACGGCATGTCCAGCGACATCCCACAGCTGAGCGTCAACACCATCCGCACCCTGAGCATCGACGGCGTGCAGGCCGCCAACAGCGGCCACCCCGGCGCGCCCCTGGGCGCCGCGCCCATGGCGTACGTCGTCTGGCAGGACTACCTGCGCTTCAACCCCCAGCACCCGGAATGGCCCGGCCGTGACCGCTTCGTGCTGTCCGCCGGGCACGCCAGCATGCTGATCTACAGCCTGCTGCACCTCACCGGGTACGACCTCTCGCTGGACGAACTGAAGAACTTCCGCCAGTGGGGCAGCAAGACCCCGGGCCACCCCGAGTTCTTCCACACCCCCGGCCTCGACGCCACCACCGGCCCCCTCGGCCAGGGCGCCGCGATGACCGTCGGCATGGCGATGGCCGAGGCGCACCTCGCCGCGCGCTACAACCGCCCCGAGTTCCCCATCTTCGACAACCACACCTACGCCATCCTGGGCGACGGTGACCTGCAGGAAGGCGTGAACCACGAGGCCGCCGCCCTGGCCGGGCACCTGCGCCTGAACAAGCTGATCTGGCTGCACGACGACAACCAGGTGCAGCTCGACACGCCCACCAGCAAGGCCGAGAGCGACGACATCGCCGCCCGCTACGTCGCGTACGGCTGGAACGTCCAGAAGGTCGCCGACGGCAACGACCTGGACGCCATCCGCGCCGCCGTGAAGGAAGCGCAGACCAGCGACCGCCCCACCCTGATCCAGGTGCGCACCGTGATCGGTTTCGCCAGCCCCCGCGCCGGCACCAGCAAGGCCCACGGCGAACCCCTGGGCGCCGAGGGTGTGGCGGAGACCAAGGCCGCGCTGGGCTGGGACTACCCGCCCTTCACCGTGCCCGAGGAAGTCAAGGCGCACATGGACGCCCGTGAACGCGGCGCGAAATTCGAGGCCGACTGGAACGCCCTGATGGACGGCTACCGCGCCGCGCACCCCGAACTGGCCGCCGAAGTCGACGCGATGCTCAAGCGCGAACTGCCCGCCAACCTCGCCGACGCCCTGCCCAGCTACGAGGTGGGCGGCAAGGGCGTCGCCACCCGCAACGCCAGCGGTGAGGTCATCAACGCCCTGGCCAAGGTCCTCCCCGGCCTGATGGGCGGCAGCGCCGACCTCTCGGGCAGCACGAAGACCACCATCAAGGACGGCGGCGAGATGCAGAGCGGCAGCATGGCCGGCCGCAACGTCCTGTTCGGCGTGCGCGAGTTCGGGATGGCCGCCGCCGCGAACGGCCTGAGCCTGTACGGCGGCCTGCACCCCATGGTCGGCACGTTCCTGGTGTTCGCGGACTACCTCAAGCCCGCCTTCCGCCTCAGCGCCATCCAGATGCAGCCCGTCACCTACGTCCTCACGCACGACAGCATCGGCCTGGGCGAGGACGGCCCCACCCACCAGCCCATCGAGCAGATCGCCATGCTCCGCGCCGTCCCCGGCGCCCACGTCATCCGCCCCGCCGACGCCAACGAGACGGCCGCCGCGTGGCAGATGGCCCTCGAGTACGACAAGGGCCCCACCGCCCTGGCCCTCACCCGCCAGGACCTCCCGATCCTGCCCCGCAACCACGCGGGCGTGAAGAAGGGCGCGTACGTCGTCCGCGACGCTGACGGCGCGCAGGTCATCCTGATCGCCTCCGGCAGCGAGGTCAGCCTCGCCCTGGACTCCGCCGAGGCGCTGGCCGCCGAGGGGATCCAGGCGCGCGTGGTCAGCATGCCCTGCATGGAAGTCTTCCGCACCCAGGACCGCAGCTACCGCGACAGCGTCCTCACCCCCGGCGTCAAACGCATCGCCATCGAGGCCGCTGCCAAGGGCCCCTGGTACGAGTGGGTCGGCACCGACGGCGCCGTCATCGGCATGGACACCTTCGGCGCCAGCGCCCCCGCCAGCGTCCTGTTCGAGAAGTTCGGCTTCAGCGTCCAGAACGTCAGCAAGGTCGTCAAGAGCGTCCTCTAAGGAATTTCGCAAGAGGGAGGCGGGACGCGTGGGGAAGACCCCTGGCGCGTCCCGCCTCTCCTGCTGGGATTACAACTGGGCCTGGGCGTAGGTGGTGGCGAGGTCGGGGCGGCCTGCCTCGATCAGCGCCTTGTCCCGGATGCGGCACGAATCACACACCCCACACGGCTCCTCGCCCCCCTGGTAGCAGCTCCACGTCACGTCGATCGGCACGCCCACCGCGAGCGCCTCACGCACGATGTCCGCCTTCGTCAGCTCCGCCAGCGGCGCCGTCAGCACCGCGCCGCGCCCCTCCAGCCCCGCCTTCGTCGCCAGGTCGGCCAGCGTTTGATACGCCGCGAGGTACTCCGGGCGGCAGTCCGGGTACCCGCTGTAATCCACCGCGTTGATACCCAGGAACACCCGCTCCGCGTCGATCGCCTCGGCCAGACTCAGACCCACGGCAATAAAGACCGTGTTGCGCCCCGGCACGTACGTCGGCGGGATTACGCCCTCCGCCGTGCCGTCCGTCGGCACCACGATGTTCTCGTCCGTCAGCGCACTCCCCCCGAACGACCCGATGTTGATGTCGATCACCCGGTGCGCGGCCCCGAAATGCGCCGCCACTTTCGCCGCGCGCTCCAGCTCCACCGTGTGCCGCTGCCCGTACCGGAACGACAGCGCCGTGCACGCGTACCCGTCGCAGGTCGCCATGCCCAGCACCGTGCTCGAATCCAGCCCGCCCGACAGCAGCACCACCGCGCGCTTCTTGCCCTCCGTCATGTTCAATCCTCCGGTGGGATTCACCCCCACCCGACCTCCCCCATGAAGGGGGAGGAGAAAAAGCGTGGTTCAGGCTGCGTCTCCTACAGCCCAGCCTCGACGCCCCACCGCCCCGTCAATACCCGAGTTCCACGTTGCCGCCGAGGGGGATCAGGCGTTTGTCACTGTGCGCGTCGAGGTCGTCGGCGCGGTACAGCTTGTGCATCTGGTACCCGGCCCGCAGGCGCGGGTTGTCCTTCACGGCCTGCGTGATCGCGTTCAGCACGGTCAGGTCCCGCTCGCGGGCTTTGCTCCACTCGGGGTGCAACCAGATCACCGCCTTCTCCGGCAGGCCGGTCAGGGTGTCCAGTCCGGCCTGAATGTCGCCCGGGTCGTGGACGATGATCTTCACCTCATCTGCCCGCGCCACCACTTCCGGCAGCGGGGGCTGACCGAAGGGTTTAGGTGAGAGGGTCACCCAGTCCAGCGCCCCCCGCAACGGTGCGATCCCGCTCGTTTCGATGTGCACCCGGCGGCCCTGGGCATGCAGGGCGTCCGTCAGGGGCGCGAGGTCGAACAGGATCGGCTCGCCCCCCGTCACGACCACGACGGCGCCGTCCGGACTCTCGGTGCGCACCACCTCGGCCAACTCGTCGGCATCCATCAGGGTCACGCCGTCCGGGCGGTAGTCGCGGTGCCAGGTTCCGGCGCTGTCGCACCAGGGGCAGGCCTGGGGGCAGCCGTACAGGCGGATGAAGTACGCCGCGCGGCCCAGGTGCACCCCCTCGCCCTGCCAGGTGTAGAACCGCTCGTACACCGGGTATTTCATGGTTGCTCCGCTGGAATGGTTCGCCAGAACCGGTCCAGTCGAGCGGACGCGAGAAGGAGCCCAGCGGATTCCGGGCGTGGAATGTGGACCTCGGTGGGGTGCCGAGGTGCACATGGAACAGACGGAATCCGGTTCACAGCCTCACTCCCAGTACTCGCAGCTGCTCTCCGGCGTCTCCCACAGCGTCACGTGCAGCCGCAGGTCCGCGCCGTCGTCCCCCTCGGGCAGGTCGGCGCGGACGCGGTCCATCGTCCTGCGGTGGAGGTACGCGGCGATGACCTCGGCGGTCGTGTCGTCGCCCAGGTCCGGGAGGTCGTTCAGGTACGCGTGGTCCAGGCCGCCCGCGTCCACGTCCTTCTTGGCCCATTTGAGGGTCTTGAAGTCCGCGACCATGATGGCGCGCTTCACGTGCGCGCTGGGCCGCAGCTTCTCACTGCTGAGCTCCATGCGCACGCGGTACGTGTGCCCGTGGAGCCGCCCGCACGGCCCGTCGTAGCCGGTGATCACGTGCGCCGAATCGAACGTGAACTCCGAACTCAGTTTCCACGGCATCCGCTTACGCCCCCTGGGGCTGATGGTCGGGCGCCACGTACTTCACGGTGCAGATCGTGTTCAGCCCGCCACGCATGCCGTAATCGCAGCGGATCTCCATGCTCAGGGGCTTGAGCAGGTTCACCAGATCCGCCAGTACCCGCCGCGTCGCGTGCTCGTGGTAGATGCCCACGAACCGGTAGCTGGTCAGGTAGTACTTCAGGCTCTTGAGTTCCACGCACGCCTCGCGCGGCAGGTACCGGATCTCCAGGCGGCCGAAGTCCGGCAGGCCACTCCAGGGGCACACCGGGCTGAACTCGTCCGTCACGATCTCGATCTGCATCGGCTCGCCCGGATAGCGCACCGGGTCGTCCTCGCGCACGTGCGGGAAGGTGCCCAGCACGGCCACGTCGATGGCGTCAAGGCCCTGCACGTCGTAGCGGCGGTCAAAACCAGGGTTCTGGGGTCCGCAGTCGGCCCCGGCAGTCACGTTCGTCATATGTCTTTCCTCCCGGCAGGTCCGCACCCTGAACGGCGCGGGCCTGGGGTGACAGTACAGGTCACCCGGTTGTGGGAGTCCGCACCCGCAGGCGCGACCTCAACCGCGCATTATCCACAAGTCCATGCATTCCTGCCAGGGGGCGGGGAACACAGGCGCCCGGGCACCCGGCAGGGGAGAGGGAGGATCAGCCCGCCGCACCCGCCCGTCCCGCTGTATCCGCCAGTGCCGCCGCGCGGCGCAGGATGCCCAGCAGCAGCCCGGACTCCCAGAAGCCCAGGCGCGCGCCGTCACTGAACCGCTCCTGCCGCGCGAAGACCGTCAGCAGCCGCGCCAGCTGAACCGGGGTCGCGCGGGCCAGTACCGCCGGGTCGTCCCGCAGGGCGCGCGCCTCGGGCGACTGCGCCCACCGCGGCCACTGGAACCGCTCGTCGGCATGCACCCACCCGAACTCGTCCAGCGTGCGCAGCAGCCGCGCCACCTGCGGGTCGTACGCGTACCCGCGCATCTGCACGCCGCCGTCCGGCAGGACCACGGCGGGCGGCTGGCCGTCCGTGAAGCGGAACGCCGGGTCCGCCATGACGGGCAGGAACGCCGCGACGGCGCGCAGGGCTTCAGGCGTGAACTGTGGGCGCATGACGCCCAGCATGGCCCGCACGCATGAGGGCATGAAAAACCCCCACCGCTGGGGTGGGGGCGTTTCCTTTGGTGGTGGCCAGGGCCGGACTTGAACCGGCGACCCAACGATTTTCAGTCGTTTGCTCTACCAGCTGAGCTACCTAGCCTTCCTTGGCGGTCCGGACGGGATTTGAACCCGCGACCTTCTGCGTGACAGGCAGATATGCTAACCGCTACACTACCGGACCGTGCCTTGAAGGGGCTGCAAAAGCAGCGGGGTTAAGGATAGCGGCGCACTTCACGGTTGTCAATGTGTGGGCGCGCGGGCCGGGGCGGGCGGGGTCAGAAGGGAACAGCGCGGACGTTCTGGACCGGTTCGTCCTGCCCGGGATCGAGCAGCAGTTCGAGGTACTCGCGGGCGTGCAGCGCGTCGATCATGGCGAGGTGGTGGTCCTCGTCGAGGTGGATGCCGCCGTCGATCTGGGTGTGGCCGTACACGCCGTAGTCGAGTCCGGCCATGCGGACGTACTCGGGCGAGTCGCGGAACCAGCGTTTGGGGCTGTGGTCGGCGTAGAACAGGTCGTCATAGTGCGCGTGGGCGGGCAGGGGTGAGACGTGCGCGAACTGCACGGTGCCGACGCGCAGTTCGCGCGGGAAGCTGCGCATCCACGCGGCGAGGTGGTCGGGGAGGATCAGGCCGCCGTGGTCCGGGTCGAATTCCACGTGGACCATGCCGCCGCTGGTGCCCAGCACGTAGCTGGTGTTCAGGACGGCGTCGTCGTGGTTGCCCAGGATGATGTGCACGGCGTGCGGCGCGGCTTCCTGGTACGCCTTCAGTTTCTCCAGGTGGCGGATCTGTTCGCGCGCGGCGAGGAACAGGTGGTCGGGGTTCTTGTGGTCGAAGCGGGGCAGGCCGGTCAGGCGGGCGTAATCGCGCTCGTTCTTCGGGTGGACGAGGTCGCCGATCAGGATGACCTGGAACAGTCCGGCCTGGACGGGCGGGGTGGGCATCCCCGCACCGTCGGCGCAGCTGGCGGCGCGCAGGGCGGCCCAGAGGAGGTCGAAGTCGGCGTGCACGTCGCCGAAGGCGAGGAATTTACGCATGGGGTCAGCCTTTCAGGAGGGCGTGGAGGTCCTTGTAGATGGCGCGGCTTTCTTCCAGGGTCTCGCCGTAGCCGCGCATGAGGATGCGGGCGGCTTCCCCGCCGCGCCCAGCGACTTTCAGCTGCTCCAGCAGGTCCTCGATGTGCCGACGCGCCTTTTCCATCTGCGGGTCGCGGGGTGGTTGTGGGGGCAGGGGGCGCTCGGCGGCGGGGCGGGGGGTGGGGGTGTCGGTTTCCAGTTCGCTGGTGTTCGCGCCGTCCTCCGGGTCGTACTCGACCCAGACGGGGTCGCTGGTGGGCGTGACGCCGTACGAGCGGGCGAGGTCGGCCAGCGCGGCCAGTTTGGCGTCCTGAAGGGTATGCGCGGTGGCGAGGCCCTCGCGGGCCGCACCCAGGACGCTGAGGCGGGCGCGCACGATGGGCGGCGCCGGGTGGTCGCACGCCCAGGTGAGGCTCCAGCCGGGGTCGATCGCGTCGAGCTGCGGGGCAAGCACGTCGAGGTCGGGGGCGAGGGTCACGCGGGCCTGGTCGTCCCGGACGGTCAGGGTGGCCCAGGCGGTCATGCTGGCGCGCAGGGCGTCGCGCACGCGGTGAGGTTCGGCCATACGGCAGTCTACCTACTTGCCCGCCGGGTGAAGGGTGAGGGTCTGCGTGTTTCCCCAGTCGGCGGGTTTCGTGCTCATGGGGAGGTACTGCCCGCCGATCCAGCGGGTCATCTGGTCGGTGGCGTGGGGCGCCAGGGGGCTGCCCGCCTGCCCCAGGCTGCCGATGTACACGCTGCGGTCGGGATCACTGAGGTCCACGATCTGGCGGTAGCTGGGGCCGTGCGTCTGCGCGAAGGTGTCGTGCTCGGGCCGGGCGACGTTCACGGTGTTCGTGCCGCCGGGGGTGGGGGCGTGGTGGTTGAACAGCCACGCCAGGGCGCTGACCTTCCCGAACGCGCGGTGGTTGCTGGCGACCTGATGGAGCTTCCCGTACGTCCAGCCGGTCATGTCGTCCCCCAGGCGGGCCTGGAGGTCGGTGATGGCGGCGTCCAGCGTGCGGGTCAGCAGGGCCGCGCAGTCGCCCTGGCCGCCCTGCGCGCACAGTTCGCCGCCGGCGCGCAGCTGGTTCAGGACGGACAGGCTGTTCATGACGGTCGCGTCGTTCAGTTCGTCGCGGGCCATCTCCTGAAGCTGCAGCAGCCACGCCTCGAACAGCAGGGCGCCCTGGCTGCCGGTGGTCATGCTGCCGTCCCAGCCCTGCAGGGTCCTCAGGGCCTGCCGGGCGCGGTCACTGCCGGGCTTCGTGGCCAGCAGAACGGGGCGGAAGTCGTCCCACACGAGACTGTGGGTGTCGAGCTGGGTGCGCTGCACGTCCGCCACGCTCAGTTTCGGGGTGGCGGTCAGCAGGTCCGTGATGCGCCGGGCGCGGTACGGTTCGGCCCAGTTGCGGGTGTTCCCGAGCAGGTAGGGGTACCCGTCGGGCACGACCCGGTTGTTCGCGGTGACGACCAGTCCGTCGGCCGGGTTCAGGGTGTGCGGCAGTTCCCCGAAGGGAATGAAGCCGCGCCACTCGCGGCTGCCGTCGCCCGGCACGGGGAGGCTGCCGTCCCAGCCCTCGCGGATGGGCACGCGGCCCGGCGCGTAGTAGCCGGTGTTGCCGTCCACGTCCGCGTACACGAAGTTCTGGCTGGGGGCCACGTAGCGCGAGAGCGCCTGCGTGAACTCGGCCCAGTTCTGCGCGTAGTTCAGGCCCAGGAAGGCGTCCATGGTGGTGTCGCCGGGTTGCAGCGCCGTCCACTTCAGGGCCACGCGCGGGCCCGCGTCCGCGAAGTTCAGGCCGCCGCCGCCGTTGTCGCTGATGACCGGGCCGTGCGCGCTCTCGCGGACGGTGAGCGTCACGTCCTCTTTGCCCTTGACCTTGATCACCTCCTGGCGACTGGTGAGCCGCGCGCCCTCGGGTTCCACGTACAGGTCCTGCACGTCGGGGTTCACGTTCGTCACGCCCCACGCGACCCGCTCGTTGCGCCCGATCACGATGGCCGGCAGGCCCGGGATGCTGGCCCCGATCGCCTTCAGGTCCCCACCCTGCACGTCCGCGAGGTACCACAGCATCGGCGCGGTCAGCGCGAGGTGCGGGTCGTCCGCCAGGATGGGTTTGCCGCTGGCCGTGCGCGACCCGGCGATCACCCAGTCGTTGCTGCCCTTGCCGGGCACCTGCTGCATGCCCAGCGCCTCGGCGGCCCGCAGGTGCGCCCGCAGAGCCGCGACCGTCGCCTCCGGCAGGCGGGGCGCATCGGAGGTCGTGCCGGTCTGCGGCGCGGCGTTCTCGGCCCCGACCTCGTCCGCGCTGAGGATCGTCGGCCCATCCGCCGGGTACGGCGCAGTGACCTGATCCAGCCCCCCCGCTCCCAGCTGGCGTGCGACGTGGGCGTTCAGGACCTCCCGGTCGTAGTTGCCGCCCAGGTCGAAGGCCATCAGCTTGCTCCACGACACCGTGTCCACGTCCTGCCAGGGCTCCGGCGTGTACCCCAGGATCCGGAATTCCAGCGCCTTCTTGCCCCGGCCCTGCGCGGCGTTCACGCCCGCCGTGTACGCCGCGATCAGGCGGCGCGAGCGCGCGTCCAGGGCGGGCAGGGCACTCTGCGCGGCCCGCTGGAAACCCCAGGTGCGCAGGAACCTGTCCTGCGGCAGCGCCGCCTCGCCCAGCACCTCCGAGAGGCGACCCTGCGCCACGCGCCGCTGGAAGTCCATCTGCCACGCGCGGTCCTGCCAGTGCACGAAGCCCAGCGCGAACACCGCGTCCTCGTCGGTCTGCGCGCGGATGTGCGGCACGCCCCACGCGTCGCGCGTGACCTGCACGTTCCCGCCCAGCCCGGCCAGATTCACGTTGCCCGCGCGCTGCGGCTCGCTGGTCGCGCGCAGCCACGCGTAGGCCCCGCCGCCCGCCGCGCCCAGCAGCAGCAGCGTCCCCAGCACGCCGGTCGCCACCCGGCGACCCCACGACCTCTTCCGCCGCAGCGGCCCCACCGTTTTCGTGTTCATGTGACCCGCGCAGCATAGCCCCCGGCGGTCCACGCGCGCAGAACCGGGCGGTGGGGGTAGGCCTTCCCCCGCCGCCCGGTCAGCTGCTCCGGTCAGTGCCCCCCGGGCGGGTGGATCAGAAGTCCTCGTCCAGCAGACTGCTGTTCGCCCGCACGCGCAGCGGATGCAGCCCCAGCCGCTCGGTGAGCATCAGCAGGCCCTCGGTGCCCTCACGCGACAGGCCCGACACGAACGAGGTCGCCACCGTGGTCGAGAAGCAGGGCTGAGGCGTGGGCTGCATGCAGTCGAGCACGCAGAACTCGAAGGCGCTCTCCTCGGGTCGGGACAGCTGGCGGGTCACGGCCGCGCCGTACCCGTTGGCGAACTGAAAGACCAGCAGTTCCGCGCCCGGCACGGTGTGCCGCTGCGGCAGCGCACCGACCCGCTCGAACGGCGCCGTGGGCACCAGCAGGACAGGAGTCGTGATCAGGGTGGGGGGATCGTGCAGGGTCAAGTGGTCACTCCGGGCAGGGGCAGCGTGAAGGGGGCCGTCTGCCCGGCAGCGTAGACCCGCCGGCCTTACCCGCGACTTACCTGAGGTGAGCTGAAGGGGCCCCCGCTCAGCTGCCCAGGCTGTGCGCCGCCTGCACCCACCAGTCCGGGTGCCGCGCCGCCAGGACCTGCGCGGCGTCGTGCGCGTGCGCGTCGTCGCGGGCCAGCGCAAAGCAGGTGCTGCCCGACCCGCTCATCAGCGGCGAGTGCAGCCCCGCCGCCGTCAGGGCCGCCAGCGCCTCGCGGATGGGAGCGTGCCGCGCCGCGACCGGGCCCTGCAGGGCGTTCAGGTACGGCGTGGGCCGCCCGTTCGACAGGGCCGCCAGAATCGCCTCGATCTCCAGAGCCGGGGTGAAGCCCTCCTCGGCGTCGAGCCACACGTACGCGTCGCGGGCACTGACCTCCACGCCGGGGTTGAGCAGCACCAGCGCCACGCGCGGCACCGGGGTGGGGGCGAGGACCTCGCCCACGCCCGAGGCAACCGCCGCGCGGCCCAGCAGGAAGAACGGCACGTCCGCGCCGAGGCGCAGCGCCAGCGCGCTGAGGTCCACGCCCGCCGGGTACAGCCGCGCCAGCGCCATCAGCGTGGTCGCCGCGTCGCTGCTGCCGCCCCCCAGGCCCGACGCGAGCGGCAGCCGCTTGTGCAGCGTGATCGCCGCGCCGCCCGCCACGCCGGCGGCGTCCAGGTACGCCCGCGCCGCGCGGAACACCAGGTTGCCCCCGTCCTCGGGCAGGTCGGCGCCCTCCACCCGCAGGGTCAGGGCGGCGGCCGGGGCGATCTCCAGGTCGTCCCCGACGCTCAGGGGCACCATCAGCGAGTGCAGTTCGTGGTACCCGTCCGAACGCAGGTCCCGGACGCTGAGGCCCAGGTTCACCTTGGCGGGCGCGAAGTACGTGACGGGCGCGGCGAGGTCGCTCATGCCCCCCCAGCATCTCACACCGGGGCGGCGTCCCACACCGGGGCCAGCGCCTGCGCCAGGGCCAGGTCGCCGGGCGTGGTCACCTTGAACAGCCGCGCGTCGCCCGGCACCAGCCGCACCGCGCCGCCCGTCCGGGCGATCAGCCCCGCGTCGTCCGTGGCGGCGAACCCGTCGGCCAGCGCCGCCCCGTGCGCGGCGAGCAGCAGGTCACGCCGGAAGCCTTGCGGCGTCTGCACCGCCCACAGCCCCTCGCGCGGAATGAGGTTGCCCCAGTCGCCGCCCGGACCGGCCCGCACCAGGGTGTCCGCCACCGGGAGCGCCGCCGTCGCCGCGCCCACCTCGCGCGCCGCGGCGATCACCGCGCCGGCCACCGCGCCCGGCAGGAAGGGCCGCGCCGCGTCGTGCACGAGGACCACCTCGGCGTCCGTGGCGCGCAGCAGCGCCAGTACGCTCGCCTGCCGGGTGTCGCCGCCCGTCACGGCGCGCGCGGGCACGTCCCGGGGCAGCGTCAGTCCAGCCGGGAGCGCCACGAGCACCTCGTCCACGTGCGGGACCAGGGCTGCGGCGCTGCGGCCCAGCAGGCTGCGGCCCGCGACCTCCACAAACGCCTTCGGGCCCAGCCCCAGCCGCGTGCCCGACCCGGCCGCCGGGATCAGCGCGGCGACCCTCACGCCCGGCCCCTCACGCGCCGTCCTCTCTCCAGCGGCGGAAGCCCGGCACGTCCAGCCCGAACTGATCGAGCACCCGCGCCGTCACGAAATGCAGCAGCTCGTCCACGCTGCCCGGCGCGTGATAGAACCCCGCGCTGGCCGTCATCACGGTCGCCCCGGCGTCGTGCGCGGCGAGCATGTTCAGCAGCATCGGGCGCGGCAGCGGGTCCTCGCGCAGCACCAGCACCAGCCGCCGCCGCTCCTTCAGGGTCACGTGCGCCGCGCGCGCCACCAGATTGTCCGCGAAGCCCTGCGCGATCTTCGCCAGCGTGCCCGCGCTGCACGGCACCACCAGCATCCCGTCCGTGCGGAACGACCCGCTCGCCACGCCCGCCGCCAGATCCCGGTCGTCATGCACGACAGACGCCAGCGCCGTCAGGTCAGAGAGCTGCGGCCCGGACCCCTCGGCGGTCATGACCCGCTTGGCGCCGCTGCTGACCACCAGATGCGACTCCACGTCCAGCTCGCGCAGCGCCCGCAGGATCGCCTCCGCGTACGGCATGCCGCTGCCGCCCGACACCCCCACCACCAGCCTCATGCCCGGCAGGCTAACAGGCGCGCGGCGCCCACACGGTACGCCCGCCCCCGGAGCCCGCAGCCGCCCCTGAAGCCCGGCACACGCGTCAGGCCAGCGGGTCGTCCAGCCGCCCGCGCCCGGCCCGGCGCGCGTGCCGGAGTTCGGCCAGCACGAACGCCAGCGTGTTTACCCCGTAGATGCCCCCCAGCGCCGCCAGCAGCGCCGCCTGACCCGCCGCCAGCGGCAGCCCCGCGAACGCCACCAGGCCCGACAGGGGCGCCAGCGCCGCCAGGGTCACGCCCCACGCGACCAGCAGCACCCCGCCCCACGGGGAATCCAGCAGCGCCGCGCCCGGCAGCAGCAGGCCCAGCAGCCGGAACCCGGCCGGGCGGGAGCGCTCGGGGGGCAGGGGCGTGCGCGGCAGCAGCAGCGACAGCAGCAGCAGCGCCCCCAGTCCCGTGACGCCCAGCAGGGCCAGGCCCAGTCGCGCCGAGCCCCCCGCCGAGGGATCAAGCAGCGCCAGCGGGTCGCTCAGCGCGCCGCGCAGGGTGACGCTCAGGTCGCCGGTCGCGGCGCGCGTGAGCCGCCGCTGATCCGGGTAGCAGAGCCGGGGCTGCTCGGGCCGCAGGGTGCGCTGGAAGGCCGCCTCGGGGGCGGCGGGTTGCAGGCCCAGGTTGAACGCCGGGGCCAGCAGGTCCGGCTGCGTGCCCAGCGCCGAGCGGAAGAGGTCGCGCGCCTGCGGCAGGTCGCCGCGCAGCTGCGCGATCACGCCCAGGTTGTTGCGCGCGCAGGCGTCCGGCAGCGCCGCCGTGTACAGCGTGCGGGCGCGGGTATCGTCGCCGTCGAGCTGCGCGCCCAGCGCCGTGAGCAGCGCCGCGTCGGCCCCCGGCCGCAGGGTCAGGCGCTCGAGCTGCGCGTTCCACCAGCCGCCCCCGAAGGTGCCGCTCGACAGCGCCGGCGAGCGCAGCGCCGCGCCGGTCAGGTTCGCCCACTGCACGCCGCCCAGCGTGCCCAGCAGCGCGGCCGCCAGCAGCGTCACCGTCAGGCGCTCGCTGAGCGAGGCGTACGCGATGAACACCCGCCGCGCCCGCGCCAGCGGCCGCCGCAGCCACGAACGGTACCGGCCGCCCAGCGCGCGCGTGTCCTCCCCCTGCGCCGCAAAGGCCCGCACCGCGAGCGTCAGCAGCGCCGCCAGCAGGCTCAGGCCCAGCGCCAGGCTCGCCAGCCGCGCCGCGTCGCGCACCGCGCCCAGGCCCTCCAGCCCCAGGTTGTACAGCGTGCCGGTGCGCAGCGTCCGGGCGAACTGCCGCCACTCGTCGGCCTCGCCCTCGCGGCCCTGCGCGTCCAGCGTCCGCGCGTAGCGTTCGTACAGCGCGCCGCCCCCCTCGAACCGGGGGTGCAGGTCCCGCAGGTAGGTCATCCACGCGCCGGCCCGGTCGACGCGGCCCTGCGCCAGCAGCGTTCCCACGTACCCGCTGGGATTCCCGTACGCCCCCAGCGCCGCGCGGCTCACCGGCAGCGCCGGGTCCACGCCGCGCGCCGCCGCGTCCTCCTGCGCCTGCGCCAGGGCCAGGTCCGCCGCCGCCGGGAAGCCCGCTCCGTCCAGCCGCTCGGCCAGCTGCACCCACGCTGGGAAGGGCAGCGGCCCGCTCAGCGCCTGCCGCACCCGGCTGAGCGCCCCGGCGGGTTCGCCCTCGGTCTGCGCCAGCCGCAGCGTCAGGAACGGGTTGAGGGGGTCCTGCTGCGCCGCCGCGCGCAGCTGCGCGGCCGGCACCTGATCGGCCACGCTGGCCAGCCAGCCGGTCACGACCGGATCCGGCGGGAACACCACCCGCTCCTGCACGCGCAGCGCGCCGCCCTGCACGTTCAGCGTGAACCGTTCGGTCACGCCGCCCAGCAGGGTGCTGGCCGTGACCACGTCGCCGCTGGCGTCCAGGCTGTTCACCACGCCCGGCAGGTCGGCCCGGCCGGTCGCCACGCCCCCGGGGCCGAGCGCGTACACGACCGGTCCGGCCCCCACCAGTACGGTGCTGCCCAGTTCCAGGGGACCGCTGAGGGGGCCCAGCGCGTCCGGCAGGGTGCGCTGCCACGCGCCGCCCGCGCCCTCGTGCCGCAGGGTGCGGCCGTCCAGCGCGGTCGTGGCGCCCGCCGCGCTGTCCAGCAGGGCGCCCAGCAGCCCCGCGAGCAGGGCCGCGCGCCTCACGCCCGCTCCAGGCGCAGCAGGTGCGCGGCCCGCACGGCCATGACGGTCCCGCCGGCCAGCAGCGGCCAGAAGCCGCCGCTCAGGGCGCCCGCCAGCAGCCCCACCGGCACGGCGACGGCGGTCGTGAACGGCACCGCGTTCAGTTTCAGCCGGGCCTGCAGGGTGGCCTTGTAGGTGGGAATCACGACGGCCGCCGTGAGCAGCAGCGCCAGCAGCACGCCCGGCGCTAAGACCAGCAGCGCGCCCAGCAGCGGCGCGATGCCCCCGCCGCCCCGGAAGCCGAAGAACACCGGGTAGCAGTGGCCGGCCACGACGGCGCCCGTCACGAGCGCCGCCAGCGCCTCGCCGCCCTGCGGCACGAGCGCGCGGGCCAGCAGGGCCGCCAGGACGCCCTTGCCGATGTCTCCCGCCGAGACCAGGATGCCTGCGCCGCGCCCGAACTGCCGCCACGTGCCGCTGCCGCCCGGCAGGTCGCGGTCACGGATGTCCGCGCCGCGCGCGCGCGAGTACAGCACGCCGCTCACCAGCGATCCCAGCAGGAACGCCGCTGCCGTCACGAGCAGCGTGGGCACGGGCGGCAGCGGGGCAGGCAGGTCAGGCATACGCCGGGCATTCTAGAGCGGCCGTCCGGGGCGCCGGCGGGGGCGCCCCCACCCGGATCAGGGGCGCCGCCGGGGCCCGCTAGACTGCCCGCATGTCTGCCCGGCCCCTGTCCCGCCCCGAACTGCGCCGCTACTCGCGCGCCCTGCTGGTGCCCGAGTGGCTGGACGCCGGCGCGCAGGAACGCGTGCGCTCGGCGCACGTGCTCGTGGTGGGCGCTGGGGGGCTGGGCAGCCCCGTCGTCGCCAGCCTCGCCGGGGCGGGTGTGGGCACCCTGACCGTCGCGGACGACGACCGGGTGGACCTCAGTAACCTGCATCGCCAGACGCTGTACGCCACGCCCGACGTGGGGCGGCCCAAGGCCGAGGTGGCCGCCGCCCGCGCCCAGGCCATCAACCCCCACGTGCAGGTGCGGGTCGCGCCGCGCGTCACGCCTGGGACCCTCCCGGGGCTGCTGACCGGGGTGACGCTCGTCGTGGACGCCACCGACAACTTCGCGGCGCGCTACCTGATCGCTGACACCTGCGCCGCGCAGGGCCGCGAGTGGATCTGGGGCGCGGCCAGCGGCACGAGCGGCATGGTCAGCGTGTTCGGCCCCCACGCGGGCCTGCGCGACGTGTTCCCGGAGCCCGGCGACGACCTGAGCTGCGACGAGGCCGGGGTGCTGGGCCCGGTGCCTGCCCTGACCGGGCAGCTCATGGCGCTCGAGGCCCTGAAGGTGCTGGGCGGCGTGGGCGAACCGCTGCGTGGGCGGCTGTGGACGTTCGACGCCCTGAGCGGCCGCGCCCGGACGCTCACGCTGCGCCCGCCGGGCGGACCGGGCGTCCTGTAACGGCCCTCCGGGACGGCGCTGCGCCCGATCCGCCCGGCCGGACTGAGGCGCCCGGCGCCGCCCGGGATGGCCCGCGTGACGCTGCACCCCCACTGGGCGCACCTCCAGCCCCTCTTGACGCTCAGCGCAGCTGTGTTACTGTGCGACTGAGCCCACAATTCAATTGCGTTTGCCCTGTGCCGCTCGCAGTCCACCCCCGGAGGTTGCACGTATGGCCAAGAGCACCAAGCCCGCCGCGAAGAAACCCGCCCCCGCCAGGAAAGGCGCGGCCACACCCGCCCCGAAGGCCGAGGCCGGCAAGATCGCCAAGACGCAGATCATCGACATGGTGGCCGACAAGACAACCCTGAACAAGAAGCAGGCCGGGGACGCCGTCGCCACCGTCATCGACTGCATCGTGGACGCCCTGCGCGGCGGCAGCAGCGTGGGCCTGCCCGGACTGGGCACGCTGAGCGTCACCCAGACCGCCGCCCGCACCGGCGTCAAGCCCGGCACCAGCGAACGCATCACCATTCCCGCCGGGAAGAAGGTGCGCTTCAAGGTCGCCACGACCCTCAAGGGCACGCTCTAAGTCCACAGTGGTCCGCGCGGCCCCCGCCGTCCGGTGTGGGGCCGCGTTCACGTGCCGCCCTCAGCCCGGCAGGCGGCGGCGCAGCCCGGCCTCATCCAGCGTCACGATCTCCCGGCGGCGCAGCCCGATCATTCCCTGAGGGTACAGGTCGCCCAGGTGGCGGCTGACGAGTTCCGGCACGGTGCCGAGTTGCGCGGCCAGCGCCGAGTTGGTGGGCAGGGCGTGCGGGCCGCGTTCCAGCAGGTAGCCGATCAGCCGGACGGGCACCGGCGCGCTCAGCAGGTCCAGGCGGGCCTCGGCGCTGCGGGTCTGCTCGGCCAGCAGCGTCAGGGCCGCGCCCGCCAGGGCCGGGTCGCGCCGGACCAGTTCCCGCAGGGCCGCGCCGGGCAGGGCGAGCAGGTCCGTGTGCGGCGCGCTGACGACGGCGTCCTCAGCGAAGGTGTCGGCGGCGCCCAGCACGTCCCGCAGGCCCAGCACCTCCCCCGCGCCGCTGACCGGACGGGTCAGGCTGCGACCACCGGCCTGGGGGCGGGTCAGGCGCACCTCGCCGCGCAGCAGGATGAACGCGCAGACGACCGGGTCCCCGCTGCGCCACAGCGCGGCGGTCCGGGGCAGTGTCCGGGAGGCCGCCTGCGCGGCCAGCTGCCGCAGCGTGTCGGGCGCGGCGCCGCGCAGCAGCGGCGAGACCCGCAGGTTCTCAGGGAGCGTCACGCTCCGGATGCTGCCATGGGCGCACGTCACTCAGGGCGTCAGGTGCAGCGCGGCGCGGGCGTAGGCCAGGGCGCCGGGCGCCTCGTGGCCCTCCACGATGGCCTGCGCGGGGCAGGCGACCGCGCAGGCGCCGCAGTCGATGCACTCGTCCGGGTGAATCACGAACTGATCCCCGGCGTCGTGAATGCAGGCGATGGGGCAGACGTCCAGGCAGGCGCCGTCACGGACGCCCGCGCAGCGGGAAGTGATCGCGTAACTCATGCCCCCAGGGTGAGGGCCTCCCCGGGGCGCGCCCATGACTTTGGTCAAGGCTTCCGCTGGGCGGCTGTCATGCGGACCCCGGCGGCGCTGCGTACCGTGGGCACATGACGACCCCGCCTGCTGCCGGCTCCACCTCCCTTCCCCGCTCGGCGGCGCGCGCGCTGCTCGGGGCGTTCATGACCCTGGCGGGCGTGGGGCACCTGACCTTCCAGCGCCGGGCCTTCCAGGCGCAGGTGCCGACCTGGCTGCCCGTGAACAAGGACGCGGTGGTGCTGGGCTCCGGCGCGGTCGAGATCGCGTTCGGGCTGGCGATGCTTTCCGGCGCGCGGCGGCGGCAGGTGGGACTGGCGCTGGCGGCGTTCTTCGTGGCGATCTTCCCGGGGAACGTGTCGCAGTACGTGTCCCGCCAGAGTGCCTTCGGGCTGGACACCGACCGCAAGCGCCTGATCCGGCTGTTCTTCCAGCCGGTCCTCGTGGCCTGGGCGCTGTGGAGTACCGGCGCCCTGACCGGGGAGCGGGGCGCCCGGCGCGGGCGCGCGCATTAAGGCCTGTTCACGCGCCGTCCCATTCAAGGTTCTGTGAGGCCCGGCCCTCTACGCTCGGGGCATGCTCAGCCGCCTGACTGCCGCGATCGCGTCCGCCGCCCAGCCCGGCGGCGCTGGACTGGCCGAGGCGGTGCTGAACGTGACTGACACGCTGGTCGTGGTCCTCGACCCCCAGGGCCGCGTGCTGCGCTTCAACCCGGCGGCCGAGCGGCTCTCGGGCTTCAGCTGCGAGGAACTGCGCGGCCAGGTCCTGTGGCCCTTCGTGCTGCCCGAAGCGGACGTGGCGGGCGTCATGGCGGCCTTCGGGGCGCTGACGGCCGGGGACTACCCCAACCGGCACGAGAACTACTGGCGCACCCGCAGCGGCGAGCTGCGCTACGTCCTGTGGTCGAACACCGCCCTGCTCGACGCCCGGGGCCGGGTGGCGCTGATCGTGGCGACCGGCGTGGACGTCACGCAGGAACGCGAGGAGCGCCGAGCGCGTCAGGAGAGCGAGGAGCGCTTCCGGACGCTCTTCGAGCAGTCGGCGGACGGCGTGGTGCTCATCGACCCGCACGACCCGGAGGTCGCGTGGCGGATCGTGGACTGCAACGAGGCCTTCTGCCGCATGAACGGGTACGAACGCCACGAACTGATCGGGCAGTCCATCGACCGGCTGCACCCCTACCCGATGATGGCCGAGGAGGGCGCCGAGCTGTTCGCCTGGATCCGCGAGGAGGGGCAGGTGCAGGGGGAGGGTTCGCACCTGCACCGCGACGGGACGGTCTTCCCGGTCGAGAGTGCCAGCAGCGTCGTGACCGTGGGGGGCCGGGAGCTGATCCTGGGTCAGGACCGGGACATCCGTGAGCGGCGGCGCACCGAGGAGCAGCTGCGCCGGCTGGCGGCACAGCTGGCGCACGAGTCGCAGCACGACGCGCTGACCGGCCTGCCGAACCGCACGCTGCTGCTCGACCGCCTGCAGGTGGAGCTGCGCCGCGTGGCCCGCAACGGCCGGGCGCTGGCGGTCGTGCAGCTGAACCTGGACGGCTTCCGGCGCGTGAACGACACGCTGGGGCACGCGGTGGGCGACGAGGTGCTGCGCGGGGTGGCCCGCCGCCTGCAGGAGGAGGTGCGCCCGGTGGACACGGTGGCGCGCCTGGGCAGCGACGAATTCGTGGTCCTGATCCCGGACGTGGCCGGGCCTCCCGAGGCGGCGGGTGTGGCGCGGCGCCTGCGGGACGCGCTGGCGCAGCCGCTGCTGGTCGAGGGACAGCCGGTGAACGTGCGCGCCAGCGTCGGGGTGGCGCTCAGCCCGCCGGACAGCAGCCTGCCGGCGAACCTGCTGCGGCAGGCCGACCTGGCGATGACGCAGGCCAAGCGCGGGGGCAGGGGCAGCGTGCAGGTCTTCCACAAGTCCATGGACGCGGCGGTGCACGGTCAGCTGCACCTCGAAACGCGGCTGCGTCACGCGCTGGACTCCGGTGGGCTGCACCTGCACTACCAGCCTCAGGTGGACGCCGGCACGGGGGACCTGCTGGGCTTCGAGGCGCTGGTGCGCTGGACGGACGCGCGGCTGGGGCTGGTGGCCCCGGCCCGGTTCGTGCCGCTGGCGGAGGAGGCCGGTCTGATCGGCCAGCTGGGCGCGTGGGTGCTGGACGAGGCGTGCCGGCAGGCGGCCGCGTGGGACCTGCGGGTGCCGATCGCGGTGAATGTCTCCGCGCTGGAGGTCGCGCAGGAGGACTTCACGCAGCGGGTGCACGACACGCTGCGCCGCCACGGGCTGGACGGCGGGCAGCTGAAACTGGAGATCACCGAGCGGCTGACCGTGCAGGATCTGCAGCGCGTGGCGCGGCAGCTGGCGCAGGTGCAGGCGCTGGGGGTGCAGCTGTCCCTGGATGATTTCGGGACCGGGCAGTCGTCGGTGAGCACCCTGCTGCAGCTGCCGCTGAACGAGCTGAAACTGGACCGTTCCCTGATCACGGGGGTGGCCGAGTCGCCGATCGAGCAGCGGGTGGTGGGGGCCCTGATCGGCCTGGGCCGCAGCCTGAACCTGACCGTGATCGTCGAGGGTGTCGAAACCCCGGGCCAGCTTCAGGCGCTGCGTGAACTGGGGTGCGGGGCGGTGCAGGGGTATCTGGTGGGCCGCCCGGGGCCGGCGAGCATGTGGACACCGCAGCTGGGCGGGCCACTGCCGCTGGAGCTGCCCGAGCGCGGCGGGGCCGAGGGCGGCGAGGCCCTGCTGAACTGACGCGGGCGACCCCGCAGGGTGCGGTCCGCAGATTGATGGCCCACCGGCCGGCTAGGGACGGGGCCAGCGGGGCGTGTGCCACGCCGCGAGCTGACCCCCGGGGCGCAGGCGGTGGGCGTACAGGGCCACGCCAGGGCCGGGCGGCCCCTCCAGCTCCAGGTCGTCGAGAGACAGGCGGTCGAGGTCGCACGCGAGGTTGAGCTGCGCGCAGATCACGCCGCGCCGGGCGACCAGCAGCGTCCCGGTGGGCCAGCGGCCCACGGCGGCGTGCAGTTCGGCCGGGTCGCAGCGCGCGCCGCCCCGCAGGTGGAGCAGGTGCGCGGCGCGGCGCACGCTGACGCCCAGCAGGGCCGCGTCGGCCTGCCAGGGGTGAGCGTGGGCGCAGCGTCCGGCGGCGCGGAAGGTCAGGTGGGCGCCCAGCAGGCGGGCCGCGTCGCGCAGCGTGGCGTGCAGAACGTCGTCCGGGGTGCGGGCGTGCAGGTGCGCCAGCCGCGTGTCCAGGCGGGCCAGGGCGCTGGGGGGAAGGGTCTGGGCGTACTGCGGCGGGTGGAAGGCGACCGTCAGGGTGGGCGGGGTGACCGCCTGGGGGGCAGGGGCGCGCGGGGCGCGGGGTGGGTCGTCCGTCATGGGTCTCCCGGGAGGCTGGGTTTGAGGGGCCTTCAGCGTGACACGTGGCGGGCGCCGGTGCACGCGGAGCGGCGGGTGCCGCCCGGGCCGGCGCGCCGGGACGCCCGAGGCCGCATGAAGGCCGGGGGGCATGCGGGGCCCAGGCCCTGCTTGCTACCCTGGCGGGTATGACTGCTCCCACTGACGCGGACGTGCGCGCCAAACTCACGGCGCTCGTGCCGGCCCTGCGGCACTTCCACTCAGCCCTGCTGGACGTCGCCAAGGGCGAGTACGAGTTCATGCACGGCCCGGTCAAGGGCCCCTTCGAGCTGTACTCGCTGGTGATGAACCACCCGCAGTTCCAGTGGCTGCGGCCCCTGTCGGGCCTGATGGCGACGCTGGACGAGGTGCTCGACGCGAAGGACACCACCCTGACCGAGCGCAACCTGACGGACGTGCGCCAGGCGCTGGGCCTGCTGTTCGCCGAGACCGACACGCGCTTCGCGGAGTTCCGGGGCGGGTACAACCGGGCTAAGGGGGACGCCCGCGTACGCGAGACCGAGGCGAAGTGGCGCGAGCTGCTGGGGGGCATCCAGGCGTAAGCCGGGTGATGTCCGTGAAGATCATCGTGGGTCTGGGCAATCCGGGGGCGCAGTACGCGCAGACGCGGCACAACGTGGGCTGGCTGGTGCTGGACGAACTGGCCCGCCGCGCCGGGGCGTCGTGGCGCAAGGAAGGCAAGGACGCCGAGGTCGCCGAGGTGCGCCTGGGCTCAGGGGTGGGCGTGAAGGTGCTGCTCGTGCGGCCGCTGACGTTCATGAACGCGTCCGGAAAGGCGGTCGCGCCGCTGGTGTCGTTCTACAAGCTGGGCGGCGAGTCGCTGCTGGTGCTCCAGGACGACCTGGACAGTCCGTTCGGGTTGCTGCGCCTGCGCATGGGTGGGCGGCACGGCGGGCAGAACGGCGTGCGGGACATCATCCGCCTGCTGGGGCACGAGGCCTTCGTGCGCGTGAAGATCGGGATCTCGCGCCCGCCGGCGGGCTGGGCGGTGCCGGACTGGGTCCTGAGCCGCTGGCGTGAGGAGGAGAAGGCCGATCTGGCGGAACTCGTGCGGCTGGGCGCCAGCGCCGCCGAGGTCTGGGCCGCGAGCGGGCTGGCGGAGGCGCAGGGGCAGTTCAACGGCACGGACCTGCGCCCGCAACCGCCCGCCCCGCCGAAACCTCCGAAACCTGCACCGGACGGTGACGCTGTCCCGGCTGGGCGAACCCCGCAGGACACCCCGGGGACGGCGGCGCATACTGGCGGGCGTGTCGAAAAAACAGAAGAAGGCTGACGCGGCTCCGGCCGCCCCGACGGCGGCGGACCTGCGGCTGGATCTCCTGATGCGCCTGTCGGACCTGCCGGGCGTGCCCGGGCAGGAGGACGCCGTGCGCGACCTCGTGCTGGCCGAGCTGGACGGGCTGGTCGACGAGGTGCGCGTGGACGCCATGGGCAACGTCATCGCCCGCCGCGCGCCCCGCGTGAAGAAGGGCGAGGTGGCCGAGCGCGTGATGATCAGCGCGCACATGGACGAGATCGGCTTCCTGGTGCGCTTCATCGACGACCGGGGCTTCCTGCGCGTGCAGGCGCTGGGCGGCTTCGATACCCGCAACCTCTTCGCGCGGGACGTCACCGTGCACGCGCGCGGTGGGGCGCTGCCGGGCATCATGACGCCCGGCGGGAAGCCCGTGCACATCGCGAGCCCCGAGGAACGCAAGAAGATCCCCGAGGTCAAGGAGTTCTTCATCGACCTGGGCCTGAGTGCCGACGAGGTCCGCGCGCAGGTGCGCGTCGGGGACATGGTCACGCTGGACCAGACCGCCCGGCAGGTCGGGAAGCTGGTGTGCGGTAAGGCGATGGACGACCGCGCCAGCGTGTTCCTGCTGCTCGAGACCCTGCGCGCCCTGCGTGGTCAGGCGCTGCGGCACGAGCTGATCGCCGTGTTCAGCACCCAGGAGGAGGTCGGCCTGCGCGGCGCGATCACCGCCGCGTACGGCGTGCAGCCCACGGTGGGCATCGGCCTGGACGTGACCCTGGCGGTGGACACCCCGGGCGTCGCGCCGGACGAGGCGGTCACGCACGTGGGGCAGGGCATCGGGATCAAGGTGTTCGACTCCAGCATGATCTCGCACCGCCCGCTGGTGGACGGCTTCTGGGACCTCGCGCAGGAGCGGGGCATTCCCGCGCAGCTGGAGGTCCTGGCGCTCGGCGGCACGGACGGCGCGGCCATCCAGCGCAGCAGAGAAGGCGTGCCCACCCTGACCCTCAGCCTGCCCACCCGCTACATCCACACGGTCGTGGAGGCCGTGCACGTGGATGACCTGCGCGCGGGCGTGGACCTGCTCGTCGCCTACCTGCGCTGAGCGGACGCGCCGGGGGAGGGGGAGGCGCGCCGCCTGACGGGCCCCCCTTCCCCGGCTGACGTCAGGACCTGGGCCTCTCAAGATTCGCGCAAGGGTCCCGGGAGCAACGGTGGGCCCGCGCGGGTCGTAATGGGGGGATATGGAACTCCTGTCCGGTCTGCTGTCCTCGCTGGGCCTGTCGGGTGCGGCGGGACTGAACGCGTTCATTCCGCTGCTGCTGGTGGGCCTGCTCTCCCGCGCGGACGTGGTGCACCTGAACGCCCCGTTTGACCTGCTGGGCAACCCGTGGGTGCTGCTGGGCGTGGCGGTGGTCGGCCTGCTGGATTTCGTGGGCGACAAGATTCCCGGGGTGGATCACGTGCTGCACGTGGCGGGCGGCGTGGTGAACGCGGCGGCGGGCGCGGTGCTGTTCGCGGCGCAGTCGGGCGTGGCGGACGTGCCCCCGGCGCTGAGCATGGCGCTGGGCCTGATCGTGGCGGGGGGCGTGCAGGCGACCCGCACGGCGGTGAGGCCGGTCGCGACCGCCACGACGGCCGGGCTGGGGAACCCGGTGGTGAGCACCGTGGAGGACGGCACGAGCCTGATGCTCAGTGCGCTGGCGGTGTTCGCACCGCTGGTGGCGGCGCTGCTGCTGGCCGTGATCGTGGTGGGCGTGTACCGCTTCTGGTCGGCGCGGCGGGTGCGGCGCCTGACGTAGCGTGACGGCACACACAGGGAGGAACACAGGGGAGGGGAGAGGCGAGCGGGTGGCCTCTCCCCGCTGCGTTGTGGTGGGCGTGCAGGTTGTGCGCGGTTTCCGGCACACGCGGCGTGGTGTGCGGGCTTCAGCGTGCGCCCGGTCACCCATAACTGCATCTTGTCTGAAAAAATCTAGCCAAATGTCAAAGTAATTTTTGACAAGCTGCACTCATCTTCCTAAGCTGGGGGCATGCAGGGATGCGGTCACTGCAAATTGCGCGGAAAAAAGGAGACGCCATGAAACTGGTCACGGCTGTCATCAGGCCCGAACGGGTCCAGCAGGTCAAGGAAGCCCTCTTCCAGGCGGGCATCAGCGGGATCACCCTCGGGCGCGTCAGCGGCCACGGCGGCGAGCAGGAAGTCGTCGAGCACTACCGCGGCACCCGCGTCATGGTCGAGTTCCGCGACAAGGTCGAGGTCCGCATGGCGGTCAGCGACCCCTTCGTGCAGGCCGCCATCGACGCCATCTGCCTCGGCGCGCGCACCGGCGAGGTCGGCGACGGCAAGATCTTCGTCCAGCCGCTCGAACAGGTCGTGCGGATCCGCACCGGCGAGCGCGACACCGCCGCCCTGACCCCCGTCACCGAGACCCGCCTCACCCCCGCCTGAGGCGGAATCCACAGGAGTGCACCCATGACCCACCTCCGCAAGACCCTCCCGCTGGCCCTGCTGCTGGGCGGCGCGGCCCTCGCGCAGACCAAGGCGCCCACACTCGACACCGGCGACACCGCCTGGATGATCGTCGCCTCCGCCCTGGTGCTGCTGATGACCCCGGGCCTCGCGTTCTTCTACGGCGGCCTGAGCCGCACCCAGAGCGTCCTGAACACCATGATGATGAGCGTCGTCTGCATCGGTCTGGTCGGCGTGCTGTGGCTGCTCGGCGGGTACTCGATCGCGTTCGCGCCCGGCGGCAACGCCTTCTTCAGCGGCCTGAGCAACTTCGGCTTCAACGGCCTGGCCGGGCAGCTGACCGGCACCATCCCCAGCTACATCTTCGCGGCCTTCCAGGCGATGTTCGCGATCATCGCCGTCGCGCTGATCAGCGGCGCCGTCATCGAGCGCATGCGCTTCGGGGCGTTCGTGCTGTTCGGCGGCCTCTGGAGCCTGCTGATCTACGCCCCGCTGGCCCACTGGGTCTGGAACGCCGACGGCTGGCTGTTCAAGCTGGGCGTGCTGGACTTCGCGGGTGGCACCGTCATCCACATCGCCGCCGGGGTCAGCGGGCTGGTCGCCGCGTCCGTGCTGGGCGCCCGCATCGGCTTCCCCAAGACCGCGCACGTGCCCCACAACGTCCCCTTCGTGCTGCTGGGCGCGGGCCTGCTGTGGTTCGGCTGGATGGGCTTCAACGCGGGCTCCGCGCTGGCCGCCAACCAGACCGCCGCGCTGGCCTTCATGACCACCCTGATCGCCCCGGCCGCCGCGATGCTCACCTGGCTGGGTCTGGAAAGCGTCCGCACCGGCAAACCCACCGCCGTGGGCGCCGCCACCGGACTGGTTGTCGGGCTGGTCGCCATCACCCCCGCCTGCGCCTTCGTCTCCCCGCTCGCCTCGGTGCTGGTCGGCGCGCTGGGCGCCGCCGCGAGCTTCGCCGCCGTGCAGTTCAAGGCCCGCATGAAGGCCGACGACGCGCTGGATGTCTTCGCCTGCCACGGCGTCGCCGGGATCGTCGGCGCCCTGCTGACCGGCGCGCTGGCCTTCACCACCGGCAGCGGCAAGCCCTGGGGCGAGCAGATGCTCATCCAGATCATTGGCGTAGCGGCCAGCGTCCTGTGGACCGGCCTGGGCTCCTTCATCCTGCTGAAACTGGTCGGGCTGGTCATGCCGCTGCGCGTCCCCGTGGGTCAGGAGATCGCCGGGATCGATGTCAGCGCCCACAGCGAGCAGGGCTACTCCGACAGCGAAACCGGCCTGGGCGCCCCCGTCTTCGTCGGCGGCGACTGACCACCACCTGAACACTCCTCTGACCTTCCTGGGGCCTGACCCGGCCCACCCCTGAATCCGACCCTCCACGTCTGCCGACCCTCGACCGCATCCCCGGGGGTCGGTCTTCTGTCTGCCCGAAGAGGTGAAATGACTACTTTCTGCCGAACAGATCGCAATAAATCCGCAAGTCGTGTGCGGTTTGTCGAGAAGATGTTGGACAAATTGTCACTCTGGGGATGACGCTTGGGTACGCTCGGGTCATGAAACTGATCACGGCCGTCGTTCGTCCGGAACGGGTGCAGCAGGTCAAGGAGGCCCTCTTCCAGGCGGGCATCAGCGGCATCACGCTCTCCCGCGTCAGCGGGCACGGCGGCGAGCAGTCCGTCGTCGAGCACTACCGGGGCACCCGCGTCATGGTGGAATTCCACGACAAGGTCGAATTCCGCATGGCCGTCAGCGAACCCTTCGTGCAGGCCGCCATCGACGCGATCTGCAAGGGCGCCCGCACCGGAGAGGTCGGGGACGGCAAGATCTTCGTGCAGCCCATGGAGCGCGTGATCCGCATCCGCACCGGTGAGGAGGACACGGCCGCCCTGACGCCCGTCACCGAGACCAAGCTCACCCCGGACAGCCTGTGAGTCTCCTGGTCCGCCGCGCGGCGCCCCTGCTGCTGACCCTGCTGGGAAGCGGGGCCGCCGCGCAGGCACAGGGCATGAACGGGGCAGACACCGCCTTCATCCTGCTGTGCTCGGCACTGGTCCTGCTGATGACCCCCGGCCTCGCCATCTTCTACGGCGGGCTGGTCCGCGCCGGCAGCGTCCTGAACACCATGATGATGAGCTTCGCCGCCATGGGGATCGCCAGCGTCGCCTGGGTCGCCGTGGGCTACACCCTGGCCTTCGGGCCCGGCGGGAACGCCCTGATCGGCGGGCTCTCGCAGGTGGGCCTGGGCAACATGGCCGGTGACCTGACCGGCACCATTCCCACGCCGCTGTTCGCGGTCTTCCAGATCCTCTTCGCGGTCATCACCCTGGCGGTCGTCAGCGGCAGCGTCGTGGAACGCATGCGTTTCCCGGCGTTCGCGCTGTTCGGGACGCTGTGGGTGCTGTGTATCTACGCTCCGCTGGCCCACTGGGTCTGGAGCCCGGACGGCTGGCTGTTCAAGCTGGGCCTGCTGGACTTCGCGGGCGGCACCGTGGTCGAGGTCGCGTCCGGCGTCAGCGGGCTGGTGGCTGCGCTGGTGCTCGGGCCGCGCCTGGGCTTCCCCCGGCTGGTGAGCGTCCCGCACAACGTGCCTCTGGTGCTGCTGGGCACCGGCCTGCTGTGGTTCGGCTGGATGGGCTTCAACGCCGGCAGCGCCCTGGCCGCCGGGCAGACCGCCGCGTACGCCCTGCTGAACACGAACACCGCCGCCGCCGCCGCGCTGCTCACCTGGCTGGTGTGGGATCAGGTGCGCGGCGGGCGCCCGACCGCCATCGGTGCCGCGACCGGCGCGGTCGTGGGGCTGGTCGCCATCACGCCGGCCTGCGGCTTCGTGACGCCGGGCGGCGCGCTGCTGATCGGCGCGGTCGCCAGCACCGTCTCGTGGTTCCTGGTCGCCAACAAGCACCGCCTGCTGCCCGACGACGCGCTGGACGTCTTCGCCTGCCACGGCACCGCCGGGGTGGTCGGCACGCTCCTGACCGGCGTCCTGGCCAGTCCCGCCATCAATCCGGCCGGGAAGGGCCTGCTCGCCGGACACGCCGCGCAGCTGGGCACGCAGCTGATCGGCGTGCTGGCCGCCGCCGCGCTGGCGGGCGTGGGCACGCTGGCCCTGCTGAAACTCACGGCCCTGCTGACTCCGCTGCGCCTGACCCAGCAGCAGGAGGTGCGCGGCGTGGACCTCAGCGAACACCAGGAAGAGGGGTATCAGGAGGCCCAGAGTCCGCTGGCGGCCCCGGTGTTTGTCGGTCACGACTGACCCGCGCTGCCCCCCATCCGGGGGGCGGACCGGCCCCCCGGCCCCCTTACGCCGGGGGGTTTGCGTTGTCAAGCGCAGGGACGCATGCCCTGCCTGAAGCATAAAGATGGTGTGTTAGGATGCAAGGTGAGTCTGACATCACCATTACCAGGGTCGGGCCACCGAAAAACTCACCGCACCCCCGCCACACCCCATGACGTTTCTGGGGCGCTTGACCGGGGTGCTTGAGTCACGACGGGAAAGGAGGAGTGAGTTTTGGACGTCTCAAGTCGAGTCTTAAGTGAACTGGCCAGCCGCGAGGCAGCGCTGGACGCGCAGATCGAAACGGCCCGCGCGCAGGCGCAGGAGACCGTGGACGCTGCCCAGGCGCAGGCCGCGAGCATCCTCCGCGACGCGGAAGCCCGCGTGAAGGCCATGCAGGCCGAGCAGGATCAGCAGCTGGCCCGCGACGTGCAGCAGGTGCGCGAGGAATCCAGCGCCAGTGCACAGTCCCAGGCACAGGCCATCCGCGCGCGCGCGGAAGCCAAACTGGGCGAGGCCGTGGACACCATCATGAGGGCGGTGCTTCCGTGATCAACCCCATGCAGCAGGTCGTGATCGCCACGCGCAAACGCGACAGTGAAGCGGTCATTGCGGCGCTGCAGGACGCCGGGGTGCTGCACCTCAAGCCCATCACGGGCGGCCCGCTGAGCACCGGCAGCCTCGCCGGGGCCGACGCCCAGAGCCGCCGCGAGGACGAGCGCCTGCTCGCCCGCGCGGAGAGCACCCTCGCGGAACTGGGCAGTTACCGGCCCGCGCCCGCCTCCCTTCCCGCCGCGGGCAGCTGGGCCGACCTGATTGAGCAGGCCGCGCAGCCCACCGCTGCCCTGGCCCGTCAGCGTCAGGACCTCCAGGCCGACCTGGACGCCGAGAGCGCCTACGGTGACGCCGTGCGCGCCCTGGGCCGCATGGCCGGCACCCTGGACCGCAGCCCGCGCGTCTCGCTGCTGCCCTTCGTGCTGCAGGCCACCGACAACCTCGGCGAACTGGACGCCGCGCTGAAGGCCGATCTGGCCGACCGCTACGTCCTGGCCACCGAAACCGTCGGTGCCAACCGCGTCGGGCTGATCGCCACCCGCCGCAGCGAACGCGACCTCGCGCGCGCCGCGCTGGGCAAGGTCCGCCTGGGCGAACTGCGCCTGCCCGGCCGTTTCGACGGCCTGCCGCTGGGCGAGGCCGCCGCCGAGATGGACCGCGTCTCCCGCACCGGCACCGCCCGCCTGGGCGAGCTGAACGCCGAACGCGACCGTCTGGCGCAGGCCCACGCGCCCGCGCTGTACGCCATCCGCGACGCCCTGAAAGACCGCGTGGCCATCCACGACGTCCGGGCCGTCTCCGCGCGCGGCAAGTACAGCCTCGCGCTGCAGGGGTACGTCCCCGAGGACCGCCTCGCGGCCCTCAAGGGCGCCCTAGACCGCTTCGGCAGCGCCGTCAGCTACGACCTGCACCCCGTCGACGATCACCACGACGACCTCGTGCCGGTCGAACTGAAGAACAACAGCTACGTCAAGCCCTTCCAGACCGTGATGGGCCTCATGACGCCGCCCAAGTACGGCACCTTCGACCCCACCTGGGTCGTGGCGCTGTTCTTCCCGCTGTTCTTCGGGATCATCATGGCCGACATCGGCTACGGTCTGCTGTTCCTGTGGTTCGGCATGTGGCTGCTCGGCAAGGCCAAACGCAACGAGGGCTGGGACCTCAGCTTCTTCGGCGCGTACGTGCCGCCCATCACCCTGAAGGACCTGGGCTTCGTGACGAACGTCATGGCCGCCTGGACCATCCTGTGGGGCTTCCTGACCGGCGAGTTCTTCGGGACCTTCCTGGAGCACCTGCACGTCTTCTACATCAACCCGGAACTGCTGAACAGCCTCTGGAGCTGGACCGGCGTCCGCTACCCGATCGAGGAAGGCGTCAAGCACTACGGCGCGATCCCGATCCTCTTCCCGCGACTGGAAACCGGGTACTTCAGCAACGTCGCCCTCGTCTTCGCGCTGTGCTTCGGCATCCTGCAGGTGCTGTGGGGCTGGGCCATCCGCGTGCAGCAGGGCATGAAGCACAAAGACCCCGTGCACACCTGGGAAGGTATCGCGCTGTTCGGCGGCGTCGCCGGCCTGATCCTGATGGCCTTCGCCACCAAGGCGGGCAAGGACTTCAGCGCCTTCACGAACTTCAGCGACCCCCGCGTCCTGCTGATGTACGTCGGCTTCATCGCCTTCGTGGTCGGCTGGCTGCGCGTCATCAAGCACTACCCGCTGCTGCCCATCGAACTGCTCTCGCAGGGCGGCGCGGTCGTCAGCTACGCCCGTATCTTCGCCGTGGGTCTGGTGTCCGCCATTCTCGCCAAGCTCTGCACCGACCTAGGCTGGAGCCTGTACGAGAACATCGGGTTCATCGGCATCATCATCGGCATCCTGCTGGGCGTGGTCCTGCACTTCCTGGTGCTGGCCCTGACCCTGATCGGCCACGTGCTGCAGCCGCTGCGTCTTCACATGGTGGAGTTCCTCAACCCCACCGGATTCAACGCCGACTCCAGCCCCCGCTACAACCCCCTTCGCCGCCTCAGCCCCGCCCAGGGGCAGGTTAAATAACCCAGGAGTGTTCACCATGACCAAGTACAACAAGATCGTCCTCGCCTCCCTCGCCTTCGCCCTCGTCAGCACCGGTCTCGCCCAGGAAGCCGGCGCCGCCAACAACGACGGCCTGTACCAGGGCCTGCGCGCCGTCGGCGCCGGCCTCGCGCTCGGCCTCGGCGCCATCGGCACCGGTATCGCCCAGGCCCGCATCGGCTCCAGCCTGGTCGGCGCCGTCGCCGAGGACCCCAGCAAGGCCGGCAGCCTGCTGCTGTACTTCCTGCTGCCCGAAACCCTCGTGATCTTCGGCTTCCTCGCGCTGTTCATCCTGAACTGATATGGCGCTCGACAAGCTCCTCGAGAACGAAGCCCAGCAGGAAATCGAGCGCATCCGCGCCGAGGCCCAGGGCCGCGCCGAGCAGATCGTCGCCCAGGCCCACGAACAGGCCCAGGCCCTGATCGACTCGCGCACCCGCCAGCTGGACGGTGCCCGCCAGGCCGAACTGGTGCGCGCCCGCAGCGCCGCTGACCTCGACAGCAGCGCGCAGCGTCTCGCCGCCGCCGACAGCCTCCAGGCGCAGGCGTTCACGGTCTCCGAGCAGTACCTGCACTCCGTGACCACCTCGCCCGAGTACCCCGTGATCGTCGCCAAGCTGCTGCAAGAAGCCCTGCAGGTGCTGCCTGACGCCGAGGTGGTCGAGGCGGCCCTGGCCGAGCACGACGCCGTCCGTCAGGCGCTGGGCCAGCTGGGCCGGCACCTGGACGTGCGCCCTAACGAGCAGGTCAAGACCGGCGTGCGCCTGGTCGGCAAGGGCGGCAAGGCCAGCATTCAGAACACGCTCGTGGGTCGCCTGAACCGCGTGCGCGGCGACCTCGCCCCGCAGATCAGCCGACTGCTGGCCGAGTAAGGATTCACATGCCCGACGACTACGCTTACATCAACACGCGCGTCCGCATCATGCGGACCAAACTGCTCGACGGACGCTCGCTTGACTCGGCGCTCGCGGCGGGCAGCTACCAGGAGTTCCTGCGAGTCCTGACCGAAACCGAACTCGCCGCGAACCTGCGCGACACCACCACCGAGCAGGCGGGCCTCGCCGAACTGGACCAGGCGCTCAGCCGCAACCTGTTCGACACTGCCCGCAAGGTCCTGGGCTTCGCCGACGGCGACGCCAAACGCGAAATCCAGGCCCTGCTCATGAAATGGGATCTCGTGAACCTCAAAACCGTCGCCCGCGGCATCATCACTGGCCGCGGCGCCGACGCGATCCTGGCGAACCTGATCCCCGGCGGGACCCTGAAACCGGCCGCGCTGCAGGCCGCCGCGCAGAGCACCGACCTGCCCGGCGCGGCCGCCGCCATCGCCCTGAGCGGCCACCCGCTGGCCGCCGCGATGCGCGCCGCCACGCAGGCCTACGCCAGCAGCAACCGCATGCTGGACCTGGAAGTCGCGCTCGACCAGGGCTACTACCGGCACGCCCTGAGCGTGGCGCGCAACACCAGCCTGCGCCGCTACCTCAGCCGTGAGATCGATATCACCAACGCCCTGATCGCCCGCGCAGGCGCCGGACAGCCCCTGGACCCCAGCCTGTTCGTCGCCGGCGGGAAACTCGACGCGGCCGGCTACGCCCGCCTGAGCGGCGGCGACGCCAGCGGCCTGAGTGACGTCAGCGCGATCCTCGACGCCCCCACCCTGGAAGACGCCGAGGTCGCCGCCCGCACCGCCCTGGACACCGCCACCCGCAACGTCGCGGCTGGTGACCCGGAAGGTGTCGGCGTGATCCTGGACTTCCTGCGCCGCAAGGAAATCGAGATCGCCAAACTCCGCCTGATCGGGCGCGGCAAGTTCTACGACCTGCCCACCGACCAGATCCGCCGCGAGGTGCAGGCATGACCCGGCCCAACACGCAACGCGTCGCGGTGCTGAGTGACGCCGAGACCGCCACCGGCTACCGCCTCGCCGGAGCCGCCGTGATCGAGGCCACCCCCGACACGGCCCTCGCCACCCTGGAACGCCTGATCACCGAAGGTCAGTACGGCCTCGTCGCCGTCGACACCGGCCTGATCCCGGACCCAGCCAGCGCCACCGCCCGCGTCATGCGCGGCCGGGACCTGCCGATCCTGCTGCCCATCCCCAGCCTGCGCGACGCGTTCAACCCGGACACCGTCGACGCGAAGGCCTACATGGGCAAACTGGTGCGCGACACCATCGGCTTCGATATCAAACTGTAAAACGGAGGGTGAAGGCAGATGGCATATGGCAGATGGCAACAACAGAGAAGACACCTGAGCGTCCTCGCTCGCGGCCTTCAGCCATCGGCTTTCAGCCTTCTGCCCCTCCCAAGGAGAACGTAATGACGCAGAACAAGAGCGGCGTCGTGAAGAGCATCGCCGGACCCGCCGTCATCGCGGACGGGATGTACGGCGCGAAAATGTACGACATCGTCCGCGTGGGCCAGGAACGCCTCGTGGGCGAGATCATCCGACTGGACGGCAACACCGCCTTCGTCCAGGTGTACGAGGACACCAGCGGCCTGACCGTCGGTGAACCCGTCGAGACCACGGGCCTCCCCCTGAGCGTCGAACTGGGCCCCGGCATGCTCAACGGCATCTACGACGGCATCCAGCGCCCCCTGGGCAAGATCCGCGAGGCCAGCGGCGACTTCATCGCGCGCGGCATCGAGGTCTCCTCCCTGGACCGCACCCAGCTGTGGGACTTCACGCCCAGCGTGCAGGTCGGCGACACCGTCAGCGGCAGCGCCATCCTGGGCACCGTGCCCGAGTTCAGCTTCACGCACAAGGTCCTGACGCCCCCCGACAAGGGCGGCAAGATCGCGTGGATCGCCCCGGCCGGTCAGTACAACATCGACCAGACCATCGCCCGCCTGGAAGACGGCACCGAGCTGCGCATGGCCCACTACTGGCCCGTGCGCGCCCCGCGTCCCGTGACCAAGAAACTCGACCCCAGCCTGCCGTTCCTCACGGGCATGCGCATCCTGGACGTCCTGTTCCCCCTGGTCATGGGTGGCGCCGCCGCCATCCCCGGCCCCTTCGGCTCCGGCAAGACCGTGACCCAGCAGTCCGTCGCGAAGTACGGCAACGCCGACATCGTCGTGTACGTGGGCTGCGGTGAACGCGGCAACGAGATGACCGACGTGCTCGTGGAATTCCCCGAACTGGAAGACCCCAAGACCGGCGGGCCCCTCATGCACCGCACGATCCTGATCGCCAACACGTCCAACATGCCCGTGGCCGCCCGCGAAGCGAGCGTCTACACCGGCATCACGCTGGCCGAGTACTTCCGCGACCAGGGCTACAGCGTGTCCCTGATGGCCGACAGCACCAGCCGCTGGGCCGAGGCCCTTCGCGAGATCTCCTCCCGCCTGGAAGAGATGCCCGCCGAAGAAGGCTACCCGCCCTACCTGGGCGCCAAGCTGGCCGCGTTCTACGAGCGCGCCGGGGCCGTCAAGACCCTCGCCGGTGAAGACGGCGCGGTGTCCGTGATCGGCGCCGTCAGCCCCGCCGGCGGCGACATGTCCGAGCCCGTCACGCAGGCCACCCTGCGCATCACCGGCGCCTTCTGGCGTCTGGACGCCGGCCTCGCCCGCCGCCGCCACTTCCCCGCGATCAACTGGAACGGCTCCTACAGCCTGTTCACCCCGATCCTGGACTCCTGGTACCGCGCCAACGTCGGCGAGGACTTCCCGGAACTGCGCCAGCGCATCGGCACGATTCTCCAGGAAGAGGCCGCGCTGCAGGAAGTCGTGCAGCTCGTCGGCCCCGACGCCCTGCAGGACAACGAGCGCCTGATCATCGAGACCGGCCGCATGCTCCGCCAGGACTTCCTGCAGCAGAACGGTTTCGACCCCGTCGACGCCAGCGCCAGCATGCCCAAGAACTACGGCCTGATGCGCATGTTCCTGAAGTTCTACGACCAGGCCGACGCGGCCCTCAAGAGCGGCAGCACCATCGACGAAATCATCCAGAGCCCCATCATCGAGCGTCTCGCCCGCGCCCGCTACACGCCCGAAGGTGACTTCGCCGCGTACACCGACAGCGTCCTCGGCGAGCTCGACAGCAGCTTCAAGGCGGTGAAAGCGTGACCCTCCTCCAGAAGGAATACAACGACGTCGCGTACATCTCCGGCCCTCTGCTGTTCGTGAATGCCGCCAGCGACCTCGCGTACGGCGCCATCGTGAACATCAAGGACGCGAGCGGTAAGCTCCGCGGCGGTCAGGTCATCTCCGTGACCGACCAGAACGCCATCATTCAGGTGTTCGAAGAAACCCGTGGTCTGGACCTCGCGACCGCCAGCGTCAGCCTCGTCGAAGACGTGGCCCGCCTGGGCGTCAGCAAGGAAATGATCGGCCGCCGCTTCGACGGCCTGGGCCGCCCCATCGACGGGCTGCCCGCCGTGGTCGCCGAGAAGCGCCTCTCGATCAACGGCCAGCCCATGAACCCCGCCGCGCGCGCCAAGCCCGAGGAGTTCATCCAGACCGGCATCAGCACCATCGACGTGCAGACCAGCCTGATCCGCGGCCAGAAGCTGCCGATCTTCAGCGGCTCGGGCCTCCCGCACAACGAACTCGCCGCGCAGATCGCCCGCCAGGCCAAGGTGCCCGGCCACGAGGGTGACTTCGCCGTGGTGTTCGCCGCGATGGGCCTGACCCAGCGCGAAGTCAGCTTCTTCACGCAGGAATTCGAACGCACCGGCGCCCTGGCCCGCAGCGTCCTGTTCCTGAACAAGGCCGACGACCCCGCGGTCGAGCGTCTGCTCACCCCCCGCATGGCCCTGACCACCGCCGAGTACCTGGCCTTCGAGCACGGTTACCACGTGCTGGTGATCCTGACCGACCTGACGAACTACTGCGAGGCCCTCCGTGAAATCGGCGGCGCGCGCGAGGAGATCCCCGGTCGCCGCGGCTTCCCCGGCTACATGTACACCGACCTCGCGAGCCTGTACGAGCGCGCGGGCGTCGTGGACGGCAAGCCCGGCTCGGTCACCCAGGTGCCGATCCTGTCGATGCCCGACGACGACATCACCCACCCCATCCCCGACCTGACCGGCTACATCACCGAAGGTCAGATCGTGGTCGACCGCACCCTGAACTCCAAGGGCGTGTTCCCCCCGATCAACCCCCTGCCTTCGCTGTCCCGCCTGCAGGGCAACGGCATCGGCAAGGGCAAGACCCGCGCCGACCACAAGAACATCTCCGACCAGCTGTTCGCCGCGTACGCCAACGGCCTGGACCTGCGCAAACTGGTGGCCATCACCGGTGAAGACGCGCTGACCGAAACCGACAAGCTGTACCTGAAGTTCGCCAACGACTTCGAGGAATACTTCATCGGCCAGGGCGACCAGGACCGCAGCATCGACGACAGCCTGACCGTCGCGTGGGGCATCCTGAGCAAGCTGCCCCAGAGCCAGCTGACCCGTATCGGCAAGGACTCCATCGACAAGTACTACGGTACGAAGATGGACGAGATGTGGAAGGGCAGCCGCTCCACGAAGTAAGCCCCTGAGGGGTCGAAGGGTGACCCCGCCGCTAGTCGGCGCACCCTTCGACCCCCGACCATGAACGCCAGAACGTCAGGAGGTGAACACACATGGCAGAACAGATCAGCCCCACCCGCAGCGCCCTGCTGGCCAGCAAGGCCAGCCTGAAGACCGCCTCCGGCGGCGCGGACCTCCTCAAGCGCAAGCGTGACGCCCTCATCGGCGAATTCTTCGCGCTCGTCAAGGACGCCCTCGCCGCCCGCGAGCAGCTCAGCGGCGTCAGCAAGGGCGCCTACACCAGCCTCTTCAGCGCGAAAGCCTGGGACAGCCCCGAAGCGGTCGAGAGCCTCTCGCTGGCTGGCAGCGGTGACTACCAGATCGACATGCAGATCGACAACCTGTACGGCGTGAAGGTGCCGCGCATCAGCGTGCCCGAACGCGCCGCGCAGGCGAACTTCAGCCCGATCAACGTCGGCGCACGCACCATCCAGGCCGCCACCGACTTCGGCGGCGTGCTCGAGGCGATCGTCAAGGTCGCCGCGACCGAGACGAAACTGCGCCGCATCGGCGAGGAAATCAAGAAGACCAGCCGCCGCGTGAACGCGCTCGAGCAGGTCGTGATTCCCGGCATTCAGGACGACATCCGCTTCATCCGCAGCGTGCTCGACCAGCGCGAACGCGAAGCCGGATTCACCCAGAAGAAGATCAAGGCGAAGATCGAGGCGAAAGCCGAGGCCGCCCGCGACGCTCAGAACGCGCAGAGCCACGGCAGCGCCGCCGACTGAACCCAGGTATCACAGAAACCGCCCCCCAGCCGGAGGGCGGTTTTTCATGGATTCGGGTCAACCCCGCTGAGGGACCGCTCCGCTGGGCGCGTCAGGCACGCGGCGGGCCCAGACGCTGAGGATCAGCAGCAGCGCGCCCATCCCGGCGGCCAGCGCCGCGCCCGCCGCGAAGCCCTGCGCCTCGTGCCCGGCAGGCGCGGCCAGCACCAGCGGGCTGAGGAACTGCCCCAGGAAGATCGCGCTGCTCATGCCCGCCGTCACGCGGCCCCGCCATGCGGGGGGCGTCAGGTCGGCCAGCCAGGCGTACAGGTTCGGGAAGATCAGCCCGCCGCCCAGCCCCGCCACGAGCAGACCCGCCTCCACGACCCCCAGGCCCGGCGCGCGGAATACCAGCAGCCACCCCACCGCCACGACGAGCATGCCCAGACCCGCCAGTCGGCGCGGATCGAAGCGCCCGGCGAAGCGGGAGAACACCAGGGACGTCACGGCGGCCATCAGGGTGGAACTGCCCAGCATCAGCCCGGTCAGGCCGGGGTTGGCGTGCAGGGCGCGCAGCAGGAAGGGCCCCTGGGCGGGCATCAGGTAGAACACGATCATGTAGCCCAGTGCCAGGGCGTACACCAGCGTGATCGCACCCCAGCGCGGCGCCTGCGCGGGCGCGGCCGGGTCGTGGGCGTCCCCGGGAATGCCGTGCGGGAGGCGCAGCAGCAGCGGCAGCAGCAGCGCGGCCGCGAGGTACAGCGCGAAGGGTGCGCGCCAGCCCACGGCGGCGAGGACGCCGCCCAACGGCAGGAGCACCGCGCCGCCGAAGCTGTTGAAGGCCGCCTGCTGGCTCAGGAAGCGGCCCCGCGCGGCGCCGCTGAACAGGTCGTTCACGAGCGCCCCGGCGGCCGTCATGGTGCCCGCCACGGCCAGCCCCAGCACCACGCGGCCCAGCAACACGGCGCCGAGGCTCTGCGCGATCAGGCCGCTGCCGCCTCCCACCACGTACAGCGCCAGCGAGGCCAGCAGGACCGGGCGGCGGCCGTAGCGGTCGGCCAGCACCCCGAACAGCGGCGCGGTGATGGCAATCACGATGCCCAGGATGGTCAGGGCGAGTTTCACGAGCAGCGCGGCGTTCGGGGTGTCGGCGAAGTGCGCCTGCATGGCGGGCAGCGCCGGGGCGATGGTGGCCCCGGACATGATGGTGAGCGCCGAGAGGAGCAGCAGCGTGGTCTGGGTGACCCGGTCCGGGGGGGCCTGACCGGACCGGGTGGGGGAGGAGGCGGGGGTCGTCATGACCCCATCTTAGCTTTAAAACTTAAACTGATTTATTCAAGTGTCCAGTTTTAGGGTGAGCCGCCCGCCCGGACCCCGTTCTGCTCCTGCTCGCGCCGCCCGGATGGAACGGCTTTGCAGGCCATTCCACCGGAGTCCGTATCAGTCCCCGGCCTGCGCCTGCCGCAGCCGCCAGACCGCCTCGGGGGTGACGGGCAGCTCGGTCACGCGCACGCCCGCCGCCTCGCGCACCGCGTTCGCCAGGGCCGCCGCGCCCGCCGTGATCGGCGGCTCCCCCACGATCCGCGCGCCGAACGGCCCGTGCTCGCTGGGCCGCTGGACCAGTAGGGCCTCCAGCGGCGGCACGTCCGTACTCGTCGGGAACGCGTACTCCAGGAAGTTCGGGTTCGCCAGCGTGCCGCCCGCGTAGTCCAGGCCCTCCAGCAGCCCCAGCCCCAGCGCCTGCGCGCTGCCCCCCTGGATCTGCCCCTCGACGAGCAGCGGGTTCAGCGCGAAGCCCACGTCCTGCGCAGCCACCGAGCGCCGCAGGGTGACCGCCCCGGTGTCCGGATCCACCCGCACGTGCACGAGATGCGCGATGAACCCCGGCGCGCCCGCCTTCAGCGCCGCGCGGCCCTCGGCGACCACCGGGCCCGGTCCGCCCGGCGCGCGCTGCGCCTGCGCCGCCAGCTTCCCGATCGGAATGGCGCGGTCCGGGATGCCCCGCACGAGCGCCTGCCCACCCGCGAGTTCCAGATCGTCGCGGTGCGCCTCAAAATGCCGCGCGGCCAGTTCCAGCAGCTGGTCACGCACCTGCGTGCTGGCGTCCAGCACCGCGCCCGACAGGCTGATCGTCACCTGCGACCCCCCGGAGTTCGGCGCGTACGGCCCGCTGTCCGTGGTGCCCTGCACGATCTCCACCTGATCCGGGTCCACGCCCAGCGTCTCGGCGGCGATCAGCACCATGCTGGAGTGCACGCCGCTGATGTCCACGCTGCCCACGTGCAGGCGCACCGTGCCGTCGGTGTCCACGCGGCACACCGCGCCCGCCGGGGAGAACGCGCCCGGCCAGCCGCCCACCGCCAGCCCCACCCCCTCGTGCTCGGGCAGGTCGCGCCGCCCCTGCCACAGCGGGTGGGCGCGGGCGGCCTCCAGGCAGTCGCGCAGGCCGATGTCCGGCCAGGGCCGCCCGGTGCCCATCGGGTCGCCTGCCTGCACCGCGTGGCGCAGCCGCCAGTCCAGCGGGTCGGCGCCCAGCTGGCGGGTCAGGTCGTCCACGGCGGACTCCAGCGCGAACAGCGCCTGCGGCACGCCCGGCGCGCGGTACGCCCCGACCGGCGCGCGGTTCAGCAGCAGCTCGCGCGTGCGGACCCGCACGTTCTCGCAGCGGTACAGGCCGCCGAGCATCGTGGCGATGATCCCCCCGTGCCCGAAGCGGAAGGCGCCGTTCTCGATCCTCACGTCCGCGTCCACGGCGGTCAGGGTGCCGTCCGCGTCGGCGCCCAGCCGCAGCGTCACGTCGATGGCCGGGGCGGGCATGGTCGTCAGCATGTCCTCGCTGCGGGTCAGGACCAGCCGCACCGGCTGCCGCGCGTGCAGCGCCGCCGCCGCCACCAGCGCGTCCATGATCCCGTACTTCGCGCCGAAGCCCCCACCCACCGTCAGCGGCACCACGTGCACGTCCCGCTCGCGCAGGCCCAGCGCGCCCGCGACCTCCGAGCGCACCACGTACTGTCCCTGGGTGCTCGTGTACACCGTGACCTCGCCGGGCCGCGCGCCGGGCTGCGCCGCCACCGCGTGCGGCTCCAGGTACCCCTGATGCACGCCCGCCACCCGGAACGTCCCGCCCGCCGTGAAGGCCGCCCCCGCCAGGGCCGCGTCCACGTCCCCGCACCCGAAGGTGCGGTCCTCGTCCACGTTGCTCGGCTCGCGCGCCGCCTGCGCGCCCGCCTCGCCGCCGTGCAGCCCGGCCATGCCGCCGTCGGCCTTCGGGACGCCCTGCGGCCACACCAGCGTCCCGCCGGCCAGGGCCGCCTCGGCGTCCTCCACGGCGTCCAGCACATCGTAGTCCACGTCCAGCAGGGCCGCCGCGTCCGCCGCCTGCGCCTCGGTGTCCGCCAGGATCAGCGCGACCGGCTGGCCCGCGAACACCACCAGGTCCTCCGCGAGCAGCAGGCTGGGGCGCGAGTGCATGGGCTTCACGTTCAGGTCCGTGCCCAGCAGCACCGAGTGCACGCCCGGCACGGCCAGCGCCGCCGTCCGGTCGATGCCCCGGATGCGCGCGTGCGGGTACGGGGACAGCACGGGCCGGGCGTGCAGCAGCCCCGGCAGCCACTGGTCGGCGACGTAGGGCGCGCGGCCCACGAGTTTCTCCAGGCCGTCGATGATCTTGCGCGGACGGCCCAGGTGCGTGCGGGCCGGGGACTGTGGCGTGGTCACAGGTGGAACCTCCAGAAGAAGGGGGAGAGGGGCGAGCTTGGAACCTCCGGAGTCTACGCCCGCGCTAGCATCCGGGCACATGACCCCAGACCTGCCCCTGAGTGGCGTGCGCGTCGCGGACTTCACCCGCGTCCTGACCGGCCCGCTGTGCACCATGCTCCTCGGCGACCTCGGCGCGGACGTGATCAAGGTCGAGCCGCCCGGCGGGGACGACACCCGCGCCTGGGGGCCGCCCTTCCAGACGGGGCCGGACGGCGCGCGTGAGAGCAGCTACTTCCTGAGCGTGAACCGCAACAAGCGCAGCGTCACCCTGGACCTCAAGACCGGGGAGGGGCTGGAGGCCGCCCGCCGCCTGATCGCGGGCAGCGACGTGCTCGTCGAGAACTTCCGGCCCGGCACGCTGGAGCGCCTGGGGCTGGGCTGGGACGACCTGCACGCCGCGCACCCCCGTCTGATCTACGCCAGCATCACCGGTTTCGGGCTGAGCGGCCCGTACCGCGACCGCGCCGGGTACGACGTGATCGCACAGGGCATGGGCGGCCTCATGAGCTACAACGGCGAGGCAGGCGGCGAGCCCCTGCGGGTCGGAGTGGCGGTCGCGGACGTGTACAGCGGCGCCCTGATCACCCAGGCGATCCTGGCGGCGCTGTACGCCCGCGAACGCACCGGACACGGCGCGCGGGTGGAGGTGAACCTGCTGGAAAGCGTGATCGCGCTGGGCTCCTCGCAGGTGGGCCGCTACCTTGCCACCGGGGAGGTGCCGGTCCCCACCGGAAACGACCACCGCTCCATCGTCCCGTACGGCACCTTTCCCTGCGCGGACGGGTTCGTGAACATCGCCGTGGGGAACGACGCGCTGTGGCGGCGCTTCTGCGCGGCGCTGGACGACCCGGAGCTGGGCGCGGATGCCCGCTTCGCCACGAACGAGGGCCGCGTCACTCACCGCGCCGACCTCGACACGCTCCTGCTGCCCGCGCTGGCCCGCCACACCCGCGCCGACCTCATGATCCGCCTGGAGGTCGCGGGCGTCCCCTGCGGCCCCGTGAACGACCTGTCCGACGTCTTCCGCGACCCGCACGTGCAGGCGCGTGGGGTCGCCGTGCCCGTCGCGCACCCCACCCTGGGCGAGACGACCGTCACCAGCCCCCCCTGGCGCTTCGGTGGGCAGGCCCTGCCGGTGCGCCGCGCGCCGCCCACGCTCGGGCAGCACACCGGCGAGGTCCTGAGCGAACTGGGACTGAGCCCCGAGATCAGCGCAGCCGAGCCAGCGCCCGGGCCAGATTGACCCGCGCCTGAGGCTCCAGCCCCGCGAACTCCGGCGTGAGGTACAGCCGCTCGCGGTTCAGGAAGCCCCGCAGCACCGCCGCCCGCCCGGCGCGGTAGACGTCCTCGGGCACGTGCGCGTACTCCACCCGGATGGCCCGGTCGTACGCGTCGAACGTGGCGGCATCGGCCCCCAGGACACTCAGGTCGGCGTCCACGAACAGCGCCTCCGCCCGCGTGGTCACGGGAACGGTGTGCCGGGTGGCGAGGATCAGCGCCCGCACCTCCGCCTGAAGGTCGGCGGGCGCTCCCTGCGCGGCCAGCCACGCCCCGAACACGGCCGCGCTGCGCGCCTCGTTGTCCGCCGCGCGCGGATCGTAGATCAGGTCGTGGCCCCACGCGGCCAGCGCCAGCGCGGGCGTCAGCACCCCACGCACCGCCAGGGCGTCCAGCAGCGCCCGCACATGCGCCCCGGTGTGGTATGCCCGGCCCGCTTCGGCGTAGAAGGGCCCCGCGAACGCCTCGGCGGCGTCCAGCAGGGCCGACGTGTCCATCCCCGTCACGGCTTCATCCGATTCCCGGTCACCCGGAACCACACCGGATGACCGTCCATCTCCTGAATACCGTTCCTCATTGCCACTCCCTCTGCTGCGCAGCCTTGCAGGTCCGGTCGCCCCTCGTCTGCGACTCACCGCAATGTTTACCCCAGCATCATGGCGTGGAACTCCTCCATGATGTTCTCCGCATCTGCCGTGGTGCGCGCCACCACGAAGATCGTGTCCTCGCCGGCCAGCGTCCCGATGATGTCGTCCCGCCGCACCCGGTCGAGCACGAGCGCCACGCCGGTCGCGTGTCCGTCGGTCGTGCGGATCACGAGCATGTTCTCGCCCCGGTCGATGTCGTGCACGAAGTTCTGGAAGAGCCGCGCGAGTTCCTCCTGCGCGCCCACGTGCCCGGCGGTCTGCGCCAGGGCGTAGCGGTGGCGGCCCTTCCCGACCGGGAGGCGCACCAGCCGCAACTCGTTGATGTCGCGGCTGACGGTGGCCTGCGTGACCCGGATGCCCTCGGCCTGGAGGCGCTTGACGAGTTCTCCCTGGGTGCTGACACTGTCGCGGGCGATGATGTCCTGAATGCGTTTCTGACGTTGTTCCTTGCTGAGCGTACCCGCCATTCCACACAGCATATGCATATGCACTGCATAATTCAATGATGGGCGTCCCGCCGGGCAGAACCCCGCTCAGCCCTGACGGGGCAGCAGCCGCGCCGCCTCGGTCAGCAGCCGCTCGGCCACCTCGCGCTTGCTCACGCGCGGCCAGTCCTCATGCGAGCCGTCCGCGCGCACCAGCGTCACCTGATTGTCGTCCCCGCCGAACGCCGTGCCCTCCCGCGTCGGGTAGTTCAGGAGGATAAAATCCGCGTTCTTCCGTTGCGCCTTGCCCGCCGCGCGTTCCACGCCCGCGTGCGTCTCCATCGCGAAGCCCACGAGCACGCGGTCCCCCTTCTCGCGGCCCAGTTCCGCCAGGATGTCCGGGTTCGGCGTCAGGTGAATCGTCACGTCGCCCGCCACCTTTGCCTGCTTCTCGCCGCTCTGGGTGGCCGCGCGGTAGTCCGCGACCGCCGCCGTCATCACCACGATGCCCGCCTCCCGCGCGGCGTCCACCACGGCGTCCCGCAACTCCAGCGCCGACTCGATCCGCACCACGCGCACGCCCGCCGGGTCCGGCAGCGTCACCGGGCCGGTCACCAGCGTCACGTCCGCGCCCCGGTCCCGCGCGGCCTCCGCGACCGCGAAGCCCATCTTGCCGCTCGACGGGTTGCTGATGAACCGCACCGGGTCCAGGTACTCCCGCGTCGGCCCGGCCGACACGACCACACGCACGCCCGCCAGATCCCGCACCGGGGCAGGGGAGGCGTCCCCCTTCAACAGGGCCAGCGTCGCGTCCGCGATGTCATCCGGTTCGCTCATGCGGCCCACGCCGCGCCCCTCGCCGCGTGTGCCGAACGCCCCCACCTCCGGCCCCAGGAACCCATGCCCCCAGCCGCGCAGCGTAGCCGCGTTCGCCTGCACCGCCGGGTGCGTCCACATCAGCTCGTTCATCGCGGGCACCCACAGCACGGGGCCGCGCACGCTCAGGAGCGTCGCCAGCGCCAGATCCCCCGCGTGCCCGTGCGCCGCCCCGGCCAGCAACTCCGCCGACGCGCCCACCACCACCGCCGCGTCCACCCGCGCGAGCGTCAGGTGCAGTGCGTCCGGCCGCGCCTCGAACCAGTGCGCGTCCGTGCCCACCGGCCCGTCCGCCGCCGTGCTCAGGCTCAGCTCCGTGATGAACGCCAGCGCCGCTCGGGTCGCGATCACCCGCACCTCCGCCCCACGCTCGCGCAACCGGCGCAGCACCGACGGGGCCTTCACCGCCGCCATGCTCCCCCCCACGATCACCAGCACGCACGGACGCTCATCAGCCGTTCTCACGGGTACAGGATAGGCATAAAACACCGCCCCCCGGTTCCGGAAGGGGCGGCGTGCGTGGGTGCGGCGTCAGCCTTCGCGCTGGCCGGTCACCCAGTAGCGGACGCGTTCGGAAATGTTCTCCATGTGATCCCCGACGCGTTCCAGGCTGCGGCCCACCCGCATGAGCATCAGCGCCTTGCTGATGTTGCGGGGGTCCTCGAGCATGTACGTCACGAGTTCACGCTGGATCTGCTCGTACAGGTCGTCCACCTCGTCGTCCATCTGCACGGTCGCCTCGGCGCGCGCCACGTCGCGGTCGGCGATGGCAGTGCGGAGGTTCTGGCTCATCTCGCCCAGCCGGTCGAGCATCCGCGCGAGGTTCACGTAGCGTTTCAGGGCCGGGGCCTGCGCGAGCTCCGCGCCGTCCTCCGCGACGTGCACGACGTAGTCGCCCATGCGCTCGATGTCGCTGAGGCTCTTGAGGATCAGGGCGACCATCCGCAGGTCCCGCGCGACCGGCTGGTGCAGCGCGATGATCCGCAGGCACTCGGCCTCGATCTGCGCTTCCTGGGCGTCCACCTCGCGGTCGAGGGCCTTGACCTCCGCGAGGCGTTCGACGTTCTCGCGCAGCAGGACGTCCCCGGCGACGGGGAGCATGCGCTCGACGGTGCCGAGCATGTTCAGTGCGCCGTTCAGGACGGCACGCAGGTCGTTTTCGAGGGCTTCACGCATGGGGACTCCTGTGTTGAACGTAGCACCCCGCACGGCGGGGGAGTGTCAGGAAATGGTCAGCTGGCGGGGGCAGGCGCTCTGCGCTGCGGTGACGGGCGGACGGCACGCCCATCACCTCCACTTCACGCGCCTGTTCTGGTCGGTTTCTCGCTCCGCTCGGGTCCGGGGGGCTTTCAGGTACGGCACCTTCACGCCCCCGGACCACCGTCAGCCGATGCCGCCCACGCCGGGCAGGGTGAAGCAGAAGGCGTTCGCGTCGCCGCGCCGCTCGGCCCAGGCCTGCCCGCCCCAGCCGTGCACGATGCTGCGGACGATGTACAGGCCCATGCCGCTGCCCTGCCCGGTCGCGGCGCGGCCCCGCGTGTGCGCCTTGAACAGGCTCTCGGTGTCGGGAATGGGCGTACCCCGGTCGAGGACGCTCACCTCGATCCAGGTGCCGCGTTCATGGGTCTGCACCTCGACCTGCCCGGCAGGCGGGCCGTACTTCAGGGCGTTCTCGATGAGGTTCAGCAGTACCTGCAGCAGCTTGTCCGGATCGGCCCGCACGAGGTGATCCTGCCCGAACGTGACGCTGGCGCGGCGGGCGTTCAGGTCGCCCGAGAGGAGGCGCTCGGCGCGGGCGAAGGCCTCGGCCAGCGGCAGGGTGCGGGCGCGGGTGGGCCGGAAGCCCACGGCGAGGTCCTCGGCCAGCCGCGCGAGGCGCTCGGTCTCCTGGAGGCCCTGCCGCACGAAGTTCTGCGCGAGGTCGCGGGGCATGTCGTACTCCAGCGCCTCCAGCACGCCGCGCAGCGCCGCGACCGGCGTGCGGAACTCGTGCGAGAGCACTGCGGTCGCCTCGCGCAGTTCCGCCTCGCGGCGGCGGTGCTCGGTGACGTCCTCCACGATCAACGCGCCCAGCGTGCCGTCGCGGGTGGCGGTGCAGCGCAGCGTGCGGCCCGTGACCTCCAGTTCCAGCTCCCCGCCGCGTTCGAGCAGGGTCTCCAGGGTGTGGCGGCGCACGACCTCCAGCACCGGGCGGCCCGCGGCGCGCTCCTGCGGCACGCCCCACAGCCGCGCGGCGGCCGCGTTCACGCGCGTGACCAGCCCAGCGTCCGTCAGCAGGACCGCCTGCGGCAGCGCGTCGATCCAGTGATCGGGCGTGCCCACCGCGCGGCCGGTGGCGTCCGGGGCCGTCACGCGCCGTCCGTCCAGGGGCGCATGCGGTAGCCCTTGCCGCGCACCGTTTCCAGGAAACCGGGTTTACCCGGGTCGTCGCCCAGATGCGCGCGCAACTGCGTGACGTGCTGATCCACGGTCCGCTCGCCCCCCAGGAAGTCCGCGCCCCACACCCGGTCGAGCAGTTCCGTGCGGGAATACACGCGCCCCACGTGCTGCGTCATGAACGCCAGCAGGTCGAACTCGCGCCGCGTGAGGTTCATGCGGCGGCTCCCCACCCGCGCCTCGGCGGCACTCACGTCCACGCTCAGGGGGCCGTTGCTCAGGACGGCGGGCACGTCCGGCTGCGTGCGGCGCAGCAGCGCCCGCACCCGCGCCACGAGTTCCGCTGCACTGAACGGCTTGGTCAGGTAGTCGTCCGCGCCGGACTCCAGACCCTCGACCCGCTCGGCCTCGGCGGCGCGGGCGGTCAGCATCAGCACCGGCATGCGGCGCAGTTCCGCGTCGGCCCGCAGGCGGCGCAGGAAGCTCAGGCCGCTCTCGCCGGGCAGCATCCAGTCCAGCACCAGCGCGTCCGCGCCGGGCAGCACGTCGAACGCGCCGGTCACGGACTCCAGGGCGGTGACCCGCAGCCCCGCCCGCTCCAGGTGAAAGCGCAGGACGTCCCGGACGGTCCCCTCATCCTCGATGACAACGACGTGGCTCATGTCCCTTCATTCTTGAGGCTCAGGTCAGGCGAGTGTCAGCCCGCGCCCACAGTTGACCCGACCCGCAGATTCTCTCGACCACAGCCAATGGGTGGCAGAGCTGGACATCGGTGGCGTTCGCCCCTGTCGCCCTCCTGTGCCCTGCGGTACGCTGCTGGGTGCAACCGCGCGCCAGTCCCGGCGCTGGGAGCCGTGCAGGGACCGCAGCGACATCCCTCTCCAGGTGGTTCTGTGAGACGCCCCCCCGCACGCAAGGAGCGAACATGCGGAAGTACTACACCTCGGAATCGGTGTCCGAAGGGCACCCCGACAAGCTGGCCGACTTCATCTCGGACAGCATTCTCGACGAGTTCCTGCGCCAGGAACCCGGCAGTCGCGTCGCGGTGGAGACGCTGCTCACCACCGGCATGGCCGTCGTGGCGGGCGAGGTCACCGCCGAGACCGCCCACGTGGACGTCCAGAAGACCGTCCGTGACGCCGTCAAGCAGGTCGGCTACACCCGCGCGAACTACGGCTTCGACGCCGAATACAGCGCCGTGCTGGTCAGCCTGCACGAGCAGAGCCCCGAGATCGCGGGCGGCGTGAACCACAGCGAGGAGTGGCGCGGCATGTCGGGCGAGCAGCGTGAACTTGCGCAGAACGCGCACTCCATGGTCGGCGCGGGCGACCAGGGCCTGATGTTCGGCTACGCCACCGACGAGACCCCGGAACTCATGCCGCTGCCCATCAGCCTCGCGCACAAGCTCACGCGGCGCATCGCGGCGCTGCGCAAGGACGGCACGCTGCCCTACCTGCGCCCCGACGCGAAGGCGCAGGTCACGGTCGTCCGCGACGGCGAACCCCACGAGGCCACCGAGACCCTGGTGGACACCGTCGTCATCAGCACCCAGCACAGCGAGGACGTGAGCCAGGAACAGATCCGCGCCGACATGATCGAGCACGTGATCAGGGCCGTGATCCCCGCCGAGTACCTCACCGCTGACACGAAGTACTTCATCAACCCGTCGGGGCGCTTCGTCATCGGCGGCCCCCACGGCGACACCGGCCTGACCGGGCGCAAGATCATCGTGGACACCTACGGCGGCGCCGTGCCCCACGGCGGCGGCGCGTTCAGCGGCAAGGACCCCACCAAGGTGGACCGCAGCGCGGCGTACTACGCCCGCTTCATCGCCAAGAACATCGTCGCTGCGGGCCTGGCCCGGCGCGCGCTGGTCGAGGTCGCGTACGCCATCGGCCGCGCCCAGCCCGTCAGCCTGCGCGTCGACACGTACGGCACCGGCACCGTCAGCGACGACCGCCTCGCGCAGATTGTGGCCGAGCACTTCGACGCGCGCCCCCAGGCGATCATCGCGGAACTCGACCTGCGCCGCCCCATCTACGCGCAGACCGCCGCGTACGGCCACTTCGGCCGCCCCGAATTCCCCTGGGAGCAGACCCACAAGGCCGGGGCCCTTAAGGCCGCCGCCCAGCAGGACTGAGCCCCAATCAGGAACGCGCCGCCCCCAGCCTGAACCGGGGGCGGCGCGTTTTCTGGCTTCAGCTGCCTGCGGTCTGGGCCTGCAATTCCGCCTCGCGTTCCTCGTACACGTCCGCGTGCTTGCGGCGCAGGGCGCTGGCGCTGGCGCGGGGGACCATCTCGCTGACGTTCCCGCCGTAACTGGCGATCTCGCGCACCATGGAACTGCTCACGAAGCTCCAGCGGGTGGCGGCCATGATGAACACCGTCTCCGCGTCGCCGATCTGGCGGTTCAGGTGCGCGATCTGCAACTCGTACTCGTAGTCGGACACGGCGCGCAGGCCGCGCACGATCACGCTGCCGGTCTCCTGGCGGGCCATGTAGTCCACCAGCAGCCCGCCGAAGGAGTCCACGCTGACGTTGGGGAAGTGCGCCGTCGCCTCGCGCAGGATCTCCAGGCGCTCGTCCAGCGTGAAGAGGTGGCGGCCCTGCTTGCGGGCGTTGTGCATGACCGTCACGGTCACGTGGTCGAAGATCCGCGCGGCGCGCGTCAGTACGTCCATGTGCCCGCTGGTGATCGGGTCGAACGAGCCCGGGAAAACGGCGTTCATAACCCCGCCACCTTACCCGATTTCGTCCTCGTCGGCGCCGTCCGCGTCCGGCTCCGGGGCGTCCGGGTGCCAGTACAGCGTGAGGGTGTTGCTGCCGTACTCGCGTTCCTCGCGCGTGAAGCCCGCGTGCCCGGGCAGGTGCAGCCGGTCCGGGTGCTGGCACACCAGCAGCCCGCCGGGCGCGAGGACGCCGCTGGCGAGAATCTGCGCAGTCAGCTTCGGGATGTCCGCCTCGTACGGCGGGTCGCTGAACACCACGTCGAACTGCCCCAGGCGTTTCAGCAGCGCCCCGGCGTCCCCCTTGACGATCCGCACCCGCAGGTCCAGGGCGCGGGCGTTCGTTTCTAGCGCCCGCACGGCCCGCGCGTCCTTCTCAACCAGCGTCACGCGGTACCCGCGACTCGCGGCCTCCAGCCCGATCGCGCCGCTCCCGCCGTGCAGGTCGATGAACTCCGGGTATCGCCCGGCGGGCGCGCGGGCGGCCAGCAGGTCGAACAGGCTCTTGCGGACGCGCGCGCCGCTGGGCCGGGCACTGTCGGGCACCTGCAGGCTACGGCCCTTCGCCGTACCGCCCAGAATTCGGAGACTCATTTCAGGCTCCTGGGAGTGTGGGTGGGGGAGGGGAACGTCATCCCTTCAGGATAGAGCACGGTGCACTTGGCCCGGCTCAGCCCAGGTGGGGCGCGGCAGCGTCGAAGCCGTCCAGCGCGCCGGGCTGGAGCTGCCAGTCCTCGCCGTCGCGCGTGGCCTGCCCCGCCTGCACGAGGCGGTTCAGTTCGGCCTCCACCCGCTGCTGCACGCGCCGCAGCGGCATGTCGTCCGCACCCTCCACCCCTCGCCACGTGAGAAACGCGCGGTGAAAGGCGGGCAGGTCATTCAGGCCCACGTGGGTTTCCAGGGCGCGCCAGCTGATGCTCGTCATGCCACCCGTTCTACGCCGCGCGGCGGGCCGCGTACAATGGCGGGCATGACCGATCTGCCGGGCGACCCTGCCGAGCTGCCGGACTCCAGCGCCCTGGAGGCCGCCTCGCCGGAACTGGCGCGCGCCCTGGACGCACTGGGCGGGCAGCTCGTGTGGCGCATCGGGAAGGACGAGGCCAGCGACGACGTCGTGGTGCGGCTGGGATTCGCGTCCGCCACGCCCCGCTTCGCGCACCTGCCCCGGCTGCGCAGCGCCGGGGACGCCGAGTTGCAGGCGGCGCTGGCCGAGAAGCGAGTCGTGATCGAGTGGGTCGATTGAGTCCGGTGCTCGCGTGATCGTCGAGGCGACGCAGGACTTCACGCTGCCCTGGACGGGGGACGACGCGGCGGCGCTGGCGTTCGTGCGCGACCCGGCCCGCGCACTGGCCCGCGTGCGCTTCCTGCGGGACCTGCGTGCCGATGGTGAGGGCGTGCGCGGCGAACTGCTCGTGCCGCTCCCCGGCCTGGGCGAGGTGGACCTGCCCTTCCACAGCGCCCTGACCGCCACGCCGGACGGGGGGGCGCTCACCCCGCAGGCCATCAGCGGCGAGCGCGCCTGGGTGGAGGTCGCCGGTCAGGCCCGCCTGGACGGGGGTGCGCTGCACTTCGCGTTCCAGTTCCGCGCGCACCTCGCCACGCCGGACGCGCAGGGCTGGGGCGGCGCGGCGTTCGAGAAGATGATCCGCGCCGCCGCTGCCCGCACCCTGGAGCGCGTGGCGCGCGAACTGCCCGCCGGGATCGCGCAGGCCGCGCAGGAGTAACGCAAAACGGGAGCGTCCCAGCTCACTTGGGGCTGGGACGCTGCGCTGGTTCGCTCAGGCTTTGACTTCGGGGAAGTCGAGGACGCGCGCGTCGCTCCAGAGGCCCTCGAGGTCGTAGTACTCGCGGGCGTCCTTGGTCATGATGTGCACGACGACGCTGCCGCCGAACGCGAGGAGCAGCCAGCGTTCGCTGGGGCCCTCCACGCTGGGGCGGGGCAGGCCGGTCGCCTGGGCCTTCTCGCGGATGTTCTCCTGCACGGCGTTCAGCTGGAGGCCGGCGGTGGCGGTGCAGATCACGAAGTATTCGAGGGTGCTGCTGACGTCGGTCAGGTCGAGGACGGTGACGTCTTCGGCGCGGCGTTCGCGGGCGGCGTCCACGATGGCGCGCAGCTGGTTCATGGTGGTGGTGTCGGGGGTCATGGGGGCTCCGGGTGTTGAGTGGGGGCGGGTGGGGTGCGGGATCGGCGCGCGGCGCGGGGGCCTGTGGTGGCCTGAGCGGGCCGGGGCGCGCTGCAATGGATCAGTCTACAGGGCGCGGGGCGGGACACGCCCCTACCGTGAATTCATTTCAGGGGAGCGGCCGTGTGGGGTCAGGGTGCAGCGGTGCCCGGGCCTTTGAGGGCCGCGAGGCTGTCGGCGGCGTCCGCGCTGAGCAGGATGCCGACCTCGCCCGCGCTGACCGGGAAGCGTTCGCCCTGGAGCCTCGGGAGGTTCAGGGTGTCGGCCAGCTGCGCGGCGTCCGAGACGTCCTGCTGCGTGAACACCTGACTGGCCTCGCCGCTGCGCGGGGCCGGGGTGACCTGCACGTTGCGGTAGCCCAGGGCGGTCAGGGCGCGGGTCAGGGCCGGGCCGAGGTTCTCGCCGCTGGCGTCCACGACCGTGATCTTCAGTTCCGGGTTGGGTGGGGTGGCGGGCACGTCGCCCCACACCTGCGCGAGCCGCTCGCGGTTCACGGCGAGGTTGAAGGTGCCGGGGATCGGGTCGGTGGGCAGGGTGGCGAAGCTGAGTTTCAGCTGCCCCAGGTAGGGGCGCAGGGCGGCGATGGTGGCGGGGTTCACGTCGGTCTCCACGCCGTTGCCGATGCCGCCCAGGATGGTGGGCAGCGCCGCGAGACCCTGCGGGGTCCGGAGCTTGCCGGCGAGCTGCGTCAGGGCCTGTTTCTGGTGGTCGATGCGGCCGTAGTCGTCCCCGAAGCCCTTACGGACCCGCAGGAACAGCACGCCCTCCTTGCCTTCGAGGTGGTGCGCGCCGGGCGCGAGTTTCAGGTTGACGCCCGCCGCGTTGTCCACCCACTCGATGCCGGGTTCGGGCACCGTGACGTCCAGGCCGCCCAGCGCGTCAATGACCCGCTCGACGTAGTCGGTGCGGACCACGACGTACGAGTCGATATGTTCGCCCGTGATGGTCTCGGCCGCCTTCACCAGCGACTGCGGGCCGCCCCCCGAGAAGTACTGGCTGTTGATCTTCTGCAGGGCCACGGACCTGTAGCGGTCGAAGGGCCCGACGTTCGTGTCGCGCGGGATGTTCAGGACGTGCGCGGTCGTGCCCTGGATCTTGACGAGCATGACCGTGTCCGTGTTGGGCGGCTGGGCCAGCCCGGTGCGCTGATCCTGGTTCTTGCAGGGCTGCTGGTAGTAGCAGTACACGATGTCCCGCCCGGCGATCAGCACCGTGAAGCTGGGCGCCTGCCCGGGGACGGTGGCGGCGGCAGCGGTGGGGCCCGCGCCGCTGAGCAGCGCAAACCCCCCCAGGGACAGGGCGGAGAGGGACAGGCCGAACGCCTGCAGGGCGCGCAGCCCGGCGATGCGGGGGGGAGGGGGGTTGGTCACGTTCACTTGGGGCAGGGGAGGTGGGCGTTGCAGGGCAGGGCGTGGTAGGCCTTCAGGGTGCGGGGGTGCACCTGAATGCCGCGGCCCTGAAGGTACGTGACCTTGGAGACGATGGCGCGTTCCAGGGCGGCGGTCAGGTCGGTCAGGGCCAGTTCGCGGATGTCGGCGTTCACGCCACGGCCGGGTTCGGACACGTCGGCGATGTATACGCACGACGAGACGGGGTTCCCGCCGCGCGGACCGGTGGTGTGATCCTCGACGGCGTCGAGCACGACCTGATCCTGATAGCCCCACCGTTCGAGCAGGGTGCGGGCGGCGCGGCCGTGCAGGGCCAGCGGGTGCGCGGCGTCGATCTCACACTCGGGCGGCGCGAGGCGCAGCAGTTCGTGGTCCGGCAGGTCCCGGGCGATGTCGTGCAGGACGCCGGCCGCGTAGGCGCGCATGTCGTCCAGGCCGTTGGCGCGGGCGATCTGCGCGGCGAGTTCAGCCACGCGCAGCACATGCTCGTAGCGGCGCGGCTTGACCATCAGCCGCACCCGTTCCTCCCAGCCGGTCCAGGCGGCCACGCCGGGGGGCGGGGGCAGCACCTGGGCGATCACGCGAGTATGTGGCCGTTTCTCCACATCATACCTCCGACTATACGCCCCTCGCCCGCTGTCAGCTGACACCCGGGTCACTTTCTGACGCCCGGCTGACGGGCGTCTGGGCCGTCCAGGGCGCGGCCTGCGGGGGTGCCGGGGTCCGGCCGGATCAGGGGGTGCGGCGGGTCACGGTCAGGCGGACGCTGACCGACTCCAGCGCCTGGGCGCCTGCGGGAACATTCAGGCGCACCGGCGCGGTGTAGGTCCCCTCCCGGTAGGTGACTTCCCCCGAGATCTCCCGCAGGCGTGAGAGCAGTTCAGGTGCGGCCACCACGCGCACCGTGCCCGGCTGCACGCTGACCGCCGTCACCTGCAGCGTGGCGGGCGGGTCGTTCAGGGTCACGCGCAGGGTCTTCACCGGCAGCTCCCCGGTATCCACGCGGCGCACCGTGACCGTGCTGGGCCGCATGGTGACCCCGGTGACCGGCAGGCCCGCCGAGTCCAGCGCGACCAGCGGCACCTCCCGCTCGGCGTTCGCCCCCAGGCCCACGGGGCTGGTCACCAGCCGGGCCACGTTCACCACCACCCGGCCCGCGCCGGAGACGGTCGCCTCGGCAGGCGTGACCTGGTAGCGCGGCAGGCTCGACTCCGGCGGGCTGGTCACGCTGAGCGTCACGGGCAGGGTGCGGGCCACCTGGGTATCCACGAAGCCCTGGACCCGGGTGGGGGTCACGCGCTGCAGGGTCGTGCCGCCCGGCGCGGTGACGGTCACCGTGCGCGTGAAACTGCCCTCCGGCGCGTCGGTGACGTCCACGACCGCCTCGATACTGTCAGGTTGCAGGTCGCGCAGCCGCTCGGGGCGCCCGGCGAGAATCACCCGCACGGAGGCCGGGTTCAGGCTGCTCGTGGCGCGCTTCTCCTGGCCGTTGCCGGTGGTGTCGCGCACGGTGACCGGCACGTCGAAGCCCTGCTCCACGTTCGCGCGCCGGTCGGCGGTGGCCACGAACCACAGCGTGACCGACACCGCCAGGGCCAGCAGCTTCGGCAGCAGGTTGTGCGTCGTGCGCGCCCAGGCGTAGCGGGGACTCAGCCAGCGCCGCAGCCAGTGCAGCCGCCCCTGCATGCGGTCACCCACACTCACGCCTTCACCTCCGGCGCCGGGTCCGGCAGGGGGCTGTACCCGGCCGGGTCGTACACCAGCGTCCGCAGGTGCTCGCGCAGCTCCGCGCCCGTCAGATCCGGCCCCAGCCGCCCGCCCAGCGCCACGCGCATGCTGCCGCGCTCCTCGCTGACGACCAGTACCACCGCGTCGGTCAGTTCCGACAGGCCGATCGCCGCGCGGTGCCGCGTGCCGTAGCGGCGGTACGTGCCGTCACTGGACTGCAGCGGAAACAGACACCCGGCCGCGATGACCCGCGAGCCCTGGATGATCACGCCGCCGTCATGCAGCGGCGCGTTGCGGGCGAACAGGGCCTCCAGGAACGGCACGCTGACCAGCGCGTCCAGCGACACGCCGGTCGCGGCGTACTCGCCCAGCGGCGTGCGGCGCTCGATGGCAATCAGCGCGCCCGTCTTGCGTTCCGCGAGGCGTTCCATGGCGCGCGCCAGGTCCTGCAGCGCCGCGCCGCTGGCGCCGGTGTCCCGCCCGCGCGGGCGACCCACCCGCTCCAGGACAGCCCGCAGTTCCGGCTGGAACAGCACGATCAGCGCGAAGATCCCCACCGTCCCCGCCCGGCCAAGCAGGTACGACAGGGTGGTGAGGTTCAGCAGCTGCGCGGCCACCCACACCCCCGCGAACACCAGGATGCCGCGCACCACGTTCACGGCCCGCGTGCCCGCGACCAGCAGGTAGCCCTGGTACACCAGAAACGCGACCAGCAGGATGTCCAGAACGTCCCGGACACTGACCTGTCCAAGCGGGGGCATCAGGGCGGCGTACTCCTTTCACGGGCGCGGGGGCGGAGGGGCGGGGCAAGCGAAGTCGCGCCCACTATACGGTCTGCGCCCTATGAGAACGGCAGCCTCACGGCCCGCGCGTCCACCGGAAGATGGACACGTGGGCGGGAACGCGGGAACGCCCACAGTCGCGCGCCGGCCCCGCGCGTGAAGCTGACCCGACCGGAGGTTCCACATGAACATTCACTTCATCGGCCACAGCACCTTCCTCCTCGAGAGCGGCGAGCACCGCCTGCTCATCGATCCGTTCATCGAGGGCAACCCGCAGGCCACCGTCACGCTGGCAGAGGCGCGCGAGTGGAAGCTCAGCGCCGTGCTGATCAGTCACGCGCACGGCGACCACTGGGGCAACGCCCTGGACTTCGCCCGGGCCGGCGTGCCCCTGATCGCCACCGCCGAGATCGCCGGGTACGCCGGGAAGAACGGCGCGACCCAGCCGGTCGGCATGAACATCGGCGGCACCTACCGCGCCGAGTGGGGCAGCGTCACGCTCACGCCCGCGTGGCATTCGTCGTCCTTCCCGGACGGCACCTACGGCGGCATGCCCACCGGCCTGATCATTGAACTGGGGGAAAAACGCGTGTACTTCGCGGGCGACACCAACCTCTTCAGCGACATGAGCCTGATCGGCCAGCGCGGCCTGGACGCCGCCCTGCTGCCCATCGGCGACCACTACACCATGGGCCCCGAGGAAGCGGCCCGCACCCTCGACCTCCTGAAGCCGAAGGTGGCGATCCCCATGCACTACGGCACCTTCCCCCCGCTGACCGGCGACCCCGCCGTCTTCCGGCGTGAGGGCGAGGCGCGGGGCGTGGACGTGCGCATCCTGAAGCCCGGCGAGCACACCACGCTGTAACGCCGGACAGGGGAGAGGGGGCGACCGGGGTTGATGCCCGGTCGCCCCCTCTCCTGATCGGCGTCAGCCCTGCCCGGTTACCAGTGGGCGCGGCTGCTCCTGCTCCTCCGGCAGTCGCGTCTGGTTCGGCGTGGGGTCCGGGAACTCCGGGTTGGCCTTGCGGTCCGCCGCCCGCACGAACGACCGGGAATCCACGTGCACCTCCTGCGGCTCACGCACCTTGAAGCGTGTGGTTCGCGCCGGAACGCCCATCGCGATCCCATGCGGCGGGATATCCCCGCGCAGCAGCGCGTGCGTCGCGAGCATCGCGTCGTCACTGATCACGCTGCCCGCCAGCACCGTCGAGTGGTACGTGACCCGCGCGCCCCGGCCGATCACCGTGCGCCGCAGCGTCACGTCCGGGCCGTCCAGCACGCTGTGCGTATGACTGTACACGTTCACGTAATCGCTGATGCTGGCGTTGTCGTGCAGTTCGATCCCGCCGATATCGTCCAGCAGCACGTGCCGGTGCACGACCACGTCGTCCCCGACTTCCATGTTGTACCCGACGCTGAACTCCACGTTCTGCCAGCACTTGAAGTCCCGCCCCACCCGCCGGAACACGTGCCCCGCCAGCACCCGCCGCAGCGGAATGCCCAGCACCGGATTCTGCCCCACCGGCGTCAGATCCGCGTTCTTCCACAGCCACAGCAGCGGCTTGACCCGCGTGAACGCCTCCGTGTCCGTCGCCATGTAGTACTCCGCCTCGAACGTCACGTTCCGCGCGTCCACATTCAGCGCCGCCAGCGGCGCGTCCGCCCGGAGCTGCGCCACGGAGCGCCCATACATGATCTCCGAGAGCACCCCGGCCGCCAGCTCGAACCGGTCCGTGCCCGGATCCGACAGGCGCGCGTCCAGATCACGCAGGAACTCGTTGTAGGTCGCCTGCGCGTCCTGACCAATCTCCACCGGCTTGAGCCACGTCACGCCCACAGGCTACCACCTACAGTGAAAAACAAAGTGGACTTGAGGAGAGCCGCGTCCTCATTGCTCCATGCCGCAGCTCTCCTCGCCAAATGCAGGTACGGTTACTGCTGACTGAAGTTGCGTACGAAGTTGTCCTGCTTGATGTACACGAAGCGTGGAGTGAGCGGAGGCAGATTTGCGGAATCCCGGAAATTAGTCTCGAAGGCCCAGTTACGTACAGGAGGGTTATAGATGGGATTGCCCAACACAAAGTCCCCGACCGCGTGCTGAGGTTTATCCAGACTGACCAGCGAACCACGGTAGCTATATCTTTGAGCGCCGTTGGGGTTCCCGCCGTTGGCCCCCCAGTCTTCGTGGAAACGCATCATGTTATGGACGCCCCCGCTTGTCTTGCCGATGCCACTGTAGAGGGCGCCTTCGTCGCCGGTGGTTGCAGTACCAGCTAGAATCGCGGTGTTGACAATAGTCTCGCCATTCACGTAACGACAGTTCAAATTGTAATGAGAGCGCATGTCGCCACTTGGAAAAGGAGTCTCAGCTATGCTCGGCAATGGGATTTTCCAATCCAGCCCCCCCGAGGGCAAGTATTGTGCATCTGACTTATTGGCGTAGGTGAAATAGTCTCTATTCAGAATTCGGGTTCTAAGGGGCTCGGTTGCGCTCTTCATTCGGTACATATTAGTAATCTGATAGCCTGCTGGCGGTGTTTGAATAAGAGTGTTGTATTTGTAGCTGGGATAATAAGTTAATCTAACCCAAGAATTGGGCGACGGGAAGCTGCCATCCCGTGCTGCACAAGTAGAAGGATCAGGAGTTGCATCATCCCAGGAGTTCGAGAGGATATTCATGCTGTCAGCCAGAATTGCACTGGGGACCCAGTCACTGCTGCCGGAGGACGCCTTGTTGAAGTCTCCGACAATGTAGGCCGCTTGATCGGTCACGAAGGTCACGCCCATGGGTTTGGTCCCATCGTTGCTACGAAGTACCGCGCCGTTACGAAGGCGCACCCCATAGTTGTTCGGCAACGCTGGATCTGTCTGAGAGATAGCTCCGTTACTGCCGCTGCCCAGGACGCCCAGCAGGCCGCTCGTGACAGTGTCGCTGGCTGAATCATCAACTGTGAGGAAGATCACCAAGCCACCGTCCGTGGAGTTGCTGAGGCCACCAGAGACCCCGATGTTTGTGGCCTTCTGAATGCAGGTGAGGAGCTCCCGCACGTCAATTTCCAGCAGGCGTTTGGTAGCCCGCTCTGGTTGATTTGCAATATCTTCCCAGTACTGCGCCTCGCGGTTGTCGCGGAACGTGTAGCTTCCTGACGCCGCCTTGCTGTAGTTACAGGCGCTGCTGGATGGAACAGTGATCACCGTTCCATTGACCGTGACCATCTGAGCTTCCCACGTTGTACCCAGGAGTCCACCACGCCTCTTGAGCACGACGCGGAGATCCGCTTTCTGCCAGTACTCGGCGCTCGCACTCGGTTGCAGGGCCGCAATACTGGGCACCTCCAGTTCCCCGATCTGACTTTCGACCGTGCCGCCGTACTGAGTTTTCAGATTGGTGTTCGTCAACGCCGTGCCACTATTGCAAGCAAGGCTCTTCATGGTGCCGGCATTGTCAGCAATATTGACGGTGCCGGTGCAGACGTTGGAACGCTTCTGACGGCGGTAGATGTCGTGTGCGCCCGTCAGCTGTCCACTGATACTCAGGGACACGTCCGACCCAGCGTCCAGAAAGATGTTGCCGTTGCTGTGAATCGGGCCGGTAAAGCTCAGCTGCGCCGTGTTGTCGAACTCCATGTCCTTGTCGAAGAACACGGCGAACTGAAACAGCGGTACCACGCGGCTGCGGAAGACCAGATTGGCGATTGCCTCCGGATTGCCACTGCTATTCAGTGCCTGACCGTACACGGTAAATGGCGTTTCCTGAGCTGTCAGGTTCGCAAACCGCTCACCGACTGGAATGGTGATCGAGGCTGGCGTGCCGCTTCTCGTAACGTAGCTGCGGGCCGCGCGTCCGTTGACAGTCAGGTTTTCGCAGGCCATGTCACCGGAGCCAACGTCACTGCCGGTGCAGGGCTGGCTGCTTGATGGCGATGTGCCGGACGGCGTGAGAAAACCCTTGAATTGCCGGCGAATACGGTCTGCACGGGCGTTCAAGACGGCTTCGGCCACGTAGAAGCCGCTGCTGGATGCCGACGTGTTTCCCGCTGTGCGGGCATTGTTGACTGTGATGATCGAGTAGGTGATCAGCATGAAGCTCATCAGGGCGACTAGGCTCAGCACGAGCACCATGGAAAACCCCTGCTGATGTGAACGGGAATGGAACATCAATTGCCTCCTCGGGCCGTTTCGACGTTGCGGGGAAACACAGTGGCCTGGAACGTACGCGTCTTATTGCGAGTGAGTCCCCCCGTCGCACCGCTCAGCGTGAGCCGAATGGACTTCAGGCGACTCCAGGGGCCAGTGCTGCTCACGGCAGTCACGGTCTCGTCGGGTTTCACCAGGTTGGCGCTGATATCGAACTGCGATACGTCGAAAGCCACCGGCTGAGCTTCGGCATCCGTCTGACCGTTGCCAGCCAGTCTCAGTTCGTTGGCAGTGCGCATGTAGCGCCTCTCGTCAATCAAGATCAGCAGTGTGTTGCTGCTGACGGTATAGCCGGACGGCACGCCACCATCAATCGTCACGGAGATGCGGCGTTCAGCAGAGGGCGTACTACTTGAGGGTATAGCCCCCACACTCCGGACGAAGACGGTGGCCAGCCGTGGCGCCGAGCCGCTCTGCGGCGTGTACAGCAAGGCGGTCTGCGGGCCCTGAGAGGCGAAATACAGTCGCCACGTCTTGACACGCGCGTCGTCCGGGTCGCTGCTCGATACAGTGTTGTAAGCGCAATTGGCAGTAGATGTCGTGCTTCCAGGGGGTGGGCCCACCACTTGAATACTGGTGCCGGAAACCGCACACACGGGGAGACGAGCAGGTTTCTGACCTATGTAACTGGTGGCACTGCCGACTTGAGAGGCGGTAAAGGGCGGGATGCTGCGCCGAATGGTCAGGCGCTGGCTGGCATTGTCAAACTCCACTCCGGAGATGCCCAGGTCTAGTTCCAGGTTCTCCCCAGCCTGACGCAGATCGTTCGCAATCATGTCTGCGGCGGCCTGTACGTTCTGGCTGGCCATGATACGCGCCGTGTCATCTTCTGTGATTTGATTGGAGCTGCTTAGGACTGTGGAAGCAACCAGAAGCACGGCAGCCAGCAGCGCCATGCCAACCAGCAGTTCGACCAGGGTGAAGCCGGATTTATTCACTGCCGAAGGCGGTGTAGTACGTTTCCGTACGTTGGAGGAGTTTGCCGTCATTACTTACCTCGACGCGGATGTAAACCGAGCTGGCTGTACAGGGCATTGCGGTCTTAATGTCGTTCGCCAAATCCAAAGGACAGAAATCTGTCATGACCTTGTATGTCTGCCCGCCGCGCACCACGGTGTTCTCCAGATCTGTGGCCTGGAGTGTCTTGTAGTCGCTCTGCTGCCGGTAGCGTTCCATGTACTCCTCGGAGATGCGCACAGCCTCGGCCTTGCGATTCACTCGAGCATTCGCGCTGGTATTGGCCAACAGAGCACTCATGACAGTACTCATGACAATGCCCAGGATTGCCAAGGCGACCAGTACCTCGATGAGTGTGAACGCCTGGGTGCCATCACGGTGCACTGGTCTTCACACCCCCCGCCAACGCGACCTGCACGGTGTAGCTGGAGCGTGAATCGGCGACTGTCAGGTTGGCGGCCGAATTGGCCTGCCCGCGCGGCGTGAAACATACGATGACGTTAGGACCAGAAAGAGGCACTGCATTGTTGGTGAACGTCACAGGGCGCCCCCTGATCCTGTCTGGTAACTGCACGGCTGTCTCGTAAGTGGTCCATTTCGATTGATCGGCTTCGCTGCAAGAAAGGGAGCTTTGCAGACTAAGAGTCTGATCGCTGTTCAGGACCATGCGGCGCGCCTGGGTGTTGGTGGCCGCGCTGGAGCGCAACTGCATCAGTGCAGAGTGGACGGTGCGGGCTGTATCACGGGCAGGGCTACGCAGGTTCAGCAGGCTGTACACGCCAACACTGGACAGAATGCCGAATATGGACAGAATTAGCAGTACTTCCAAGAGGGTGAACCCCTGGTTGATTTTCCAGTTTGAAGTCTTCGGGCTGATCATCGTGACCTCTCTGTACTCAGTCTGCTGTTCAGGGTCTGACAAATGAGGCACAGTGAAGGCTCCGGATGGTGTATGGGGCGCCCCTGTTCAGGGGGGCTCATGTGCGGGGGGCGGGGTCCAGATTTCCTGAAGGTGTGATCAGGGTGGGCCGCGTAGGCTGTCTTTTATGTTGGTATCGGATCGGGTGCAGGGGCTGCTGTCGCGTGAGCGGGGGCTGCTGGGGGACGTACAGGCGTTTCTGGAGGCCCAGGGTGCGCCGCCCGAGGTGATCGGCCACGCCCGGCAGGCGCTGCGCAATCTGGATGAGGCCTTCCTGCTGGTCGTGGTGGGTGAGTTCAATGCGGGCAAGAGTTCGTTCGTGAACGCTTTGCTGGGCGCGGCGGTGCTGCCGGAGGGTGTGACGCCCACCACGGACCGTATCTACGTGCTGGTGCATGGCGAGCAGCCGGGGCAGATGGAACCCACTGCCGATCCGTTCGTCAGTCGTCTGACCTATCCCTTACCCAGTCTGGAGGGCGTGGCGCTGGTAGACACGCCGGGCACGAACGCGATCGTGCGGCAGCATCAGACGCTGACGGAGGGGTTCCTGCCGCGCGCGGACCTCGTGCTGTTCCTGACGTCGGCGGACCGGCCGTTCACGGAGTCCGAACGGCAGTTCCTCGAGCTCGCGGCCCGCTGGGGGCGCGGCGTGATCATGGTCGTGAACAAGGCCGACCTGCTGGAAACCGCCGAGCAGCGCGAGCAGGTGCGCGCATTCGTGGAGACGGGCGCGCGGGGCGTGCTGGGCCTGACCCCGCCAGTGCTGCTGATCAGTGCGCGCGGCGAGCAGCGCGGCGGGGACGCGGGCTTCGCGGCGCTGCGGTCGCTGTTGCAGGCGCGCCTGTCGGAGACGGAACGCACCCGCCTGAAACTCCTGAGTCCGCTGAATACCGCCTCGCAGCTCCTGAGTGGTGAGGTCACCCGCGCCGACGCGGCCCGCGCCACGCTGGGCGACGACCTGCGCGTGCTGGGCGACCTGGAAGCGCAGCGGGCCACGCACGGCGAGACGATGCTGGGCGAACTGGACGGGCAACTGAACCGTGTCGCGCGCCTCCTGAGCGAGTTTGAGGTCCGCGCGGACCGCTTCATCGACGCGCGGCTGCGCTTCTCGAACCTGCGGGGTCTGCTGAACAGCCGCGAGCTGGAGGAGGACTTCCGGCGTGAGGCGGTCGCGGACCTGCCCGAGGCGATCGACCGGCAGTTCGGCACGATGATCGACCGCTTCGTGGAGGCGAACCTGCACTTCTGGGAGGACGTGCAGGCGTTCCTCATCCGCCGCCAGCCCAGCCAGGAGGTGGCCCGCACCCGCTTCTCGTACGACCGCGCCGCGCTGCTGGACGGCATCGCCGGGTCGGCCCGCGAGCACCTCGCGACGACGACTGAGCAGGAACTCGCGCGGAACCTCTCGCGGGACGCGGAGGACGCCATGAAGGGCGTGATCGGCGGTCTGGCGGGCGGCGTCGGGATCGGCGCGGGCATCGGCGCGCTCGTGGGGGCCAGCGCGCTGGACTTCACCGGGGGTATTCTGGCGGGCCTGACACTGGGCAGCCTGGGCCTGTTCGTCCTGCCGAACAAGCGCATCCAGGCGCACCGGCAGCTGCGCGCCCGCGTGGCGGAACTGCGCGAGGCGCTGGAGCGCATCGTGCGGCGCGAGTTCGAACGCGAGCAGGACCGCGCCGACACGCGCCTGCACGACGCGATCAGTCCCTTCACGCGCTTCACCCGGCAGGAGCAGGCGCGGCTGGACGCCGCCCGCACCCGCTCCGGTGAGCTGCGGGCCGAACTGGACGCCCTGCAGGCCGAGGTCAAGGCGCTGGGGTAACTGCCCCGGCCCCCGGCTGTGCCGCGCGGGGTGACAGCGCCCGTGCAGACGACGCCCCCGCCCCCGCCGGCGGGGGCCGCCTAGGCTGGGGCATGCGGCAGAACATCAGCAGCGGCAGCCCCTGGGAAGCGAAGATCGGATACGCCCGCGCCGTCAAGGTCGGGAACGTGGTGCACGTCAGCGGCACGACCGCCACCGTGAACGGCGAGGTCGTCGGCGAGGGCGACCCCGCCGAGCAGACCCGCGCGGTCCTCGGCATCATCCGCCGCGCCCTGGAAACCGCCGGGGCGCGTCTGGAAGACGTGGTGCGCACCCGCATCTACGTGACCGACATCCGCCAGTGGGAGGAGATCGGCCTCGCGCACGGCGAGGTCTTCGGCGACATCCGCCCCGCCACCACCATGGTGCAGGTCGCCGCGCTGATCGACCCGCTGCACCTCGTGGAAATCGAGGCCGAGGCGATCCTTCCCTGAAGGGCATCCCCGCTTGGCAGGCAGCGTGGCGCGTGGCAGGCTGGGACGCATGACCACCGTCTCCCCCCGCGCCCGGATGGGCGGATTATTCGCCCTGGGCTGCGCCCTGAACGTCATGGGCTTCGCGCTGGGCGGGGTAGGCCACCGTCCGGTTGCCCTGTTCCTGCTCAGCGGCCTCGGGTGCCTCCTGCTGCTGCTCGGCCTGTGGCTGGCCCTGAGTCACGTCCGCCGCTGACCACCGCGCGGCAGACTGGAGTCATGACCTTCCTTCCTGCTGAGGCGCCCCGACTGGGGCTGGGACTGGCGGCGCTGGGGCGCCCCGGGTACATCAATCTCGGCCACGGCGCGGACCTCGCGGACCGCAGCGTGGACGGGCTGCGTGCGCAGGCGTGGGCAGTGCTGGACGCCGCGTGGGCGGCGGGCGTGCGGTACTTCGACGCGGCGCGCAGTTACGGGCTGGGCGAGGCGTTCCTGGGTGGCTGGCTGGCCGCGCGCGGGCTCGGGCCGGGGTCGGGCGTGCGGGTGGGCAGCAAGTGGGGGTACACGTACGTCGCGGACTGGCGCCCGGACGCGCTGACGCACGAGGTGAAGACCCACGATCTGCCCACGCTGACGCGGCAGTGGCCGGAGACCCTGGCGGCACTGGGGCGCACCCCGGACGCGTACCTGATCCACTCGGCGACGCTGGACTCCGGCGTGCTGGAGAACCGGAGGGTGCTGGGGCGACTGGCGGAACTGGCCGCGTCGGGCGTGCGGGTGGGCCTGTCCACCAGTGGCCCTGCGCAGGCCGACACGCTGCACTGCGCGCTGGCGGTGGGGGTGGACGGCGTGAGCCCCTTCAGCGTGGTGCAGGCCACCTGGAACGTGCTGGACCCCTCGGCGGGCGCGGCGCTGGCCGAGGCGCACGCGGCCGGCTGGACGGTCGTGGTGAAGGAGGGCGTGGCGAATGGCCGCCTGACCGCCCACGGCCTGACCGGTCGGGGGGACGTGCCCGCGCCCCTGGCCCGGCTGGCCCACGAGCACGGCGTCACACCGGACGCCATCGCCCTGGCGGCGGTGCTGGCGCAACCCTGGGCGGACGTGGTGCTCAGCGGGGCCAGCACGACCGGGCAGCTGGCGCAGAACCTCGCCGCGCTGCGCCTGACCCTCCCGGCAGACACGCTGCGGGCACTGGCCCAGCCGCCGGCCGGGTACTGGGCGGCCCGCGCCGCGCTGCCCTGGCAGTAGGACCGAACCTCAGCCCGGGACCTCAAGGTTGCGTGGGTGCCCGGCCCCGCGGCGCCCGCTTACACTGCGCTCATGTTCATGAAAGCCCTGCTGGCGTTCATCCCGATCAGCCTCGTGCTGAAGTACGGCGTGCACGCCCCGCCCATGTGGATCTTCTTCACGGCCGTGCTGGCGATCGTGCCGCTGGCCGACTGGCTGCGCAAGGCCACCGAGCACGTCGCCGTGCACGCCGGACCCACCATCGGCGGGCTGCTGAACGTCACCTTCGGGAACATGGCGGAACTGATCATCGCGATCTTCATCCTGATCAGCGGGAACACGCAGGTCGTGAAGGCGCAGATCACCGGGTCGATCATCGGGAACGCGCTGCTGGGGCTGGGCCTCGCGATCGTCGCGGCGGGCTTCGTCAAGGGCGGCGGGCGGCAGAAGTTCAACGCCGCGAACGCCGGGCAGCTGTCCGCCATGCTGTTCCTGACGGTCATCACCCTGACCCTCCCGGCAATCTTCGACTACACCGAGCAGCTGCCCGCCTTCGCCGCCGAGGCGGGCACCCGGGCGAACCTCGACGAGCGCCTGAGCATCGGCGTGGCCATCCTGCTCATCGTCGTGTACCTCCTGAACCTCGTGTACACCCTGGTCACCCACAAGGACGTGTTCGCCGCCCCCGAGGGCGAGGCCGGGCATGGGCACGGCCCGGAGAACCCCTGGTCGCTGCCGGTCGCGCTGGGCGTCCTGTTGGGCGGCACCGCCCTGATCGCCCTGGAATCCGAGATGCTCTCCGGCGCGCTGGAAGCCACCGCGAGCACCCTGGGCCTCAGCGAGTTCTTCCTGGGGATCATCGTGCTGGCCATCGTCGGGAACTTCGCCGAATACCTCGCCGCCGTGTACTTTGCCCGCAAGGGCCAGATGGACCTCGCCGTGAACATCGGCCTGGGCGCCACCATCCAGGTCGCGCTGCTCACCGCGCCGCTGCTGGTCATCATCGGCGCGCTGCTCGGGCACCCCATGAACCTCGTGTTCAGCTCCCCGCTGGAACTCATCGCGATCATCGCCGTGGCCCTGATCGTCACGAGCGTGACCAAGGACGGGGAGACCACCTGGTTCGAGGGCGTGCTGCTCATCGCGGTGTACATCGCCCTGGCGCTGGCGTTCTACTTCGTCACGCCGCGCGGCGCGGAGGAGGCCGGACTGATCCTGCGGGCCCTGGGCGCGTAACCGCCTCCGCCGTCACACGCCCGGTCAAGCGCCGGGCGTTTCCTCATACGGATTCCGTCTGTTCCGTTGACAACCCGGAAGAACACCGGGTTGCCCACTCCACGCCCGGAACCCGTTTCGCTCCTGCTCGGGTTGAACGGCTTTGCGAACCGTTCAACCGGAGTCCGTATCGTGGCCGTCCGCCAGGGCCTGGAGCGCGGGCCGCAGCGCCGGGAGGTCCACGCGCGCCGTGTGCCAGATCAGGCCCGGCTCGATCCCGAAGTAGTCGTGCGCGACCGTGTTCCGGATGTCGCGCAGCAGCACCCACGGCACCTCCGGATGGCGGTCCTGCACGCTCTGGGGAATGAACTTCGTGGTCTCGCCCAGCCGCGCCAGATTGTGCAGCACGGCGTCGCGCACCACCTCGTCCCGCTCGAAGGTCGTCAGCGAGTGCCGGTCCGTGAACGCCACGATCCGGTCTATGGCCGCCAGCAGGTCGAACACCCGCCAGCGCCAGCGTTTGGGCCGGTGCGAGCGCGGCGCGGGCTCCGGCACCGCCATGACGTCCACCGCGTCCGCGAGGATCTCCCCACGCAGCGGTGGGCGCAGCGCCCCGGGGGTCATGACGTCCACCCGGCGGTTCAGCACCCCCTCGAACACGTCCCGCACCCGCATCAGGTCCAGCAGGCCCCGCGCCGGACCGGGCTGGAACTCGATCAGCACGTCGATGTCGCTGTTCGGCCCGGCCTCGCCGCGCGCGACGGACCCGAACACCCGCACCTGCGCCACGCCCAGCGCCTCCCACAGCGGCCGCGCCTCCCGCAGCGCCCCCGCGATGGTCGGCAGGCGGAGGTCCGGGAACAGCGGCTCGGCGGCGGGCATGCGCCCCAGGATAGGGGGCGCGGGGCGGGCCAGCCGCTATGCTGACCCTCATGATCGTCGCCGTGGGGCATGACCTGATCGAGATCAGCCGCATCCGGCGCATGCTCGAGCGCGAGGGCAGACGCGCCGAGAAGCTCTTCGCGCCCACCGAACTCGAGTACTGCGCGCGCCTGACGGACCCCGCCCCCAGCCTCGCCGCGCGCTTCGCCGCCAAGGAAGCCTTCCAGAAGGTCTGGCCGCGCCCGCACGGCTGGCGGGACGTGTGGGTGCAGCGCGACCGCACCCCGGGCGGCCCCTTCCCGTTCGCGCCGCCCGTGCTGGGCTTCGCGCCCGACATCGCCGACGAACTGAGCGAACGCGGCTGGGTGGCGCACCTGACCCTGACGCACACCAAGGAACACGCCTCGGCGGTCGTGATCCTGGAGGCGCGTCGAGGTCCCGCCTGAGCGCTACCGAGCTGGGCGGCACGCGGCCGGAACTGTCCGCCCGCTGACAGCGCCCCCGACGGAGCGGGCGTACGCTGGCTCATGGACGCCAGCATCCGGGACGTGCGCCGCACCGTGGGCCGGGGAGTCGGCCTGAGTCTCTGCCTGCTCGCCGCGCCGACCGCCGCGGCGCAGACCGGGGTGGCGCAGACCCAGAACTCCGCAGCGCAGACCCGCCCCGCCGGGCCGACGACGCAGGCCGCCGCCGAGCAGACCGCCCTGACCCGAGGCCGCGCCCTGCTCGCGGAGTTCTACGCCGTGAAACTCGACGCCCTGTGGCAGGCCTTCACGCCCGAGGTGCGCGCCCAGTGGGGCACCCTGGCCGACTTCCGCGCGTACCGCGAGGCGGGCGTGCAGACCTTCGGCGCGCAGCGGCAGCAGATCGGCGAACGCACCCTGACCCGGGACGGCGAGACCTTCTACGTCCGCAGCGCCATCTTCCAGCGCGACCCGACGACCGTCTGGGCAATTGTCATCGGTTTCACCGGCCCCCGCGTCAGTACCTTCGTGATCCTGCGGGAAGGAGAGACCGGCAACGACCCGGTCGCGGGCCTCAGCCCCCGCTGGCCGGAGCGGCCGTAGGCGCGCCGCCGCTCTGGCGGGCCAGTTCACGCCCCGAGCCGTCCGTCACCGTGAAGGTGTAGGCCCGCTCGCTGCGCGCCACCCAGTTCACGCGGAAGTCCACGCACTCTGCCGGCAGCTGCGTCTGCGCCGCCGACGGGTAGCGGTCATCCAGGCTGTCCTCCCGGAAGACCTCCAGCGTGCGCGTCAGGGCGTTCGCGCAGTTCTGCCCCGCCGCCCGCTCGGTGACGTTCTGCGCGTCGGCCGGCAGGGCGGTCGCCTGCTCACCCTGCATGGCCCTGACCTGCGCCTCCAGCTCGGTCACGCGCGCCTGGAGCGCCGCGTTCTCGGCGCGGGCCTCGCGGTCCTGGCAGCCGCACAGCAGGACGGAACACAGCAGGAGGGGAAGCGCCTTCACGCGCGGCAGCCTAGCGCCTGCCCGCCCCGCCAGGGGTCAGAACCCCCTCACGGACACCTTCATGAAGGTCGCTCCGTCCAGGCCACCGGAGCAGCTGGGCAGGGCGCACAGGTAAGGGCGCGTCAGCGGTTCAGGACGCTCACGATCTCCACGTGACTCGTCTGCGGGTAGAAGTCATGCGGGACCACCTCGCCCAGCTTCCAGCCGCGCCGCACCAGATCGCCGACGTCCCGCGCCCAGGTCGCCGGGTCGCACGACACGTACACCAGCCGGTCGGCGGTGCTCGCGTGAATGTGATCCCGCGCCGCCTCCTCCAGCCCCGCGCGCGGCGGGTCCACCACGATCACGTCCGTGCCCAGCTCGCTGAAGCGCGCCGCGTCCCCGTTGCGGAACGTCACGTTCCCCTCACCGGTGTTCGCCACGTCCTGCCGCCCGCGCGCCAGCGCCTCGGCGGACGAGTCCAGCACCGTCACCCGCCGGAAGTGCTTGGCGAGGTGACGACCAATCGCCCCCGCGCCCCCGTACAGGTCCACCGCGTGCTCGCCCTCACCGGCCAGCTGCGTCGCCCGGCGGTATGCGAGACCCGCCGCCTCCGGGTTCACCTGCGCGAAGCCCGTCGCGGACACCCGCACCTGCACCTCCCCGAACTGCTCGGTGATCTCCCCCTCACCCGCGATCAACCGCACGCCCGCACTGAACCGCCGACCCGCCGGCTGCGCCAGACTCACGCCCACCACCCCGGCCTCCATCAGGTGATCACTGGCCCGCAGGAACGCCTTCGGTTCCCCCGCACCGATCACGGCCGCCACGACCTCCCCGGTCAGGCGACTCGCACGGAACGCCACCTCGGTCGCCGGGTCCAGCCGCTCGGGATCGATGCGGTCCAGCACCGCCTGAATCTCCGGCATCACCAGCGGGTCTGCGCGCACCACCAGCGGATCACTGCCGCGCCGCTCGCGGTACGCGAGGCCCTGCGGGGTCACGAGGTACTGCGCGGTGTTCCGGTAGCCCCACTCCTGCGGGCTGGGCACCGTCGCCGCCACCCCATGCCGCACCTTCGCGATGCGGCTCAGGGCCTCCTCCACGAACGCCCGCTTGAAGCCCAGCTGCGCCTCGTAACTCGCGTGCGCCAGATCCGCCGTGGGCAGGTCCGGGCCGTCCACGCGGTCCGGGCTGCGGCGCAGCACCTCCACCGTCACGCCCTGGCGCACGCCCTTCCCGCTGCGCACCCGCGCCGTGACCTGCTCGCCCGGCAGCGCCCCCCGGACCAGCACCACGCCGGACTCGTCCCGGGCCAGCCCCAGCCCCCCGGCTACAAGTTTCTCGATTTCCAGCGTAAGCAGTGCGTCCGACATCCCCACAGCGTAGCGCGGACAGCCCCCACCGCGCAGGACCGGCCCCACACACGCCCCCACTGGACACGCGCCGCACGGAGTGATACATTCCCTGAGCCCTGAGGCATCAGGGGCTGTGGCGCAGTTGGGAGCGCGTCTGAATGGCATTCAGAAGGTCAGGGGTTCGAATCCCCTCAGCTCCACCAGAAACGAAGAGGGACACTGTAGCGATGCAGTGTCCCTCTTCACTTGATGCTCTTTCTGCCCAGGCCACCGATGTACTGGGTGTCTACGCCCTTCTGGACGATCTTGCCCGGCGCCAGGGCGGGCTGCGGGTGCTGAGTGACCTGCGGCGCGAGGACTGCCCGCCGCGCGGCGTGTATTTCATGTACGAATCCGGCGAGGACCGCACCATCACGGGCAGCGGACCGCGCGTCGTGCGGATCGGCACGCACGCCGTCAGCCGGGGCTCACGCGCCAGCCTCTGGACGCGGCTCGCGCAGCACCGGGGCAGCCGCGCAGGCAGCGGTAACCACCGCGCGTCCATCCTGCGCCGCCACGTGGGCGAGGCCCTGATCGCCCGGGGGGACTTCTCGGTCCCCAGCTGGGGCAGCCCACGCGGCACTCCCGAAGGCCGCGCTCACGAACGCCCGCTGGAAGAGGAAGTCAGCCGCCGGGTCGGGGCCATGCAGGTGCTCCTGCTGCCCATCCCCGACCCGCCCGGCCCGGACAGCGAACGCGCTCTGATCGAACGTGGCGTCATTGGCCTGCTCAGTCAGCACGGCGAGCCGGCCTCCGGCGACTGGCTGGGTCGTCACGCCTCCACACCCGAAATTGCCCGCAGCGGTCTGTGGAACGTCCGACACGTCCACACCACCCCGCCCCCGAACCTGCTGGACACACTGGAACGCCTCGTTTCAGCCGGGCCCGTCGCGCACTGAAAGCCTCTCGGGGCATGCTGCGCCCATGCCTGACCCGACCCCCGCCCAGCTGGAGAGCCTGCGCGTCACCGACGAACCCGCCGCCCGCGCCCTGCGGCAGGACACCCACCTGCTCGGCCTGTTCCTGAGTCCCGCCTCGCCCAGCGACGTGGCGGCCCGCGCCGGGATGCCCGCAAATCTCGCGCATCACCACGCGCGGCGACTGGCGGGCCTGGGCCTGCTGTTCGAGCAGCGGCGCGAAGCCGGACGCGTGTACTACCAACTGCGCGCCCGCACCTTCCGCGTGCCCAGCGACCTGCTGCCGCCGCAGGACCCGGACGGCAACGGGCGGGGCGACCTGCGTGACCTCACGGACCGGTTCCTGGCGGCGTACGAGCGCTGCTGGGCGTTCATGCGCAACGGCGAGGAAGACGTGTGCAGTTTCGGGAACGAAGAGCATCCTGCCGAGCCACTGGAGGAGATCACGGAACCGCTGGGGGCGCCCTTCCCCGCACACCTCGACCACCTGACGCTGCGCCTCACCCCGGAACGCTACGCGCGGCTGGCCCGCGCCCTGAGTGACGTGCTGACCCACGCGTTCGCGGAAGGTCACAGCGACAGCGGCGAGCCCTGCACGCTGGCCGTCTTGACCTTCACCGACCCCAGCGCGGACCCCCGCGCCCTGTCTCGCAACCTCAACAGCTTCCTGGGCCCGAACCCGGTCTGAGCACCCGTCACGTCCGGTCGCGCAGCAGCGTGGGCGCGGCTCCCAGCACGAACCCCAGAAACAGGATCTGGGCCAGAAGCGCCGCCGAATCCTCGATCGTGCTGCCCAGATGCAGGCTGAACTTCAGATTCACGGTCACGTCGGTCAGCATGATGCCCAGCGGCAGCCACACGCCACCGGAGGATCGTCGCCACAGCATCGCGGCGGCCAATGGGTCAAGGAGGGTCAGGGACGTCCAGAAGGTGTTCAGCCACAGTGGCGCGTACCCGTACCGTACGGCAGCCAGCCGCCGCGCCACACGTCCGCCGCGTGGTTGAGGGCCGCGCCCGCGAGACACAGGACGCAGGCCAGCCGCAGCCAGGAGGACACGGAACGCACCCGCCGAGCCTACCGCCTGCCCTGTGTGGCTGACACCGCAGGTCAGCAGAAACCCCCGCGCGTGGCGGGGGCTTGTTCTCCTGGGGTCACTCCTCGTCGGTTTCGCCCTTCTTGCCTTTCTTGTAGGGGCCTTTTTCCTTCCATTTCAGGCGGACGGGAATCCCGGCGAGTTGCAGGTCCTCGCGGATGCGGTTTTGCAGGAAGCCTTCGTACGCGCGGGTGACGAAGTCGGCGCGGTTGCAGAAGATCGCAAACGTCGGGGGCGCGGTTTCCACCTGGGTCATGAAGTACATCTTGAGTTTCTTCCCGTGGAAGTTCGGGACGGCCTGACGCATCTGCCAGACTTCCAGCCAGCGGTTGAGTTCGCTGGTGGGGATGCGGCTCTGCCATTTCTCGTGGAGTTTCATGGCCTCGGCGAGCATGTCGTGAATGCCGTACTCGTTGATGGCGCTGGTGTACACGCGCGGCGCGTAGGAGATGTGGTTGAGTTTCTGGTTGAGTTCCTTCTCGACGCGTTTGAGGTCCTCGTCGGGCACGAGGTCCCACTTGTTCACGACGACGATGACGGGTTTGCCGCTGTCGTACGCGAGGTTCGCGAGTTTCAGTTCGTGATCGCCGAGTTCCCCGGCGTTCAGCACCAGCCAGATCAGGTCGCTGCGTTCGATGGCGGCCTGGGAGCGCTGGATGGCGTAGTCCTCGATGGCGGTGTCGGGTTTCTTGCGGATCCCGGCGGTGTCCACGAGCACGAAGCGCTGCCCGCCGTAGTCCCATTCGACGTCCAGGCTGTCGCGGGTGGTGCCGGGCTGGTCGGCGACGATGGCGCGGTCGGTCTGGGTGATGGCGTTCAGGAGGCTACTCTTGCCGACGTTGGGGCGGCCGATCAGGCTGATGCGGATGGGCGCGACTTCCGGGACGTCCTCGGTGTCCTCGGGCATGTGCGTCAGGACGCGGTCCATGAGGTCGTCAAGGCCACGGGCGTGCTCGGCGCTGATGGCGACGGGTTCGCCGAAGCCCAGGCCCCACAGCTCGGCCATGTAGACCTCGTGCTTGGGGCTGTCGATCTTGTTCGCGGCGATGATCACGGGCTTGTTCAGGCGGCGCAGCCAGTCGGTAACCTCGTAGTCGGCAGCGGACAGGCCCTCGCGGGGGTCGAGGACGAAGATGATGGCCTGCGCGCCTTCCATGGCCCACTCGGCCTTCTGGCGGATGGCGTCTTCCCACTCGTCCCCGCTCCAGAGGCCCCCGGTGTCGATCAGGGTGATGCGGTGGTTGTGGTACAGCATCAGGCCTTCTTTCGCGTCGCGGGTCACGCCGGGGAAGTCGGCGACGACGGCCTCGCGGCGGCCGATGAGGCGGTTGAACAGGCTGGACTTGCCGACGTTGGGTCGGCCGACGATGGCGACTTTATGCATGGTGTCCTCCGCGCCCGTCTGGGCGACGAGCGAAGCGAGTGGGAGTTATTGCGCCCGGACGGAAGTCCGGAGGCACGGCCGGCAGGCTCGGGCCGGAGGAGTGCAGTCTGGGTGCATGGTGACGCTCCTTGTACGGTGTCGGTTCCACCCCGGGCGTCTGGGGGGTTCCGCCGAAACGGCCTGCGCCTCACGGTGAGGGGGCCTGCGACAGGCGAGTCTACCGCATGGGGCCGTGTGCGCGTCCGTGCGCAAGGAACGGTTCCAGCCGGGAGAGGGGAGATGAGGCTGCATACCGCTGGACAGCGGATTGGCAGAGGTCGTGCTGCACGCATTTTTCAGGCCTATACGCATGAGTTGACACAGGCCGCATACTGCGTTATCCTACTTCTATCACCGTCCGAGAAGGGCGGATTTTTCGTTTTGATCTCGATTGGCCTGCGGCAAGTGAGGCACCTGAGGCGATTCGGGGCGCGTAGCGTGCAGGTATGAATACCACCCTGAGTCTGGGCAGTCTGGCGGTCAGCAGTGGCATTCTCGCGGCAGGCCTGATCTTCCTGTACGGCGTGTGGCTGGGCCGCCGTGACACTGGCTGGCGGGCCGCGCGGGGCGTCCTGGCCGCCGTGGTGCTGGGCGGCGTGCTGCCGTTCCTGCTGATCCAGTTCGCCCCCGTGCTGTTCAGCTCCGATTCCCGTAGCCTCACCAGCCTGCTTCTCCTCACCATCGTGAACATCGTCGGGGTGCTTGTCGCGTTCCTGCCGTGGCTGGTCGCCGGGAACTGGCTGGAGATCCTGCGCCTCGACGGGCCGCGCACCTGAACCGGGGCAGGGGCGGTTCCGAGTGGATACCCTTGACCACCCCTGCATACCGCGCTATAGTTTTGGACATCACCGCCCACGAGGCGGCTTTTTTATTGCCTGTGGCCGGTCAGCCTTCCAGGGTAGTGAGGTCGCCGGGATCCTGCCCGAGCGCCTGTGCGCGCAGGACGCGGCGCATGATCTTCCCACTGCGGGTCTTGGGCAGCGCAGTCACCACGCGGATCTCGCCGGGCGTGGCGATCGGGCCCAGTTCGCGCCGGACGTGTTCGCTGATGCTGGCGCGCAGGCCCTGGCCCACCTGATCCTCGAAGCCCTGGCGCAGGATCACGTGCGCGACGATGCTCTCGCCTTTCAGGTCGTCGGGCACGCCGATCACGGCGGCCTCTGCGACGGCGGGGTGGGCGACCAGGGCGTCTTCCACGTCGGCGCTGCCGATGCGGTACCCGGCGACGTTCAGCACGTCGTCCGCGCGGCCCAGGATGCTGATGTACCCGTGCTCGTCGCGCACGGCCAGGTCGCCGGACAGGTACCCGGCGGGGTTCTCGGTCCAGACCTGCGCGTACTTCTCGGGGTTGCCGTGAATGCCGCGCATCATGCCGGGCGTGGGGCGGCGCAGCACGAGGTGCCCCTGCACGCCGTCCGGGAGGCTGCGGCCCTGCTCGTCGACCACGTCGGCGTCCACGCCCGCCAGGGGGCGGCCCACGAAGCCGGGCCGGGCGGGCCAGCGCGGGTGGGTCCCCAGGATGGGCGCGCCCAGTTCCGTCTGCCACCAGTGGTCGATGACGACGGCGTGCGCCCCCTCCTCCAGCCCCCCGGCGAGGTGCTCCTGCGCCCAGCGCCACGCCCCCGGGTTCAGGGCCTCGCCCGCGCAGGCGATCACGCGCAGGCTGCTCAGGTCGTGCCCTTTCAGCACGTCCGGGCCGAGCTTCATGAACAGGCGCAGCGCGGTGGGCGCGGTGAACAGCACGTTCACGCCGTAGCGTTCGACGGTGCGCCAGAACACGCCAGGATCCGGGAAGTCCGGGGCGCCCTCGCGGAAGAGGACGGTCGCCCCGGCGGCCAGCGGCGAGTACACGATGTAGCTGTGGCCCACGATCCAGCCGATGTCGCTGGTGCAGAAGAACACGTCGCCCGCCCGCACGTCGAACAGCTGCCCGAGGTGGTAGGTGCTGGCGACCATGTACCCGCCGTGCGTGTGAATGACGCCCTTGGGTTTCCCGGTGCTGCCGGACGTGTACAGCACGTACAGGGGGTGCTCGGCGTTCACGGGCACCGCCCCGGCGCGGCCGTGCGTGAAGAGGCTCTCCCAGGGGACGGTGCGGGCGTCGTGTTCGCGCTGGTAGGTCTTGATGCGTTCCCACAGCACGAGGTGCTCCACGCCGCCCAGATCCGCGATGGCCTCGGAGGCGATGGCGTACAGGTCCACGAGTTTCCCGCGCCGGTACCCGACATCGGCCGTGATGACCACGCGCGCCCCGGCATCCGTGATACGGTCGCGCAGCGCACCCACCCCCAGGCCCGCGTATACGACCGAGTGCACCGCGCCCAGACGGGCGCAGGCCAGCATGGCGATCACGCCCTCGGGCGTCAGGGGCATGTAGATCACCACGCGGTCGCCCGTATTCACGCCCAGCGCGCGCAGCCCGGCGGCGGCCCGCTCGACCCGTTCGTGCAGCATGCCGTACGTGATGACCTGCGCCTCCTCGGTCTCCGAGAACCAGATCAGCGCCGCGCGGGTCCTCGCCTCACCCCGCGCGTGGCGGTCCAGCGCGCTGAGGGTGATGTTTGTCTCTCCGTCCGCGAACCACTGCATGTGCGGGCGGTCCCAGGTCAGCCCCGTCGTGGGCGCCTTCGTCCACTCGAAGGCGCGGGCCTGCGCCAGCCAGAACGCGTCCGGGTCGCGGCGGGCGGCCTCGATGTCGCCCTCGGGGTCGCTGTTCAGGCGGCGCAGCACGGACTCGGGAACAGACCAGCGGTCAGGGCGATGGGCATCCGTCATGGGTGAAACCTCCGGGGTCGGGAAGCGGGGTTCGGGTTGTGCGTGCCGCTCAGTGTAGCGGGGGTGGTGGGCTGAGGGGTGTACCGGACCGGTATTAGGCAGAATTCCTGCTCCCGGAGGGTGATGGAGCCCGCAGGATCAGTCCCGGCGATGGGCCTGATCACCCGCCGGTCATTATGCTTTTAGCATAATTTATGCTATACTTTTCTTGTGAAGAACGTGCCCCTGACCCTCGATTTCGGCACCGTCCGGCTGCCTGTCAGCGCGGACGGCCTCCTCCACGCGGCGGCGGCCCTGACGCAGCTGGGCGTCTCCGAGGACGCGCACACGGCCACCCTCGCCGCCCACGACCTGACCACCGACACCGCCGACTTCGGCGCCGGCCCGGAAGGCGCCCTGAGCGTCCCCGCGTTCACCGCGCTGTGCTTCGCGCTGGACACCACCCAGGCCCGCCGCTGGCGCAAGCGCGCCCAGGACCTGCTGACCGGCGCGCTGCAGGGCGACGTGCGCCTCGCCGCCAGCATCGCCGAACGCAACCCCGACCCCGAAGCGCGGCGCTGGCTGGCCGCGCGCCTGGACAGCACCCACGCCCGCCGCGAACTCATGAGCACCGTCGCGCGGCATGGCGGCGCCGGGAACGTCTACGGGCAGCTGGGCAGCATCAGCAACCGCAGCGTCCTGGGCACCGACAGCGCCACCATCCGCCGCGAACGCGGCGTGAAACACACCCGCGACGGCCTGAGCAGCACCGAACTGCTGCGCCTCGCGTACCTCGACGCCGCCACCGCCCGCGCCATCCAGGACCGCGGCGCGCACGGCAACGCCGCCATCCTCCGGGTGCACGAGCACCTCGCGCGGCATGAGCGGCAGGGCTGGCACGGCGCGCAGCCCCCCCAGGCAGGCTGATTTCATCCGGGGGCGGCGGGTGGGCACGCCAGTCCCCCGCCGCCCTCATGCTGGGCCGCTAGAATCCGGCACGTGCCGTCACTCCTGATCCGCCTCGTTCTGGCCGAGGTCACGCGCTGGTACGCGGCGGGCGTCGCGCTGTTCCTCGCGCTGCAACTCACGGACGCCCTGAGCAGCACCGTCGCCAACCTCATCACGTACAAACCCGCCCTGAGCACCGCCGCCGGAGCCTTCCTGAGCCTCGCGCCCAGCTTCCTGAACCGCAGCCTCGTGCTGGCCGTTCCGTTCGCGATCCTCTTGGCGCTCTCGCGCATGCAGAGCGACAACGAACTCAAGGCCATCAGCGCCGGGGGCGTCCCGCCGCTGCGGCTGGTGTGGCCCATCGCGCTGCCCTTCCTGCTCGTCGCGGCCTTCACGTACGGCAACGCCAACCAGTTCGCGCCGCAGGGCATGGCCCGCTGGTGGAACACCTGGTACGGCATCTACAACATGACCCCCCCGCCCCCCGAACAGCTGCGATACACCTACGCCCCCCCCGGCGCGCTGTACTACGCCGGCAAGGTCGTCACGCCCAGGGGCAGCGCCGAGGCCCAGCTCCAGGGCGTCATGGTGCAGCGCGGGCAGACCACCCTGACCGCCAGCACCGGCACCTGGAACACCCAGCGGCGCACCTGGACGCTCCTGAACCCCTGGGAGACCCGGCCCGGCCAGGCCCCGCGCGCCCTGACCGGACCGGTCACTGTGCCGCAGACCGACCGGCTGCGCCCCGCCATCGTCGAGGTGGAGCAGGCGACCACGACCGTCCTGAAGGCGCGCGCCGCCGACCCCGGCCTGCCCGACACCGACCGCCGCGAGGCCACCTTCACCGTCGCGCAGCGCACCGCCGACCCCGTCACGCCCATCGTGTTCGCGCTGGCGGCCGGGGCGCTGGGCCTGCTGCTGCGTAACCGCGCCGCCGCGTTCGGCGCGGTCCTGGTGTTCCTGGTGGGCTTCTACGCCGTGTGGACGACCATGCCCGGCCTGGCCCGCGCCGGGGCGGTGCAGCCCGATCTGGCCGCCTGGACCCCCAACCTCGTGTTCCTGATCCTGGCGGCCGCGCTCGCCTGGAGGCTCCGGTGACCCGCTCCCTCGCTCAACCCACGACCCCGCGCCCGGCGCCCCGCCTGAAGACCTTCGAACGCTACGTGCTGTCCGAGATCGCGCCGCTGCTGTTCGGCGCGCTGGCCGCCGTGATCGCCCTGCTGGTCGTCGCCAGCCTGGAAAAGATCCTGGCGCCGCTGCTCGCCAAGGGCGCGCCCCCGCTGCTCGTCGCGCGGCTCCTGGCGCTGTACGTCCCGGAAGCCACCGCCCGCGCCCTGCCCATCGCGCTGATGTTCGCCGTGCTGCTGGGCCTGTCGCGTCTCGCGGCCGACAGCGAGATCAAGAGCGCCCTGGCCGCCGGGATTCCCGCCACGCGCCTCTACCGGCCCGTGCTGATCCTCGGGGCGGTCGTCACCGCCCTCGCCTTCGCGCTCGGCGAGGGCCTCGTCCCCCGCGCGCAGACCCAGATCAGGGAAGTGCAGCAGCAGATCGTGCTCGCCAACCCCCGCGTCCTGGGCCTCGGCGAGCAGAACGTCGTCCTGCGCGACGCGCTGGGCCGCGCCATCAGCATCGGGCAGATCCTCCCCGGCGGGGAACTGCGCGACCTGCGCATCGTCACCATGCAAGACGGCCTGCCCCCCCGCGAGGTCATCACCGCCCGCCAGGGCCGCCTCATCCCCGGCAGCGCCACCCTCACCCTGAAAGGCGGGCAGCGCGTCACGTACCAGGACGCCCGGCCCGTCACCATCCTCAGCTTCGAGACCGGCACCCTGCCCCTCCAGGACACCGGCACGGACCTCAGCAGCGCCGCGCAGGTCCGGCCCGTCAACGATCCCCTGCCCGTCCTGTGGGCGCGCCTGAGCACCTACCGCGCGCAGGGCATCCAGGCGCCCGCCGAGTTCACCGCGCTGCACCAGAAATTCGCTGCGCCCCTCGCCGCGCTGGCCCTGGCGTTCTTCGGGGTCAGCCTCGCCGTGTTCAGCTTCCGCAGTGGCCGCAACGTCGGCTTCGTCTGGGCGCTCATGCTGACCTTCGCGTACTACGCCACGTACAGCGTCTTCAACGTCATGGGCGAGAAGGGCGCCCTGCCCGGCGCGGTCGCCGCGTACGCCCCCGACCTCGTCGCCGTCCTCGCCGGCAGCCTGCTGCTCTGGCTCAGCGCCCGGCGGTAACCGGACAGCGGAGAGGGGCGCGTGCGTGCAGATCACGCGCCCCTCTGCCAGTCGGGATCAGTACAGCACCGATCCGCCCGCCTTCAGCGCGAAGTGCACGCGGCGCAGCGCCACCCCCTGCGCGCGCGACAGCGGCACCCCGCCGTCCAGCCGCCAGAGGGCCCGCGCATGCAGCGCCATGCGGTGCGGCGCGTCGGTATCCAGCGTGCCCACGTACTCGAACGTCACCGCGCCCCCCAGATCGTCCACCAGCGCGTCCAGCCGTTCCAGCGAATCGGACTTGCGGCGGCCCCGGTGGATCAGGTCCTCGCCGTACCGCCGCACGTGGAACTTGTGGTCACTCTGCACGTGAAACCCCGTGAAGCCCAGCGCCCGCGCGTGCGAGAGCGCCACCCGGATGGCCTCGCGTTCCGCCAGTCCCTCGTGCCCCGCCGCGCCCGGCAGGTTCAGCGCGTACGGGCGGTCACCCAGCAGGTACCCCAGGCTCAGGTGCCCGTCGGTCTTGTCGGCGCTGCCGTCTGTTCGGACGCGCACCACCCCCGCCCCCGGCAGATCGGCACGCAGTGCCGCCAGCCCATGCGCGTCGGGCTGCACCCCGGCGGCCAGATCGGTCAGCGCGCGGGCCACCAGCGCCGCCCGCACCGCACGGCCCGCCTGCACAGCCCGGGCGGCTGAATCGTCGACGTCATGCCACTCCAGGAACCCCAGCGCCCCGGCATGCCGCGCGGCCAGCGCCGCCACGTCACGAGAGCGGGGCAGGCCATACGGCACGCCGTCCAGCACGTACCCAGGCAGCCCACCGGGCGCGAGGAGCAGCGAGGCCCGCTGATGCCGCGCCGGTGCAGGGCTCACCACGGTCGCCCCCCAGCCTGATCAGCCCGGGGGCGGGTAGAGCGTCGGCGAGTGAGCGACCCCGTCAAGGCGAGGGGGTGGCTTCCACCTGCGTGGCCTGGATGGCGGTCAGGGCGATGGTGTACACGATGTCGTCCACGAGCGCGCCGCGGGAGAGGTCGTTGACGGGTTTGCGCAGGCCCTGGAGCATGGGCCCCACGGCGACCACCCCGGCAGCGCGCTGCACGGCCTTGTAGGTGGTGTTGCCGGTGTTCAGGTCGGGGAAGATGAACACGGTGGCGCGGCCCGCGACGGGACTGCCGGGGGCTTTCTGCTGCCCGACCGAGAGGACGCTGGCGGCGTCGTACTGCATGGGGCCGTCGACCAGCAGGTCCGGGCGGCGTTCGCGCACCAGGGCGGTGGCGGCCTTGACCTTCTCGACGTCCTCGCCGCTGCCGGACTCCCCGGTGGAGTAGGACAGCATGGCGACCCTGGGGGTGATGCCGAACGCGCGGGCGCTGTCGGCACTCTGGATGGCGATGTCGGCGAGTTCCTCGGCGTTCGGGTTGGGGTTGATGGCGGCGTCGCCGTACACGAGCACCTGTTCGGGCATCAGCATGAAGAACACGGAACTGACCAGTTTCGAGCCGGGCGCGGTCTTGATGAGCTGCAGCGCGGGCCGCACGGTGTTCGCGGTCGTGTGGATGGCGCCCGACACGAGGCCGTCCACCTCGCCCAGCGCGAGCATCATGGTGCCCAGCACGACGGTGTCCTCCAGCTGCGCCTCGGCCTGCGGGGCGGTCAGGCCCTTACTCCTGCGCAGCTCGACCATCGGCGCGACGTACAGCGCGCGGATGGTGTCCGGATCGAGGACTTCCAGCCCCTCGGGCAGCGTGAGGCCCTGCCCCTCGGCGACCTGCCGCACCCGCTCGGGCCTGGCGAGCAGCACGGGGCGCGCGATGCCCTTCTCGACGCAGCGGATCGCAGCCTTCACGGTGCGCGGCTCGTCCCCCTCGGGCAGCACGATGCGTTTGGCGGCCGCGCGGGCCTTCTGGATCAGCTCGTAGCGGAACGCGCTGGGCGGCAGGCGGCGCTCGCCGTCCAGCGGGGCGCGCAGGCGCGTGCCGAGCGGCACGGTGTCCAGGCGGTCGGCGATGAAGTCCAGCATGCGGTCCATCCGCTGCGGGTCGTCGTGCGGTACGCGCGCGTCCAGCCGCGAGAGGCGCGAGGCGGTCTCGAAGGAGTTCGTGTTCACCCGCAGCACGGGCAGGGTGCTGCCCAGCGCGGCGCGGCACAGCCGCTCGATGCTCTCCTCGGGGCCGCTGCCGGACGTGAACATCAGCCCCGCCAGCGGCACGCCGCTGAGGTGCGACAGCGCGGCCGCCATGATGACGTCCTCGCGGTCGCCGGGCGTGACGACCAGCGCGCCCGGCACGAACAGGTGCGCCATGCGCGGCACGGTCCGGGCCGTCACGACGGTGCTCGTCACGCGGCGCACGGCGGCCTCGCCCTCGTTCACCACGTCGGCGCGCAGGTGCCGCGCGATGTCCAGCGTGCGCGGCGCGTTCAGGCCCGCCGACTGCGACACCACGCCCAGAAGCGGCAGTTCCCCGCTGGCGAGCACGCGGCTGCGCGAGCGCAGTTCGGCCATCAGCGTGCCGTAGTCCAGGCCCGGCGGGGCGAAGTTCAGCACGTACCCGCTAAGGCCCGAGCCGTCGCTGCGCCGGTACGCCTGCGCGGCGATCTCCAGCTCGTCGGCCAGTTCGCCCGGCGTGACGCCCGCCAGACTGGACACCAGGACGGTGTCCGCCTGGAGGTTCCGCGCGAGGCTGGCGTTCAGCGCCCCGGCGTAGGTGTTCCGTTCGTTCAGCGCCAGCCCCTCGGCGATCAGGACGTCCGCGCCGCCCTGCGTGACCTCCTGCGCGAGCGCCACGACGCTCTCCATCAGGTCCTCCTCGCCGCCGTGGCTGAGCTGCTCCTCGGCCAGCGCCAGCGGGATGGGGTCGGGGACGCTCAGGTGCGCCAGCGCCCGCGCGAAGTGCACGCTGTCGTCGGTGCTCAGCTCGTGCGTCTGCGCGATGGGTTTCAGGAACGCGACCTTCAGGCCCTGCCGTTCCAGCGCCCGGGTGAGGCCCAGCGCGGTGCTGCTCAGGCCCACGCCGTTGCGGGTCGGGGCGACGAAGAGGGTCTTCATGCCTGGACTCCCTGCTGCTCGGCCAGCAACGCCTGGGTCTGCTGCGCGATCATGAGTTCCTCGTTCGTGTTCACGACCAGCGCCGCCAGGGCGCCCGGCGCGCTGATCACGCCCGACTGCCCACGCACCGCCGCCGCGTTGGCCGCCTCGTCCACTTGCGCCCCCAGCACCGCCAGCTTTGAGAGCACCGCGCCGCGCACGAAGGCGCTGTTCTCCCCGATGCCGCCCGTGAACACCAGCCCGTCCACCCGGCCCATCGCCGCCGCCATCCCCGCCATCTGCTTGGCGAGGCGGTGCACGAACACGTCCAGCGCCAGCCGCGCCCCCGGATGCCCACGCCCGGCGGCTTCCTCCAGCTCGCGCATGTCGTTGCTCAGCCCCGACAGGCCCAGCAGGCCGCTCTCGCGGTTCAGCGCGGCCGTCACCTCCGACAGGCTCAGGCCCGCCTGCCGCGCGATGTAATCATGCAGCCCAGGGTCCACGTCGCCGCTGCGGGTGCCCATGACCAGCCCCTCCAGCGGCGTCAGGCCCATGCTGGTATCCACGCTGCGCCCCCCCTGCACCGCGCACACGCTGCACCCGTTGCCCAGGTGCGCCGTCACCAGATTCAGCTCCGACAGCGGCCGCCCCAGCGCGTCGGCGGCGCGCGCCGCCACGAAGGCGTGACTCGTCCCGTGAAACCCGTAGCGCCGCACCCCATGCTGCCGGTACCAGTCCCCCGGCACCGCGTACCGGAATGCGACCTCCGGCATGCTCTGATGGAACGCCGTGTCGAACACCGCCACGTGCGCCGCCTCCGGGAACGCCGCCTGCGCCGCCTCGATCCCCGCGATGTTCGCCGGGTTGTGCAGCGGCGCCAGCGGCACGCACGCCCGGATGCCCGCGAGCACCTCCGGCGTGATCAGTGCCGGCGCACTGAAGCGCTCCCCGCCGTGCACCACCCGGTGCCCCACCGCGCCCACCTGGGCGCGCACCCCCAGCTCGTCCAGCGCGCCCGCGATTACCGCGAAGGCCTCGGCGTAACTTCCGCCTGCCAGATCCACCGCGCGCCGCGCGCCGTCCACCTCCACGCGCGCCGACGCGCCCGCCGACCCCAGCCGCTCCGCCAGCCCCGACAGCCGCACCTGCCCACCCTGCACGTCCAGCAGCGCGAACTTCACGCTGCTCGACCCGCAATTCAGCACCAGAGTCCACATGCCCCCATTCTGACAGTGGGCGCGGGGACGCGCGGCCCCGCTCATGAAGACTGGCCTTCACGTCGAGTGAAGGCCAGGAAGCGGGGGCGGCTCAGCTCTGGCCGGTATCCAGCCAGGGGCCGACCTGCTCGTCCAGATCCGTCCAGTTCAGGGCGCGCCCCAGGCGCCACTCGCCGGGCGTGGTGCTGCGCGCCGACCAGACGTGCGTGCTGTCCCCCATGTCCAGGCGTTGCAGGCCCAGGGCGCTGGCCTGGTGCAGCAGCGTGCCCATGCCCTGCGCGGCGAGGGTGTGCGCGCCGTGCTGGATCTGTCCCTGCACGAACAGCCACGTCTCTGCCGGTTCGGTGGGGGCCGCAGCCGAACTGAAGGAGAAGGGCGCAGCCGCCGCCGGTGCAGCCGCCGCCGGTGCCGGTGTCGCCGGGACGGGTGAGGGCGTGACGGACGCGCCAGACAGCAGCGTGTCGAACAGGGACGCGGCGCTCGCGGCCGGTGCGGCGGCAGGGACTGCCGCGCTGAAGCCGGAGGACGCCGGGGCCGCGGCGGGCGGCACGCCCGGATCGGGGTCCAGGATGGTGCTCTCCTGGAAGTCGAACACGTCCAGCAGGCCGCTCAGGGCGTCCTGACCGAAGGTGGAGGTGACCTCCTGCGCGGCGCGGTACTCGGCGTGCGCCTCGGCGAGGAGCGCCTCGGCGTCGTGCAGGGTCTGCTCGTAGCGTTCGCGGGCCTGCGCGCTCATGCGGCCCAGGCGGCGCTGGGCGCGCAGCGTGTCGGCCAGGCGGCCCAGGCGCTGCGTGGTCTCGCCGGCCAGCTGGCGCACCATGTCGTACTCGCGGATCACGCGGTCGGCGCGGGTGTCGAAGTCCGCGCGTTCCTGCGCGGCGGCGCCCATGCGGCGTTCCAGCAGGGTCCACAGCTCCGTGACGTTCACCGGCTGGCCCTGCCCCAGGCCCGCGCGGGCCTGGGCCAGCAGCGGGGCGAGTTCCTCGCTGGCGCCGGCCACGTTGCGCGCCGAGCGCTCGATCTCCAGCAGTTCACGCTGCGTTTCGAGCTGCGCGCTGGCGTTCACGCCGGAGGCGAGCGCCGCCTGCATGTCCATCAGTTCCTGGAGCTCGTCGGTGGCGAGACTGCCGCTGTCGAGCAGGTGCCGCGCGGAGTCCAGCGCGATGCGCATGTCGGCGGTGGCGGTGGCCTGCACCAGCGCGCCCTCCAGGCGGGCCAGCTGGGCGCGCTGCTCGCTGAGGGTCCGCTCGCGCTCCACCTTCAGGTCCGAGCGCCAGCCCTCGACCAGATCGGCCGTGAGCTGCCCCCCGCCCTGCAGGGCACGCAGGCGGTCGTACGCCTCGCGCAGGTCGGGGCGGCCCTGGAGCAGCGGCGCGAACTCGCGCTCGGCGAGGCTCAGCTGCTGCGCGGCGTGTTCCTGCTCCAGCGCCAGCACGCGCGCCTGCGCCTGCGGGTCCAGGATCGTCGCGGACGTCGGAATGACCGCCTGATCGGGCGTGACCGACTGCACCACCGACGATTCGAGCAGCTTGCGGAGGTTGAAGGTGATGGTGCGGGCGCGCTCGACCTCGCCGGGCAGCAGCGTGCCCTGCTTCTGCGCCTCGTCGATCTGACCGATCAGGGTGTCCAGACGCCGGACGTCCTTGCCGCCCATGCCCTGCACGCGCTCGAAGGCGGCCTTGAGTTCGGCCAGGTCCTGGCCCTGTTCGATCAGGCCCTCCTGCAGTCGGCGGTCCATCGCGTCGATCAGGTTCTGGGCCTCGCGGACCAGATCCTCGATGTCCCGGCCGTCTTTCTCCTCCTGGCGGGCGACGGTCAGCACGCCACGCAGGCGCTGCGTTTCCGGCCAGTCGAAGTACAGCGAGAAGCGCCGCGCGGCCTCCTCCAGCGCCGGCAGCTGGCTGCCCTGGGCCGGCAGCAGGCGCTCCTGGGTGGCCTTGAGCAGCTCAGCCAGCACCTCGGACACGCGTTTCTTGGCCAGCGGGGCGGGCACGCTGAGCTGCAGCCGCTTGAAGACCTCCCTTTTCAGGATGTCCTCCAGCGTGGCGATGTCCAGCAGTTCGAGGGTGGAGCCGCGCGACTGCGCCGCCTCCTGAAGAATGCGTTCCAGGGCGCGGGGCGATACCAGATCGCCCAGCATCTGAACGGGTAAACGGTGCAGACTCGCCATCAGACGTCCTCATCCCAATCGATCGCAGTGTGGTGCACGGTGGCCTGGGCTGCGCCGCCCTGATCACCCATCAAGCCGAACTGCACGCACAGTCCGCGGAACCCGTACGTGAGCAGGCCCAGGGCCGCCAGGGCCACCAGTGCCCAGATCGGCAGGGCGTACGCCCCCTGGGAGAGCGTGACGTTGCTCAGGGCCGCCAGGGCGCCGCCGCCCAGCGTGTCTCCCAGCGCGCCCAGGAAGCCGAAGATTCCTTCCAGGAACAGGGGGAGCAGCAGCAGCACCAGCCCGGCCGTGATGGCCCGCCAGTACATGTTCCGTCCGCCGAAGGCCAGATTCAGCAGGTACAGCGGCGCCAGGGCACCCAGGCCCAGCAGCAGGAACACCAGCGCCCGCAGCCAGCCGCTGAACCAGCCGGCGGTGCCCAGGGCCGCCCGGTTCAGGGCGCTGCTTCCCTCGCCGCGCGCGGCCTGCTCGGCGTTCGCCAGCCCCCCGATCAGGGCCTGCACGTCGCTGGGACGCGGGGCCGCGCGGGTCTGCGCGGCGTCCAGGGCCCGCTGGAGCGCGGCGTACTCGGCGGTGTCGCGCAGCGGGGTCGTCGCGCGGCCGAGCTGCGTGGCGGCCTCCTGGAGTGCCGCGCGGGTCGTCTGGGGGTCGCCGTGGCTGCTGGCGCCCAGCGCGCGCCCGAGCGCGGCGTACGCCGCGTCCGCGCCGCCCGTGGCCGGTGTGGCGGGCGACGGGGTCACCGGGGCCGCGCCCGCGGCTTCCTGCGCGCCGGTCTTCGCCCCGCCGGTCTGGGCCGACCCGGTCTCCGCACCGGTCTGCCCGCTGGCCGATCCGGCCGCGTCGGTGGCCGGGCCCGGCCTGGGCGTGGGGGCCGCGCCCGCCGTACCGGACGGCGCGGGCGGCGTGGCCAGCGCCCGGGAGAAGGCCTGCGCGCCCTGCCGCAGCGTCGTCAGCGAGGTCGTCAGCGCCGCGGTGTCCCCACCCGTGAGCTGCCGCAGCGCGTCACCGAACTGCGAGAGCTTCAGGCTGCCCGCACTGCTGGAATCCTGCACCACCGTGAACCAGCCGGTGGCGCGGGCCAGATTCACGTAGGCCGCGGTGGTCTGCTGCGCCTGGGTGGCCTGCAGGGCCGCGCTGACCTTCTGCACCGCCGAGCGTTGCAGGCGCCACGCGGCGCGTTCGAGCTGCCCGGCCTTCACGTCCGCCGAGAGGGCCTGCGCGGCCGCGCCCGTCAGGCCGAATTCCCGCGCCAGGACCCGCAGCTGCGCGTCCTCGTCGGCCGGCTGCCCGCCCAGCGCGGCGAGGCTCTGGTCGTACAGCGCCTTGCGCATCAGGCCGCGCGCCAGCAGCACCTGCGCCTGCAGTTCCGCCGGGGTGCGGGCCAGGGCGCCCCGGCTGCGGTCCAGCGCGTCGCGCAGGCCACTGACGATCTGCTGGTTGCGCAGCGTGGGCGCGAGCTGATCGAGGGCCGCCCCCGCGGCGTCCAGGCGGTTGAGCGCCGCCTCGGCCGACTGCGCCCGGGCCTGCACGGCCCCGTCGAGCTGGGTGGCCAGCGCCCCGTACGCCGAGAGGTTCTGCGCGCCCGCGACGCTCAGGCCAGCGGTGAGGAGCCACGCCAGTCCTGTGCGGCGCGCCGTCACGCGGCCACCCGGATCTGCTGGAGTTCCACAAGTAGTCGGCCCACGTTCGCCTGCGAGTTGGCGATGACCGCCACGCAGTGCTCACCCAGCGGGCACACGCAGACCGTCTGCCCCCCCAGGTCGGCCGAGAGCAGCCGCAGCGACCGCTTCTGGAACAGCATCGCGCTGGCCGCCACCACGCCCGCCAGCCCGTTGGCGTCGCGCACGGCGCGTACGCGCAGCACCTCGCCACTGGCGCGGCAGACCATCACGCCCTGCACGCCGGTGAGGCGCCCCAGCGTCTGAATGAGGGTGTCCTGGTCCAGCGTGGAGTTCAGGTCGTACGAGCGGCCCGACAGGCCCGCCGCGTACTCCGGATCATCGAACTCGAAATCGTCGGCGCCCAGCCCCAGGTCGGTCCACAGGTCGGTCTCCTGGGGGTCGTCCCAGGTGGCCTGCGGCCCGCTCTCGACGAACAGGGTGGGGGCCTTGGGGTAGCGTTCCGCCATCTGCCCGGACAGCGTCCGCAGTTCCTGACGGGCGCGGGCGGCGGGCATCACGGCGCTCAGGCGTGAGAGCAGCGGCCCGGACAGCAGCCGCTGCATGTCCTGGGCACTCACGGTTTCCGGCAGCAGGTTCTGCTCGCGCAGCACCGACCGCACCATTGTTTCAGCCGCCCGCTCGGAGACCACGCCTGCCAGGGCGCGGACGGTCATGGTGTACACAGCGTTCGTCATGAGGGACCTCAAGGCAGTATAGGTACACCGGACTTACATGATTATCTCATCCGCGCGCGTGTGAACGCCGCAAGCGGCCCCTGCTATACTCCCGGCGGCCCGCTGCGTTCCACGCGGGGCCTGACCTCAGCCCCGCACTCGTAGCTCAGCTGGATAGAGCGGCCCCCTCCTAAGGGGCAGGCCCCGCGTTCGAATCGCGGCGAGTGCACCACCCGCCCCGCCCCTGTGGCGGGGCGCTTTCGTCACCACCAGCCGCGCCGTTTGAAGTACACGCTCAGGGCCGCGCCGATCAGCAGGAAGGTGCCCCAGGCCAGCGCGTACCCGTGCGGACTCCTGAGCTCGGGCATGAACTCGAAATTCATGCCCCACACGCCCGCCAGGAAGGTCAGGGGCAGGAAGATCACGCTCACGGCGGTCAGGGTGCGCATGACCTCGTTCATGCGCTGGCTCTGGAGGTTCAGGTGCAGGTCAAGCAGGTTGGTCAGGAGGTCGCGCAGGGTGTCGAAGCGACCGGCGGCGCGCGTGAAGGAGTCCTGCACGTCGCGGTAGCGCACCAGATCGGCTGGGGTGCAGTTGGCGTGGCGGCCCATCAGTGCGGTCGCCTCACGCGCATCGGTCGCCAGCCGCCGCGCCTGCGACACGAGGTGCTTGAGTTCGAACACGTGCGGCACCGGGTTCTCCCGCACCCGCTGGAACACGCGTTCCTCCAGGTCGTCCACGCGGGCTTCCAGTGCGTCGGCGGCCGTGAAGAAGGTGTCGGCGGTGTGGTCCAGCAGCTCGTACGTGACCTCCTGCGCGGTGTTCACGCTGTCCCGCCCGGTCAGCGGCCACACGCTGCCCAGCGCGCGGGTGCCGCCGGGGCTGTGGGTCAGTACGGCGTGATCGAAGGTGAAGATACTCAGCCGCTCCGTGAACTCATCCACCTGATCCGGATTCACGTACGAGCGCACTGTGATGAACGCGTGCTCGGGGTACACCTCCGCGCGGCTCCAGTGCCCGCGTTCCAGGGCGTCCTCCAGCGCGAGGCGGTTCAGGGGAAACGCGGCGCGCAGCGCGGCCAGTTCGTCCGGAGTGGGGTCCTGGGTGTCCACCCAGACGTTCTCGTGCTCCCCGTTCCAGGGAAAGTCCTGCCCGTCGCTGAGTCGCCGCGCCCTGATCATGCCCGCAGGATGGCAGACTCCCGCCCGGCCTCTATGCTGTCTGCATGAACGCGTGGCTGTGGGTGATGGCGGGCGGCGCCGTGGGTGCGGCCACGCGGTACGGCGCGCAGCTGCTGCTGGCGCCGCTGGCGCTGCGCGCCGCGTTTCCCGTGCCGGTGCTGCTGATCAACGTGCTGGGTTCGTTCCTGCTGGGCCTGACGCTGACGCTGGTGGGCCGGGGCGTGTGGCCCGACGCGGCGCGACTGGCGTTCGGCACCGGGGTGCTGGGCGCCTTCACCACGTTTTCCACCTTCAGTGTGGAACTCGACGACCTGCTCGCGCACGGGCGGGGCGGCGCGGCGCTGCTGTACGCGGGCCTGAGCGTCACGCTGGGCGTCCTGGCCGCCGTGGCGGGCCGCACGCTGGGGGGTCGCCTGTGACCCGCCGCAGGAAGAAGACCGGGGAGGGGGGGAGCGGCGGGGCGACCCGCCCCCCGGAGCAGTTCCTGGAACTGTCGGAACTCCTCGCGTACGTGGGGCAGGTCGTCGCGCGGGGCCTGCCGGGCGCGGTGTGGGTCCGCGCCGAGATCGCCAGCGTCACGGACCGCCGTCACCTCTACCTGGATCTCGTGCAGGCCGGCGAGGACGGCGAGGTCGCCAAGTGCCGCGCGACCGTGTGGGCCCGCGAACGCTTCAGTCTGGAAGGCAAGTTCCGCCGCGCGACCGGCGGGACCCTCACGGCGGGCCTGAAGGTGCTGCTGTTCGCGGAGGCGACCTTCCACGAGCAGTACGGGTTCTCGCTGAACGTGCTGGATGTCGCGCCGGAATTCACGCTGGGGGACGCCGCGCTGCGCCTGGCCGAGCACCGCGAGACCCTGGTCCGCGAGGGCGCATACGGCCTGAACCGCCTGCTGGCGGCCCCCGAGGACTTCGGGCGTTTCGCCGTGATCGCCCCGCGCGAGGCGGCGGGCCTCGGCGACTTCCGCCGCGAGATCGACCCGCTGGAGGCCGCCGGGGTGCTTCGCCCGGTGTACCTGGAGGCGACCTTCCAGGGCCGCGACGCCGCGCCCAGCCTCCTGCGCGCCGCCGAGGAGGCCCGCGCGCTGCACGAGCAGGAGCCGCTGGACGCGCTGGTCGTCCTGCGCGGTGGCGGGGCCGTCACGGACCTCGCGTGGCTGAACGACCTCGCGTTCGCGCGCGCGCTGGCGACCTTCCCCGCGCCGGTCATCACCGGCCTGGGGCACGCGCGGGACGACACCCTCCCGGACGAGGTGGCGCACACCCGCGTGGACACGCCCAGCAAGGCCGCCACGCTGATCGTCCGCACCGTCGCAGGGGCCGCCGCGCAGGCGCAGGAGGACGCCCGCACGATCCGCGCGCACGCCACGCAGCTCCTCGTGGACGCACAGGCGGGCGCGGACTGGGCGCTGGACCGCGCCCGCAGCGCGGCCGGACGGCACGTGGACCGCGCCGCACAGGACGTGGACGCCCTGATGCGGCAGGCGCTGGGTCTCACCCCGCAGCGCACCCTGGCGCGCGGCTACGCCCTCGTGCGCGGCGCGAACGGGCAACCCGTCACCCGCGCCGCGCAGGTCACGCCCGGCCAGCCCCTCACGCTGGAATGGACCGACGGGAGCGTGCCCGTGCAGGCCGAGGAGTGACCCTCATTCCTCGCCGGTTGCCACGGGGCGCGCGTCGTCGCTGATCCAGTCGCTCCACGACCCGGCGTACAGGCGGTTGTCCGGGCCCAGCGGCACGCCCGCCAGTTCGCGTGCCAGCAGGTTCGGCGTGGCACTCACGCCACTGCCGCAGTACGTGACCGTGGGGGCGCCGCCCGCGTCCAGCCGCGCCGCCTGCGCCCCCGCGTCCCGCCAGTGGCCCGATCCGTCCAGCGCGCCCGTCCAGTCGCGGTTCACGGCGCCCGGGATGTGCCCGGCCCTGCGGTCGATGGGTTCCACCTCGCCCCGGTAGCGGCCCGGCGCGCGCGAATCGATCAGGAGGGTTCCCGCCCCGCGTGCCTGCACATCGGCGGCAGTAGCCACGAGGTCCGCCTGCACGTCCGGCACGAACGTGACCGGGGTGGGGGAGGGGTCCTCCGTGCTGACGTCCCCGCCTGCCGCGACCCAGGCGGGCCAGCCGCCGTCGAGCACCGCCACCCCCGCGTGCCCCAGCCAGCGCAGCAGCCACCACGCCCGCGCCGCGTAGAAGCCCTGCCCGGTCCCCGGGTCGTCGTAGCACACGACCAGACTGTCGTTCCCGACCCCCACGCTTCCCAGCCACGCGGCCAGCGCCGCCGGATCCGGCAGCGGGTGACGCCCCCCCGACCCATCCGGTTGTACCGGGCCGCTCAGGTCCGTCTCCAGATCGGCGTAGACGGCCCCCGGCACGTGCCCGCCCAGGTACGCGATCCGCCCGGTCAGCGGGTCATTCAGGGCGTAGCGGGCGTCCAGCACCCGTACGCGCGGGTCACGCAGGTGCGCGCGCAGCCAGGACACGGAAACCAGCGGGGTCGGCAGGGTCGGGGCAGCCATGTCCGCAGGCTACACCCGCCGCTCGCAGTGGTTTTCAGGGCTGCCGAGGGGGGCTGTTGGCCCCTCACTGGAACTGACAACCCCTGTCAGGCCTCCAGCCGCTGCCACGCCCGGCGGAACACGTTCAGCGTGCCCCCGCCCAGCAGCACCACCCGCACGTGCAGGTCCGGGTGATCGGCCAGGAACGCGGTGATCGTCCGCAGCGTCACCTCCGCCGCCTGTTCCAGCGGGTAGCCGTACACGCCGGTGCTGATCGCCGGGAACGCCACGCTGCGGCACCCGGCCTGCACCGCCAGTTCCAGGCTGCGCCGGTACGCCCCGGCCAGCAGCTCCGGCTCGCCCTGGGTCCCGCCGCGCCAGATCGGCCCGACCGCGTGAATCACGTGTTGCACGCCCCGCGCCGACAGCCCGAACGCGGGGGTGATCACCGCCGTGCCCGTGGGCGTCCCGCCGATGGCGCGGATGGCGCGAAGCAGATCCGGGCCCGCCGCGCGGTGGATGACGCCGTCCACGCCACCCCCACCCGCCAGTTCCTTGTTCGCCGCCGTGACCACCGCACAGACCTGCTGCGCGGCGATATCGCCCTGCACGAGTTCCAGTGGCATATCCCCTCCTCCGGGCGAGTCATCCCGCCTGACTGCCCCCTGCCTGCGCCTTACTGCCCGGTGACCTGGGCCAGCCGCGCGTCCGTGAACGTGTAGCTGCGCAGGTGATCGGCCCGCACCCGCGCCTCCCGGTCGGCTTCGGTCCACTCGGGTTCCGGCAGCTGCCGCGCCCGCTCGGCCCGCTGGATCGCTAGGAGTTCCTCCACCGCGCGGTCCAGGTCGTCGTTCACGACCACGTACCGGAACTCGTGCGCCTCGCGGATCTCCTCACGGGCGCGCGCGAGGCGCTTCTCGATCCGTTCGGGTGTCTCGGTCGCGCGGCCCTCCAGGCGGCGGCGCAGCTCCGTCAGGCTGGGCGGCATGATGAAGATCAGGATGGCCTCCTCGCCCACGCGCGCCTTGACCTGCATGGCGCCCTCCACCTCGATCTCCAGCACCACGTCCTGCCCGCGACTCAGCGCCGCCTCGATCGGCTCGATCGGCGTGCCGTAGCGGTTGCCCACGAACGCCGCGTGTTCCAGGAAGCCGTTCGCCTGCGCCTTCTCCTCGAACGCCTCGGGGGTCACGAACACGTAGTGCACGCCGTCCTGCTCGCCCGGGCGGGCCTCGCGGGTGGTCCAGGAGGTACTGAAGAACACGTCCTGCCCGGCCAGCCAGCGTTCACGCAGCGTGCCCTTGCCCACGCCGGACGCGCCGGTCATGACCAGCAGCAGCCCGCGCCGCGCGGAGGTGGAAAGTGGAGTCTCGGAAACCGTCATCCCCCCACCATACCTGGGGCCCCCCAGGACTGGAAACCCGCGCCGGCAGGCGCGCGGCCCGCTCCATCGGGGAACAGACCGCGCGCCCGCCGGAAGCCGGCTTACTTCTTCTTCTTGGTGGAGGTGGCCTTCGCACGGCCCTTGCCGAGCGCCTGCCCCTTCTCGAAGCTGGCCTGCATCTTGCGGCGGGTTTCTTCCACCATGCTCTGGAAGTCCACCAGACCCGACTCGACGGCCTCGAGGCTGGGTTTGATGTTCCCACCGCGGCGCGCGGCGGCCAGTTCACGGTTGGTCTCTTCAAACCACGCGTCGAAGTCCGGCGTGTGGTCGAAGATCATCTCGCGGGTGTCGCGCTGGTAGGTGTCGGTGCTGCCACGGCGCGTGAACTGCTTGGGCATCGTGAACCGCTCCGGGAGATACGCGCCTTCGATCTTGCCGGAACGCACCGCTTCCTGGAACAGTTTCACGAAGGTATCGCTGCGCTGTGGGTTGCTGAGTTCCATCACCTGTTCACTGAGTTTCTTGTAAGCCATAAATAGAGTCCTCCTGAATTCAGAGTATGAATGACGCGGGGAAGTGAAGTAAAGAGGCCGGTTCATTCGTTGGACGGCGAACCGTTTCGGCAACGGCGAGCAATCATGCAGTTCGCAGGAAACAGACCCCAGGTCATGTGAACGTTTCATGGATGAAGCGCTTGAAGGGGTCACAGCCTGTGATCCATGAGTCGCAAAGCTCAACAGCCGGACAAAACAGCGTGGGCAGAGGACGAGTGCCGCTTTTCTGGTCGGCGCCCGGGGTTCCACAGGTAGACCCCGGGCTTCGGTGGCCCGGGGCGGTTCAGATGGAGGGCCGCAGAGGTCTGCGGCCCATGCATCCACTGAGAGCTCAGGTGGCCCCTCGCCCAGTTCGACCCGGCGACACTTCCCGGTGCGCCGGACCTTACCCGGCGTGGGCCGGTCCGGTTACAGACGGCCTGGGCGGAGGATCAGGAGATGATGCCCAGCGCGCGGCCCACCTCGGCGTAGGCCTGCAGGGCGTGATCCAGGTCGTCGCGGGTGTGTTCGGCGGTCACGATGTTGCGGATGCGCGCCAGCCCGCGCGGCACGGTCGGGAAGCCCAGGCCCACGGCGAACACGCCCCGGTCGAACAGCAGGCGGCTCGCCTCGAACGCGGCGGGCGCCTCGCCGAAGATGACCGGCGTGATGGGCGTGGTGCTACCGAAGATGTCGAAGCCCAGGCCCTGCAACTCCGCCTTGAAGTAGCGGGTGTTCGCCCACAGGCGCTCCATCAGAGTGGGATCGCGCTGCACTTCAATCAGCGCGGCGGCCAGCGCGCCCACCGTGGCGGGCGCCTGCGCGGTGCTGAACAGGTACGGGCGGGCGCGGTTGATGAGCAGCTGCCGCAGGTCCCCGTGCCCGGCGGCGTACCCGCCCACGCCGCCCCACGCCTTGCTGAGCGTGCCGACCTGGATCACGTCGTCGGCGTACTCGAATCCGAAGTGATGCACGGTGCCGCGCCCCGCCTCGCCCATCACGCCGCTGCCGTGCGCGTCGTCCACGTACGTCACCGCGCCGTACTTCCGGGCGACGGCCACCAGCCGGTCCAGCGGCGCCACGTCGCCGTCCATGCTGAACACCCCGTCCGTCACGACCAGTTTCAGGCCGTCCGTGTCGTGCTCCTTCAGCAGGCGCTCCAGGTCGTCCGGGTCGGCATGCCTGAACACCTTCTTCGTGGCCTTCGTCAGGCGCAGCCCGTCGATGATGCTCGCGTGGTTCAGCTCGTCGCTGACGACCAGATCGCCCTCGCGCAGCAGGGCCCCCAGCACGCCCTGGTTCGTGGTGAAGCCGCTGTGCAGCACCAGCGCGCTCCCGGTGTGCTTGAACGCCGCGAGCTGCGCCTCGAACTCCTCGTGGATGCGCAGCGTCCCGGCGATCGTGCGCACCGCGCCCGCGCCCACCCCCCAGCGGTCCAGGTACTCGGCGGCGCGGGCCTTCAGGGCCGGGTGGTCCGCGAAGCCCAGGTAGTTGTTGCTGGCGAGGTTCACCACCTCGCGCCCATCCACGCGCGTCCGGGCGCGGTTGGCGCTGTCCAGCACGCGCGGGTGAATCAGCAGCCCGCTTTCACGCAGGCCGGACAGCTCGGCAGTCAGACGGTCGGACAGGGAAGTGGCCATACCTCCGAGTCTAGATCACCCCCCCAGCGGCCGACCCGCCACGCCAGACACCCCCGCCCGGCGCACCGTGAGGTGCCCCCGGGTGCACTATCGTGCCGGCGTGACCCCTTCGCGCCTGCGTGACCACCTGCCCGCCCTGACCGGCGCGGCCACGGCCATCGCGGCCCCCGCCGACCTGGACAGTCACCTGCTGCGCCCACTGGAAACCCTGCTGGACGTGGCGTGGCTGCGCTGGACCCGCCGCGCGGGGCAGCCCTGGACGGTCGCCACTGCCTGCGGGGCCGCGCCCACCGGGGCGCCCGCCCCCGCAGGCAGTGGCGACGAGCCGCTCCCCACCGTGAGCGTCACCCCGCACGGGCTGCTGCTGCGGGTTACGCCGGACGACGCGGCCCTGCTGACCGGGCCCCTGCCCGGCGCGCAGGAGCGCGGCGAACTGCTCTGTGCGCTGCGGGTCGCCGCGCTGGCCCTGCGGCACGCCGCGCTGCTCGGGTCAGCCCAGGCCGGGCAGGTCGCCCTGAGCCGCGCGCAGACCTTCGCCACCCTCAGCCCCATCGGGATCGCGGCGGGCACCCTGGACGGCCGGCTTGTCGAGGTCAACGACGCGTACCTGCACCTGCTGGGCTACACCCGCGCCGACTTCGACGCCGGGCGCATCAACTGGGTGGCCCTCACGCCCGACAGCGAACGCGCCGGGGACGAGGCCGCCTTCGTCCGCGCGTTCACGCACGGCGCCAGCGGCTGGTACGAGAAGACCATGCTCGACCGCCACGGTCAGGCCATCCCGGTCGAGGTGCAGCTCCTGCGCTACCACGACCAGACGGACGATCTGGTCATCGGGTACGTCCGCGACCTGCGCGAACGCCGCGCCCTGGAACTCGAGCGGCAGGCCCGCGCCGCCGACACCCAGGCGCAGCTCGGCCGCACCGAATCCGACCTGGCGCGGCTGGCTGCGCAGCTGCACGGCCAGAACACCGAACTCGAGGGCCGCACCGCCGTCCTCGAAGGCTTCGCGGGCCTCACGCGCGACCTCACCGTGGAAGGCGACCTGTACGCCCTGATCCGCCGCGCCCAGCAGTTCGCCCAGCAGCTCCTGCCCAGCGGTTTCGCCGTGTACTACGAACCCGAAGGGGACCTGTGGCGCCTGAAATCCCAGGTGGGCGACCTGGGCAACCCGGAGTTGCAGGCCACGCTGGACGCCGGGATCTCCTTCGAGGGCACACCGAACCTTCTGATTCCCTGGCGCACCCGCCAGCCCCACTACCAGGAGCACTACGACCACGCCGCCGACGGCCTGGCCGCCGTCACCGCGCAGCTCCGGACGACCGCCACGCTGCCCGTCAGCGTGAACGGCGCGCCGCGCGGCATCTTCGCGTTCGGCCTGAACCACGCCCAGCCCTGGCGCCGCGCCGACAAGGCCGTCCTGGAAAGCGTCGCCCAGAGTCTCGGGCTGGCCATCGAACGCGCCGAACAGGCCCGCACGCTGCGCGAACACGCCGCCGAACTCGAGATCCGCACCCGCGCCCTGGAAGCCTTCGCGGAACTCTCGCGCGACCTCACACTGGAACCCGACCCGGTCAGCCTCGTCGGGCGCGCCCAGGAGATCATCGTGAACCTCCTGCCGCACGCCGTCACCACCTACTACGAACCGCAGGGCGACCGCTGGCAGCTGCGCAGCCACCGCGGGCACTTCCGCAACCCCAACCTGCTGCCTGTCCTCCAGCGCGGCCTGCCCCGCGGCCAGACCGTCAACGTCGACCGGCCCTACGCCACCCGCGCCCCCCACTACCAGGACCGCTTCGACCCAGGCACCGTCGCCGCCGCCCGCGAGGACATCACTGACATCCAGGCCACCGCGTCCTTCCCCGTCCAGAGCGGCCAGCGCGTGCGCGGCGTGCTCGTCGTGGGCCGCCACACGCCCGAACCCTGGACGAGCGTGAACCGCCGCCTCCTCGACACGGTCCTCTCCAGCCTGCAACTCGCCATCGAACGCGCCGAGCACGCCCAGGCCCTGCACCGCCGCACCCAGGAACTCGAACGCAGCAACGCCGAACTCGAACAGTTCGCGTACGTCGCCAGCCACGACCTGCAAGAACCCCTGCGGACCATCACCAGCTTCACCGAACTGCTCGCCCGGCGCTTCGACGACCATCAGGACCCCCGCGTGGCGCAGTACGTCACGCACATCAGCAGCGGCACCGCCCGCATGCAGCAGCTCATCCAGGACCTCCTGAGCTTCGCGCGCGTCACCTCCCAGCGTGAACCCCTGCGGCCCACCGACCCCGATCAGGTCCTCTCCCAGCTGCGGGCCGATCTGGCCGCGCCGCTGACGCAGGCCGGGGCCACGCTCAGCGCCGACCCCCTGCCCCACGTGCTGGCGTCCGGCACGCAGCTGCGCCGCCTCCTGCAGAACCTCATCGGGAACGCCCTGAAATTCCACGCCCCCGGCGTGCCCCCCCACGTGCACATCAGCGCGCAGCACGAAGGAGAACAGGTCCGCTTCACCGTGCAGGACAACGGCATCGGCATCGCCCCCGAATACCACGAGCGGATCTTCACGGTCTTCCAGCGCCTCCACGGCCGCGACGAATACCCCGGCACCGGCATCGGCCTGTCCGTCGCCCGCCGCATCGTCGAAGGCCACGGCGGCCGCATGGGCCTCACCTCCGCCCCCGGTCAAGGCACCGCCTTCTGGTTCACCCTCCCCGCCGCACCGACCGATCCCACCCCAGGGGACTGAACACCGACCGTCCCCGTCCAGTCTGCCCGCCCTGCTGGCAGAGCAAACCCCCCAGGGCGGCCTGGGGGGTCTATCGCTCCTCGCTCTGCTCGGCCCTTCGGGCGGCGAGGCGATTACCTGTTCATGATGTGAATCGCCTGCTTGTGCACCGCCTCGGCGGCTTCGAGCACGCTCTCGCCCAGGGTGGGGTGCGCGTGGATGGTCAGGGCGATGTCGCTGGCAGTCGCGGCCATCTCCAGCGCCAGTCCGGCCTCGCCGAGCAGGTCGCTGGCGTGGGGGCCGACGATGTGTACGCCCAGCAGCAGGTCGGTGTCCTTCTCGACGACCATCTTCACGAAGCCGTCGGTCTGCTGGAGGGTCATGGCGCGGCCCGAGGCGGACAGGGGGAACACGCCGGTCTTGACGCTGTAGCCCTTGTCCTTGGCCTCCTGCTCGGTCAGGCCCACCCAGGCCAGTTCGGGGCTGGTGTACACCACGCCGGGAATGGCGACGGCGTCCTGCTCGGCGGGTTTCCCGGCGATGACCTCGGCCGCGACCAGACCTTCCTTCATGGCCTTGTGGGCCAGCATGGGGTTACTGGCGACGTCCCCGATGGAGTAGATGTGCGGGACGTTCGTGCGCTGCTGCTTGTCCGCCGGGATGAAGCCCCGGTCCGTGACGGTCACGCCCGCCGCCTGGGCGTTCAGGCCGTCGGTGCGGGGGCGGCGGCCCACGGCCACCAGCACGCGGTCGAAGACCTCCACGGTCTTGGCGCCGGTCTTCACGTCCTCCAGTTCCACGTGGACGCCGTCGGCTTTCTTCTCGGCCTTGTTGGCCTTGGTCTGCACGGCGATCTCGATGCCCTGCTTCTTCATGGCCTTCGTGAATTCCTTGACGGCGTCGGCGTCCGCGCCGGGCACCACGTTCGGCATGAACTCGATGACCTTGACCTTGCTGCCCATGTTGTTGTACACGTGCGCGAACTCGAAGCCGATCACGCCGCCGCCGATGCACAGCATCCGGGCGGGCACCGGATCAGGCATGACCAGCGCGCCCGTGGAGTCCACGATGCTCTCCTGATCCACGTCCAGGCCCGGCAGTTTGGCGGGCTCGCTGCCCGTCGCGATGATGATGCTGGCCGCCGTGACCGTCTGCTCGCCGACCTTGACGGTGTGGTCGTCCACGAAGCTGGCCTGCCCGGTCAGGTGCGTGACCTTGTTCGCCTTGAACAGCGCGCCCACGCCGCCCGTCAGCTTCTTCACGATGCCGTCCTTCCAGCCGTTCAGCTTGGCGATGTCCATCCGCTGCTCGCCGAAGGTCAGGCCGAAGTCCGCCGCGTGCCGCGCCGCGGCGATCTGCTCGCCGGCGTGCAGCAGCGCCTTGGTGGGAATGCAGCCCACGTTCAGGCACACGCCGCCCACCTTCTCCCGCTCGGCGCACGCAACCTTCAGGCCCAGCTGCGCCGCGCGGATCGCCGCGTGATACCCGCCGGGTCCCGCGCCGATCACGAGCACGTCGTAGTCATAGGATTTCGTCATGCTGGCAGTCTAACGCGCCCCCCGTGAGCCGTCACTGACCTGCCGCCATAGCTGGACAGGCGCCATTCACAACTCCCACTGGTCAAACACGGGTGATGGTTGATCGGTGATGGAGAAAAGACTCAGATCTCAAGGAAGTCAGTCACCACGCGGTTGAGGACCCACCAGCCGTCCGGCGTGGCGCGCAGCCGGTCGCCGTCCAGGCTCAGGAGGCCGCGCGCGACGTTCTGCGCGATGGGAGCGGCGTACACCCCCGCCACGTCCAGGCCGCTGCGGCGCGACAGGTCCGCCAGATCCACCCCCGCGCGCAGGCGCAGGCCCATAAACAGCGCGTCCGTCACGAACTCCCGCGCGTCAATCGCCTCCGTCTCGCCCGCCTCACCCGTCAGCCACTCGTGCAGGTGCGGATTCGTCCGGCGCACCGTCAGGACGGCCTCTGTTCCCTGCACTCCGCCTTCCGCCGGGTAGTGTCCTGCCGCGCCCGGTCCCAGGCCCAGGTACGTGCGGCCCTGCCAGTACGCGAGGTTGTGCCGGGATTCCTGCCCGGGCCGCGCGTAGTTGCTCACCTCGTACCGCGTGAAGCCCAGCGCCCCCAGGGCCGCCTCGGTGTCCTCGAAGCCGCGCCGCTCGTCGTCCTCCTGCACGGTCACGCCGCGCCGGGCGAACTCGGTGCCGGGCTCGATCGTCAGCGTGTACGCACTGACGTGCCCCACCCCCAGATCCACCAGCCCCTGGATGTCACTCAGGAGCGGCTGCCCCGGCACGGCCGTGATCAGGTCACCACTCACGCGGAACCCCTCGCCGATCAGGATCGTCACGGCGTCGCGCGCCTGCGCCGCGTCATGCTGACGGCCCAGGAATCTCAAGGTGGCGTCGTCGAGGCTCTGCACGCCCACGCTGGCCCGGTCGAAGCCCAGCGCCCGCCAGTGCGCCGCGCGCGCCCCACTTACCGTGCCCGGGTTGACCTCCAGCGTGTTCTCCACGCGGCCCCAGCCCAGGTGCCGCCGCACGCTGCCCACCAGCGCCGCGAGTTCCTCGTCCCGCAGGAAACTGGGCGTGCCGCCCCCCAGGTACACGGTGTCCAGCTCGACCTGATAGCTGGCCGCCAGCGCCGCCGCCTCGACCTCTATCTGCTCCAGGTAACGTTCCACCAGTCCCGCGCGGCGCGTCAGGACGTGAAAATCGCAGTACGGACAGATCGTCGGGCAGAACGGCACGTGCACGTACAGGTGCCGCACCACCGGATCCAGCGCGGGGGAGGGGGCAGGCAGGCTCACGCGCGGCAGTGTACCGCCCACCCCCGCGCGAACCGTGACCCGCCTTCCACGCCCGGCGAGGGGAAGTCCGAGGGGGGCAGTCCAGCAACCTGCTGCGGCCCGCGCGTATCCTCCGCGCATGACCGACCAGCCCCGACAGCGCACCTACACCTGGGCCGACATGACCCCCACCCTGGAAACAGCCCGCCGCCTGAGCGGCCTGGAGTACCTGCACGCCATCGCCCGCGGCGAGCTGCCCCCCGCGCCCATCGGCATGACGCTCGGCATGGAACCCCTGCGCGCCGAGGACTTCACCGAAGGCCGCGCCGTCTTCCGCCTGAAACCGCAGGAATTCCACCACAACCCCATCGGCAGCGTGCATGGCGGCGTGTTTGCCACGCTGCTCGATTCCGCCGTGGGCTGCGCCGTGCACTCCACGCTGCCCGCCGGGGTGGGCTACACCACGCTGGAACTGAAATTCAACTGCATCCGCCCCCTGTTCGCGGGTGGCCCGGAGGTGCAGGCCATCGGGCAGGTCGTCGCCGTGACCCGTCAGACGGCCATCGCCGAGGGCCGCATCGTGGACGACGCCGGGAAGCTGTACGCGCACGCCACGACGACCTGCCTCCTGCTGCGCTGAACTCCGGGCGGGCGACGACAGGCGCGTTCGGATCGAAACGCCAGAGGGTCTAAGAGGCTAAGAACAGCGTGTGACACGCCTTTTCCTCTTGACCTCTCAGACCCTTGGACACTCAGACCCGCCATGCGGAGGTTGCGTGCGCCCCGCGCCGAACCCTGACTCCGACCCTGTCAGCGGCCGTGCGGGGTGCGGTCCATCCAGGCGGTCAGGGTGGCGGCCAGTGCGGCGGGCGTGGTGACGGTCACGGGCACGCCCAGCCCCGCCACGGCGGAGGCGGCCGGGCACTCGCCCTGCGCGCCCGCACCGGCGTCCTCACCCGTCCAGGCGGGGAACTCGCCGCCCTCGCGGTAGGGAAGGCCGCCCGCATCCTCGACCAGCGTGTCGGGCACGCTCACCGCCGGGCCGCCCGCCAGCGCGGTGTCCGCGATCACGATCACCCCGCGCGGACGCTCCTCCTGCACGGCGGCCAGCAGCGGCGTCAGTCCCTCGTGCACGACCAGCGCGGCGCGGCCCTTTCCGTCCACGTCCGAGAGGGCCGCCGCGAGTTCGCCTGCCAGTTCCGGCGGCGCGGCGATCAGCCACGCGTGCCCCCCGGCGCGACCCTCGAACAGGGCGCGGGCACTGCCATACACGTCAGACCAGGTGCGGGTGTGTTGCATGCCTGCCAGCATAGGCGAGGTGCGGCACCCGGTCCCGGTCGCGTGCGGCAGACTGTCCGGCATGACCACCCGCGATCCCCACCCGCTGAACCTGCTGCGCGAGGAGGCCCGCCACGCCGACCCACGCGCCGTGCAGCGCGAACTGAACGCCCGCCCCCTCCCCACGCTGGAACCCGGGGAGTGGACGGCCGCCGCCGAGGAAACCCTGCGAGACTGCACCGGCATGGAACGCAAGATCCAGATGGAGATGCGCATCGGGCTCGAAGGCCACCTGGACGGCCTGCCGCTGCGCCGCACCGCGCCGCTGGCGGACATGACCCTCCCGGAGCTGCTCGCCGAGCACGCCGAGGGCCGCCGTATGCTCCTGCGCGTCCTCGACCGGCTCCTGACCGTCGGAGAGACGCACGACCTGCGCGCCTGGACGATGGGCGAGGAGGTCCCCCCGGCGGTGTACATCCTGGCGCTGCGGGGCCGCCTCGCCCGCCTGGACGGCTTCATCGCTGAGGAGCGCGTGGGGAACTGAGCCCCGTCATCAGCCTTGTCGGTGCAGAGGGCCAGAAAGCTGCCCGAACCTCGGAGGAGTGAACCGTGACCTCATCTCGCCGCCTCACGCTGTGTCTGCTCCTTACCGGCGTCATGCTGTCTGCCCAGGCGCAGTTCGCAGGGTTCACCAGGCTCCCGCCTCACTGGCTGGCGATCGCCCGGCAGGTCCCCGGTTTCGCAGGGGCATATATCGACGTGAAGGACCGTCAGCCCCGCCTCAACCTGCTGGTCAGCCCTGGGAGTACTCCGGTTCCCCGCTCCCTGCTGAATGAGGAAGAGCAGACTGCGGCTCGGCAAGGGGCTGTGCGCGTGCTCCCCGCACGGTTCTCGCTGCGCCAGGTTGCGCAGGCGCTGGCTGCCCGGGGTGACCGGGCCGCGTATGACCCCGCATTGAACCGTGTTGTGATCCCAGGGGACGCGCCGCTCAGCGGACCGACCGGGCTGGTCGTGTCTGAACAGACGGTGCGCCGTGAGAGCCGTCTGGGCGTCCTCACGCGCGTCAGGACGCCGGTAGGCTCGCACCTTGCGCTGGACGTGAGGGTCGCGAACGTCGGGCGCTGGCCCGTCCGCGTGCCCGGACACTGTTTTACCGTGATCCTCAGGGTGCTGGACATGACGGGACGGGAGGGAGGTCGCGCCCATTCCCGATAACGTCGTCTGTACGGGCGAGACCGAGCTGGTCCTGCGACCGGGAGAGGCCCTCGCTGTCGATCCTGTGAGGCCAGAGATCGCGCACCTGCCGCCAGGGCATTATCAGCTGGAGTCGCGGCTGAATATCCAGAGCTTCCAGGACCGCTGGGTCTCCACGTTCCGCAAGTCGTTCTGACCCCAGCTGGAATCAAGTCGTGAAGCGCAGCAGGTACCCGTCGGGGTCCTGCACGACCAGCTGCCGCTGCGTGTGCGCCACCTCGCCCTCCGTGTACCTTTCGGTGCGCAGCGGCTGGAACAGCGGGTAGCCTTCCGCGACCAGCCGCGCGTGCAGGGCGTCCAGCTCCGGGTGCACGATCTGGAAGTTGATCCCACGCCCGAACGGCACCTCCAGTGGCCCGGTCGGCCACACCCCCGCCGGCTGCGCCTGCTCCAGCATCCACTGCGCCCGGCCCAGGCTCAGGTACGCGAACCCGGGGCGGGTATCGTGCAGCGTGAAGCCGAACACGCGGGTGTAGACCTCAAGGCTGCGCGGCAGGTCGCTGACCGTCAACTCAGGCACCAGCGAGAGGTTCTCGGTCATGGGCGCAGCGGAGCAGCCTCCGGCAGCGTGCGGATCGGTGTGGTGGCCTATGCTCTCCGCAGTGCTCTCCGCGGGTGGGTTCAGGAATCCTGATCCTGATGCGTTCGGTGCAGTCTCCGTTGCCGCGTCCGGAGGTCTAAAACGAAAAATCCGTCCTTCGCGGACGGTGATAAGGAAAAGATAGCGTGGTATGCAGCACGTGTCAACCCTGGTGCATGGATTCCGGCAACCGCGTGCTGGACGTGTCTTCCGGTGGGGCCGTATGCGGCGTATGCGGTCGCGTCAGCCGGTCAGGCGGGGCAGCAGCGCCACGACCGCCGCGATGGTCGGGACGCTCAGCACGGTGCTCAGGAACGCGGTGCGGGCGACGGTGTCGGCGTCCCCGCCGTACTCGCGGGCGATCAGCAGGGCGTTCACGGCGGTGGGCATGCTGGCGGACAGCACGAGGAGGGCCAGCACCTCGCCCCGCAGCCCGCAGGCGAGTCCGGCGGCGAGGCCCAGCAGGGGACCGCCGATCAGGCGCGCGGCGGTCGCGAGCCACACGCGGGTGTCCAGGCGGGGCCAGCCGCCCGAGCCGAGTTGCAGGCCCAGTGAGAGCAGCACCATCGGCAGGGTCGCCTGCGCGAGCAGGTCCACGCCGCGCATCAGGCCCTCCGGGGGCTGGAGGTGCAGGGCGCGGAGGGTGACGCCCAGCGCGACCATCCACACGGCGGGCAGGCGCACCATGTTCAGCAGCATCCGGCCCGCGCTGGGGGGCGGCTGGTCGGGGCGGCGCACGCGGGCGGTGTACACGACGGGTGCGATGACGTACATGCCCACGAAGGACATCAGGAACAGCAGCGTGGCGTGCGTGAAGCCCGCCTGTCCGAAGGCGAACAGCGCAATCGGGAGGCCCATGTTGCCGCTGTTCCAGATGCCGACGCTCGCGGTGAGGCTGCGCCGCTGCGCCTGCGGGGCGCGCAGGCCAGTCAGCCAGCCCAGCAGCAGGCTGCCCGCGACGGTCAGGGCGTACGCGGCGCCCAGCGTCAGGACCTCGCCCGCCTGCACGCGGGTGGTCAGCAGGACGTTCAGCACGAGTGCCGGGGACAGCAGGTACAGCGTGACCCGCGCGATGGTCGCCTGATCAATGGGGAAGCGCGCTGAGACGAGCGCGCCCAGCCCCGCGACGAGCATGACGGGCAGCATGACGTTACTCAGGGCCTGAAGCACCCCGCCATGCTGTCACGCGTGGCGGGGTGGGCGGCGCGCAGGTGCAGACGGGTCAGTGGGTGAGGTGCAGGGGGAGGGTCGGGGCCAGCCACACGCGGCCGGTGCCCCGGTAGGCCTGCACGAAGCCCTCGCCGGTCTTGCCGCTGCCGAGCAGGCCGCGCGCGCTCTTCTCCACCTTGAACTCCAGCCCGTCGGTGTACGCCACGACCAGGTTCCCGTCGACTTTCAGGGTGTCGCCGCGCAGGTCGAGCACCTGGAATTCCTCGGGCGGCACGGGGCTCTGGAGGGCGAACAGGCCGCTGCCGGTCAGTTTGGGCTGCACGCGGCCCTCGCCGCTGCCGACCGCCTGCGCGAAGCCGTGGTTCACGTGGCGGCCCACCGTGATGTCGCCCACGCATGCCACGAACGCGCCGTCGTCCACGATCAGGCTCTCGCCGCGCAGTTCGCCCAGCAGCAGGTGCAGGCGGGTGGGTTCGGTGTACAGGGTGCCGCTGCCCCGGAAGGCGGTCTTGTACAGGCCCTCGCCGCTGGCAGCGGCGGTGACGGCGCCACGCAGGAAGCCGCCCAGACCGCTGCCCCCGGCGGCGTTCACGGCCTGCATCTCCAGACTGCCGCGCAGGTACTGGAGCGCGCCGGTTTCCAGCACGGCGTTCCCGGCGCTGCCGTCCCCGGCGACGTGCACGGCCAGCTGCCGCCAGCGGGCGGGGCGGCTGACGCTCTGGTGGTAGCCGCTCAGCGCGGCCTCCATGGGTTCGGCGCTGTATTCGATGACTTCCAGGCGGTGAGAGGCGCTGCTCAGGTCGCGTTCGGTCGTGCCTTTCCAGGTGAAGTCCATGCAGAGCAGTACGGGGGGCGGCGCGGCGGGGTTCCCGGGTCGGGTCGAGCGGTGTTCAGCGGCTCACGCTCCAGATCCCGGCGAAGCCTGCCAGCTGGGTGTTGCGGTCAGGGGTGGCGTACGCGCTGATACTGCCGTCCAGATACAGGGCGTCAGGGCACTTCAGCGTGTCGCGGAAGAAGGTGGCGAAGGTATGGAAGTTGACGGGGCCAGCACTGACCGCGAAGCGCACCTGTCCGCCTTTGCAGACGCCGACGCCGCTGCGCAGCTTGAACGAGGTGCCCCCCTTGTTGAAGGCGGGATGCAGCTGCCCGCGCTGCACGAGCAGCGGCCCAGACTGGGTGGCGTACGTGGGGCTCAGGCCGGCGCGGCGGAACGCGCCGGTCTCCAGCACGCCGGCCCGGCTGCCGCTGATCCAGAACACGCCGTTGGGCCGCAGCGCGAAGTTCCCGCCGGACCGCGCGAGGTTCAGGGGCACCAGTGTCCGCCCCCCTCTATATGGA
>NZ_CP013910.1:407500-552500 GCF_001507665.1 Deinococcus actinosclerus | reverse complement strand
GACGGCCTGATGCCGGTGCCGCAGGGGCCGGGCACGGGCGTGACCCTGGACCGGGAGTTCGTGTCGGGCGTGGCCGAGGTGCAGGAGGAATTCCGCGCGTGATCCGCGTGCCGGTCGAGGGGCGGGCGTTCCCGGAGTGGAGTCCGCCGGGGTTCGTGATCCGCGAGGTGGTGGACCCCTGGGCGTTCCGGGCGCTGGAGGGCGTGCAGGTGGCCGCGTGGGGCTACGCCGACCGTGAGGTGACGCCGGGCACACTGTTCCGGATCAGCGGCGTGACGGGCGGGATCGTGCTGGGGGCGTACCCGGTGGACCAGCCGGAGCGGCCGGTGGGGCTGGCGTTCGGCTTCCCGGCGCTGCAAGGCGGCGCGGTGTGGCATCACTCGCACCTGCTGGCCGTTGATCCGGCCTGCCGGGGCTCGGGACTGGCGGTGGCGCTGAAGGACGTGCAGCGGCGGCTGGCGCTGGAGCAGGGCCTGACCCGCATGACGTGGACCTTCGATCCGCTGGTGACCCGGAATGCCCGCCTGAACCTGGGGAAGCTGGGGGCCGCCGCGCGGACGTACCTGCCGGACTGGTACGCGCTGGAGGAGGACCGAGCCGGGGCGTTTCCGGCGGACCGCCTGCTGATCAAGTGGGATCTGGCGCGCGGCCCCCTGGAACGTCCGGCCCCGCCCCCGGAGGGGCTGCGGGTGCTGGAGGCGCGGGGGGACGTGCCGGGCACGGCTCTGCCTCTGGAGGGTGAGGTGCTCCTGGCCCCGACGCTGCTGGCCGAGGTGCCGCTGCGCGTGGACGCTCTGCCGGAGCCCGTGCGGCGCGCGTGGCGGCTGGCGCTGCGTGAGGTGCTGGGCGGGGCGCTGGCGCATGGCTTCGCGGTGGTGGATCTGGCGCGCGAGGGGGAGCGGGCCTTCTATGTGCTGCGCCGCGAGGGCTGAGCGGGCACTGTTCAGAACCCTCCAACCGTGTTATGTTATTTACATAAGGAGGTCAGATGCTACACATTGAATTCACCACCGACCTGGGCGCGAAAGTCACCGTGGACGTCGAGAACGCCTCGGCACTCCTCGACACCCAGCGCCAGTACGGCCGCCTCGGCTGGACCAGCGGCGAGATCCCCAGCGGCGGCTACCAGTTCCCCCTGGAGAACGAACCCGACTTCGACTGGCACCTCATCGGCGCCCGCAAATGGACCAGCCCCGACGGCGAGGAACTCGTCATCCACAAGGGTCACGCCTACCGCCGCCGTGAACTCGAGGCGGTCGACAGCCGCAAGATGAAACTCCCCGCCGCCGTCAAATACTCCCGCGGCGCCAAGAGCACCGACCCCGAACACATCCGGGAGAAGAGCGACGGCGAATTCGAGTACGTGACCCTCGCCATCTTCCGCGGCGGCAAACGGCAGGAGCGCTACGCCACCCCCGGCAGCCGCCCCGGCACGCCCACGCAGGCCCCCACCCAGGCGGCGCGTCCCGCCCCCACCCGCCCGGCCCCCGCACTGGCCCGGCCTGCCCCGACCCGCGCGGACGACGAACCACCGTTCTGACGGAGGCAGTGGGCAGTAGGAAGGTGAGTGGAAAAGGCAGGAAGGGCACCCCAGATCGGCGGTGCCCTTCCTCTTGTCCCACTCCCTACTGCCCACTCCCCACTACCTACCGCCCACTGCCCGTTCAATCACCGCGCGGACGTCGGCGGGCTGCCACCCTTCAGGCTTGAGGATCTTCCCGTCGGCGCGGCGTGGTCCGCTGGCTTTCGTGAGGTTGGCGCGGTGCACCTCGGCGAACACGGCGTCGGCATCCAGGCCCAGGCGGTCGAAGGCGCCGTACGTGACGTACAGCAGGTCGGCCAGTTCGTGCGCCAGGGCGGTCAGGTCGCCAGGAGCCAGGGTCTCCCCGGCGTCCAGTCGGGCGGCGAGGGACTGGAATTCGGCGTCCACCTCGGCCGCCTCCTCCTGGATGAGGGTGCGGCGCAGCGTCAGCAGGTCGCGGTCCGGAGGCGTGGGGGTGTCGCGGCGGTCCTCGCCGATGGCGTCGTGAAAGTCTCGCAGGTGCCGGGCGTTCGTCTTGGGGGCCTGACTGGTCATCCGGTCATGCTAGCGGCCCGGCCACAGGCTGCGGCGCGGGGCGAGGTCGGCGTCCGTGACGGTCACCCGCGCCACGCCCCCGGTGACGGGCACGGGGAGGTTGAGCTCTATGCGGCGGCACACGCGTTCACGCAGCCCGCACACGAACAGCGGCCCCCGCAGGCTCACCTCTCCGGCAGGCGCGGCGGGCAGGGTCAGCCGGACGGGCAGCAGCAGCCCGAAGGACTCCGGGTGGGTGACGCTGGCCGGGCCGCGCAGCCGCAGCGGCCGGGGCGCACCGCCCGCGACGTGCAGGCTCAGGGCGCTGGGGGCCTCGCGGTTCACCAGGACGGCCCGCAGGTCGAACCTCACCTCGACCGTCAGGGGGGCGGCCCCGGCGACGCCCGCACTCAGCAGCAGTGGGGCCAGCAGGCGGGGCAGCAGGGCGCGCATCCCGGGCAGCCTAGCAACCCGCGTCGGGCAGCGGGGCCTCAACAGACTGACGCCCCGGAGGTGGGGTCCGGGGCGGTCAGGGGAAGCTCTGGTTGGGTCAGGTTGAAGGACTTGCACCTTCCGCGCACTGGCCGGGTGGCCTGCGACCTGCTCGCGCGCCCGTTGGTGAAGAGGTGGGCGTCTCCCTCTCGGCCTTCGCCCCGTGGGGGCGACCTCACCAGGCCGAGGCGAAGTATGCCCCGTGACTGTCAGCGCCGCATGTGCCGGATCTACAGCCAGCCTTAAGCTAATTGGCGCAGCCCGACACTGTTCCAGTCGTCACAAATCCGTCTTCTGCCCGCAGTTCCGTACACCTACAGGTCCACGACGTGGTACCCGTACGCGTTGATGACCCGCGCGCCGCTCTCCGGGTCCAGGTACTCCAGTTTCTTCCCCTCGTACTCGTGGATGTGCCCGTGCACGACCAGCCGGGGGTGACGGCGACCCATGAACGCGTTGATGTCCGGGCAGCCCCGGTGCGCGTAGTCACTCCCGGCGTGCGGGCCGGTGGGGGGCGCGTGCGTCAGCAGGACGTCCACGCCGCGCCGCGCCTGCCACGCCAGCCGCCCCAGCCCCCAGCGGGCCTGCGCGCGGGTGTACTGACCCTCGCCGTCACCGCGGTAGCGCGGCACGCCGCCCCAGCCCGCCACGCGCAGCCCGGCCTCCTCGACCACGCGGCCGTGCGCGGCGATCACGCCGCGTGGAGGAATGCGGCCGTCCCCCTCGTTCACGTACTCGTTCTCGTGATTGCCGTGCACGTAGATGATGGGCACCGTGAGTTTCGTCGCCAGGAACTCCAGGTAGTAGCCGGGCAGGTCCCCGGCGGCCAGCACCGCGTCCACCGCGGGCACGCCCTGCGGGAACGCCGAGCGGTACACGAACGGGTGGACATGATCGGCCAGCACCATCACCCGCTTCCCCAGCGGGGCGCGGGACAGGGGGGGCAGGGCAGGGGGCGTCATGGGGGCGCAGTCATGGGGGACAGGGGGGCGCTCCGGCCGGTCCGGAGGCGGGTGAAACGCGGTGATGATGGCCGAGTGTACCGCCAGTCCCGGTCAGTCGGGGCCGCGTGTCTAACGGCGCAGGGTACCGTGCGGGGGATGCCTGCACTCCTCACGCCCCGTTTACTCCTGCTGCCCCTGTGCCGCGCGGTGCTGGCCCGCCGCCTGGAGACCGACACCTTCACGCTGCCCCTGGACGGCCCGGACGGGCCGCTGGACGTGCGGTTCGGGCCGCAGTGGCCGGGCGACCCGCTGTCCGTGTTCCCGGTCCTGCTGGCAGCCCTGACCGGGCAACAGGGAGAGGTGGCGGGCTCGTTCATCGCCGCGCAGCGGGACACCGGCGAGGCGGTCGGGATGCTGGGCACGAAGGCGCCCCCCTCGCCGGACGGCGCGCAGGAGATCGGGTACGGGTTCAACCCGGCGGTGTGGGGGCAGGGTCTGGCCACCGAGGCGGTGGGAGCGCTGGTGGCGCACCTGCACGCGGGGCCGCGCGTGCGGGCCGTCACTGCCGAGACGGCCGTGAGCAACCCGGCCAGCGCGCGGGTCCTGACGAAACTGGGCTTCCGGCCGGTGGGCACCGGCCACAGCGACGAGGACAGCCCGCTGATCCTGTGGTCGCACACCGCCACCTGAGCACTCGTCAGCATGACTATGCACATGAATACTCAGCGCCTCTCATCTGGACGCGGCAGGCGGAAATAATGTTGCAGCCGTAAGGCATACCGCCCCGGACCCCTTAGGCTGGAGTGCATGAACCTCTCGATTCTGGGTATCCCGATGGACCTCGGGGCGGGCCGCCGTGGCGTGGACATGGGCCCGTCCGCGCTGCGCAACGCCCACCTGACCCGCGCGCTGCGCGACCTCGGCCACAGCGTGACCGACCTGGGCGACGTGCGCGTGGCGCTGCCCGAGACGGCGGACAAGCACAGCGAGGGCGGCATGGTGTTCCTGGACCCCATCCTGGACGCCTGCCAGGGCACCCGCGACCGGCTCGCGGCGCTGCCGGAGGGCACCTTCCCGCTGACCATCGGCGGGGACCACAGCGTCAGCATGGGCACCGTGACCGGCAACGCCCTGCGCGGGAACCCGGCGGGCGCGCGCATGGGCCTGATCTGGGTGGACGCCCACACCGACTACAACACGCCGGGCAGCAGCCCCAGCGGGAACATCCACGGCATGCCGGTCGCGCACCTGACCGGCCTGGGCGACCCGCGCCTGAGCGGCCTGGGCGGCGGCTGGCACATGCGGCCCGAGGACATCGTCATGATCGGCATCCGCAGCGTGGACCCCCACGAGCGTGAGCTGCTGCGCGAGGCGGGCATCAAGGCGTACACCATGAAGGACGTGGACCAGCTGGGCATCACCCGCATCCACGAGGAGACGATCGAACGCCTGAGCGGCACCGAGCGGCTGCACGTGTCCTTCGACGCGGACGCGCTGGACCCCGGCGTGTGCCCCGGCGTGGGCACGCCCGTCCCCGGCGGCCTGACGTACCGCGAGGGGCACCTGCTGATGGAACTGCTGTCCGAGTCGGGCCGCGTGACGAGCATGGACATCGTGGAGGTCAACCCGATCCTGGACACCCGCAACCAGACGGCGGAGGTCATGGTCGGCATGGCCGCCAGCCTGCTCGGCCAGCGCATCCTCTGATTCGGGATCCACGTGCCCTGCTTCCGACTTGATCGCGTTCCGTTGTCCCCTCTCCCCCTGTGAGACTCGTAGAGCTGCGCAGCAGTGGAGCGAAGCGGCGGAAGGGTGAGGGGGCCACCGGGCGACTCCGGATGACGTGGAATCACTTGAATCCCGTGTGATCTCCCCCATCCGGCCCCTGCCCCGCCCCGCGCGCGGCGGGGGCTTTGTGCACGGGGTCTCGACGGCCCCCCGCGCGGCGTGACATCCTGCGCGTCATGGTTGTCCTGCCCATCCGTTTCGAGCGCAGTCCCCGCCTGCATCCCATGCTGAGCGAGGTCGCGCACCCGGTGGGCACCCGCGTGGTCGTGCAGGGCAAGCGCGGCCCCGAGGTCGCGACCGTGCGCGGCGAGCCCACGCCGCCGCAGGAGCAGGAACGCTACGGCGCGGTGTTGCGCGCCGCCAGCCCCGAGGACGTGAGCCGCTGGGAGGAGCTGCACCGCACCGGTGAAGACCTGAAGTGGCTGCTGCGCGCCCGCGCCCGGCAGCGTAGCCTCCCGGTGAAGGTCGTGGCGGTCGAGTTCACGCTGGACGAGAGCCTCGTGACGGTCAGTTACAGCGCCGAGGAACGCATCGAGCTGACTGGCCTGATCAGCGAGCTTCGTGGGCACACCCGCGCCCGCGTGAACTTCGCGGCGGTCGGCCCGCGCGAGCAGGCGCAGATGATCGGCACGCTGGGCGCGTGCGGGCGCGAGAACTGCTCCTCGACGCACCTGCAGGACTTCGCGCCGGTCAGTATCCGCATGGCGCGCGACCAGCAGCTGCCGCTGAACCCGGAGAAACTGTCCGGGCCGTGCGGGCGGCTGCTGTGCTGCCTGCAGTTCGAGCACACCCAGTACCTGGATCTGCTCAAGGACCTGCCGCGCAAGAACGCCCGGGTGTGCCACGAGGGGAGCGGCGCGTGCGGGAAGGTCACGAAACTGCACCCGCTGGCCGGGACGGTGGACGTCACGACCGATCAGGGCGTCCTGACCGACGTGCCCGCCGCCGAGCTACGCCGCCTGACGGAAGCCGAGATCAAGGCGCTGCCCGAGACCGGCCGGGGCGGGGGCCGTCCGGGCAAACCGAACCGCGCGCCACGCGAGTAAGGCGGCGTGAGAAGGCGCCGCGCGGGGCGGTACACTCGCGCCAATGACCGCCACAGATCTGAGTGCCGTTGAAGCCACCCTGGCCGTCCCGGACGCCCTGACCCGCTGGGAGGCGTTCGCGCCGCGCGTGCAGGCGCTGCTGGACGCCCCGCTCAGCGCGGCGGACGTGCCCGCGTGGCTCACGCAGTGGAGCGACCTGAGCGGTGAGCTGCACAGCGTCGCGGCGAAACTGGCGACGCACGCCGACCTGCACACCGATCAGCCCGAGGTGCAGTCGCGCTTCCAGGCCTTCACCGGCACGGTGATGCCCGAGGCGGCGCGCGCCGAGCAGGCACTCAAGGAGAAGCTGCTGGCCGTGCCGGACTACGTGCCGGACGCCGGTTTCGCGCTGACGTACCGCCGCATGCGGGACGAGGCGGCGCTGTACCGCGAGGCGAACGTGGCGCTGGGCGTCACGCACGAGGAGCAGAAGAACCGCCACTCGGTGATCACGGGCAACCAGGGGGTCACGCTGCGCGGCGAGGCGCTGACCATCCCGCAGGCCAAGCAGCGCCTCGACCACCCCGTGCGCGCCGAGCGTGAGGCGGCGTGGCGCGCGCTGACCGAGAGCAACCTGGGTGTGGCGGCCGATCTGGACGGCGTGATGCGGGACCTGCTCGCCACGCGCTGGCAGCTGGCCCGCAACGCGGACGAGGCGAACTTCCGCGACTACCAGTGGAAGGTCCTGGACCGCGTGGACTACACGCCAGCAGACTGCGCCGCGTTCCACGAGGCCGTGCGGGACGAGGTCGTGCCCCTGACCGCGCAGCTGGCCGGGGACATTGCCGCGCAGCTGGGCCTGGACTCGGTGCGCCCCTGGGATTACAACCGCAACAACCTGCTCGACCCGCAGGGCCGCGCGCCGCTGGCGCCGTTCCAGACGGGCGCGCAGCTGGAGACGCTGGCGCAGGTGGCCTTCGACGCGCTCGATGCGGGCCTGGGCGCGCGCTTCGGGCAGATGCGCGCGGGCGGTCTGCTGGACCTGGAATCCCGCCCGGGCAAGATGACGCACGCGTACTGTCAGTACTTCCCCACTCACAACGAACCGTTCGTACTGATGAACGTGGTGGGCACCGCCGAGGACGTCCGCGTGCTGTTCCACGAGATGGGGCACGCCTTTCACGGCTTCTACAGCGGGGACGCGCAGCCGCTCGTGTGGAACCGCTGGAGCCCCATCGAGTTCGTGGAGATTCCCAGCATGGCCATGGAGTTCCTGACGCTGGACCATCTGGGGCACGTGTTCACGCCCGAGGAACTGAGCCGCTACCGCCAGAAGCAGCTGGAAGGTGTGATCGCGTTCCTGCCCTGGGCGGCGCAGATGGACGCCTTCCAGCACTGGCTGTACGCCGAGGCGCCAGAGGACGTCGGCACCGAGGCGCTGGACGCCAAGTGGCTGGAACTCGACCGGACCTTCCACCCGTTCGTGAACTGGGACGGTCTGGACGAGCGGGCCCGCGCGAAGGGCTGGCAGTACTACCACGTGTTCCAGGTGCCCTTCTACTACATCGAGTACGCCATGTGTTATCTCGCAGCGACCGGCATCTGGCGCGCCGCGCAGGCGGACCCGGCGGGCGCACTGGACCGCTACCGCGCCAGCCTGCGCCTGGGCAGCACCGTCAGCGTGCCCGAGCTGTACCGCGCGGCGGGCGTGGAGTTCCGCTTCGACCGCGAGCACATCCGGGGCCTGATGGCGTTCCTGCGCGGGCAGATGCAGGCCTGACCAGCAACAGCAGAAAGGGGGCCGCACATTCGCTGCGCGGCCCCCTTTCATGTGGTGGATCAGTACTGGTAGGTGGTGGTCTCGCTGACGTTCACGCGCACGGTGCGGTTCACGCCGCGGTCCACGGTCAGGGTGGCGGTGGTCGCGCCCTTCACGAGCGTGCCGGTGTAGCCGGTGGTCGTCTGACGGGTCTGCTGCAGGGTGTAGCCCATGTTCTGCAGGTCGCGGACCTTCTGGTCGTAGGCGCTGCGGGCCGGGTCCTGGATGGTGGTGCCGGCGATCGCGCCGAGCAGGTTGCCGATCAGGTCGAGGACCGGGTTGCCGCTGCTGACGGGCGCGGCGATGGGCTGCGCGAACTCGACGTTCAGGTTGGTGGTGCCGCCGGCGCGGATGGTGACGGTGGTGCTGAAGTCACTGTAGCCGGGGGCCTGCACCCGCACGGGGTAGCTGCCGGGGCGCAGGTTGCTGTAGGTGACGTTCGCGCCGCCCAGGCGCTGGCCGTTCAGGGTGACGGTGGCGTTGCCGACGTTCGTGCCGACGAACAGGCTGCCGGTGCTGACGGGGTTCTGCGCGGCGACGGTGTAGAACGCGGTGTCGCTCACCCAGCTGTTCTGGGGCAGGGGGTTGACCACGATGCTCAGCGCCTGGGCGAGGCCGGTCTGGCCGCCCTGGGTCTTGACGGTGGCGAACTGGTCCTGCGCAGTCTTGAATTCGCTGATCTGCGTGAGGTTCAGCGGGGTGAGGCTGGCCAGGGCCAGCACCTTGTTCTGCCCGATGGGGCCGCCCACGGTGTACGTGAAGTTCGCGCCGGCGGCGGGGAAGGTGGTGGTGGTGTTCGCCTTGACGAAGTTCTCGCCGCTCAGGCGGTTGGGGAGGATCTGGTCGACGCTGCCGTCGGGGTTCACGTTGAACAGGTACACGTACGCGTCGCGGTTGACGGTGGTGCTGACGCTGATCGGCTCGTCGATGCGGTACGCGGGGTTCTGGTTGCCGGTCGTGTCCTTGTTCACGCGCACGCTGACGCTCAGGTCAGGCTGGGTGGGGTTCACGATGATGCTCTGGGCGCTGATCTTCGCCTGGGCACCGGCGGTGCTCAGGGCAGCGGCGGTACCGAGGGCCAGCAGGGCAGTCAGGTTGCTTTTCATGAGACCCAGTGTGCCCGGAGCGCGTGACGGCAGGCTGACCGCACCTGATGGAAGCCTTGAGATTTCAGGAGAGGGGAAAGAGGGGGCGCGGCGGTCCCCGAGGATCACGGGCCGGGCGTCAGACGCGCCCGCCCCGGCTGTGGCCCTGCGTGACGCCCCGCGCGATCAGGTGCGCGGCCCGCAGCGGTTCCGGGACGCGGCCCGTGACGGTGAAGGCCCCCAGGGCCGCCTCGGCCTGCGCCAGCGTGAGCCCGGCGCGCTGCACGAACACCCCCGCGCAGGGCTCCATCGGCCCGGCGGCCTCGATCAGCGCCCACTTGCGCGCCCCGCCGGGCACGCGGGTCAGGAGGGCCGAGCGGATACGCGTCAGGTCCGGAGCGCGGCGCGCCACGACCAGCACGGGTTTGCCCGTCTGCGCGCGCAGCGCGTGCAGGTCCACGACGTTGAAGCCCGCCAGCGCGATGCCCTGGAGCAGGATGAGCTGGAGGTGCTCGGGCGAGGCGTTCACCAGCCGGGCCAGTTCGGGGGTGCTGTTGCGCCCGTCGCGCCGCACCCGGCCACTCACCACACCGTGCAGCGTGATGCGGGCGTACACGGTCCCGATGACCGGCACGTCACCCCGCCAGCCGTGCGCGAAGGGAGCGTCGTCAAACCCGATGGCATGCGCGAACACCCGCCCAGCGTAGCGTCCCGCAAGGGCCGATCTGGCCTATCCGCCCCCTCCGCCATCCGGCGCATGCCGCGCTGACGGGCTCAGGGCACACTGCTGGCATGACCTCCACTGCGCCCAACACCCCGGAGCCCCAGGCCATCCCGGCCCCCGGCTGGCCCGCCGCGCCCACCGTGACCCCCTTCGATCCTCACGCCGCCACCCCCGCCCAGCGCCTGGCCGTCGGGCAGCTGCTCGCCGACGCCTTCGCGCACACCCACCCGGACGACCCGGCCCTCCTGCCCGAAACCGAGGCCGTGGGCCTCACGCACCAGCTGCCCACCGAACGCAGCGCGCACTACGCCGTGTGGGACGGCGAGCGCGCGCTGGCCTGGGGCAGCCTGTCGTATGACCTTACGCAGAACACCCACATGGCCCACCTGCGCCTCACCGTGCACCCCACCGCCCGCCGCCAGGGCCTGGGCCGCGCGGTCCTGACCCGGCTGCTGACCCACGCCGACGAGCTGGGACGCGGCACCCTCACCTTCGGCACGAGCAGCCGCAGTCCCGCCGGGGAAACCTTCGCGACCACGCTGGGCGCCCAGCCCGCCCTGCCGATGCGCCAGAGTCGCCTGGACCTCACCGCCCTCGACCACGACCTCCTGAGCCGCTGGCAGGCCCGACCCGACAGCGAGCCGTTTCACCTGCACCTGTGGCAGCGCGTCCCGGACGACTACCTGACGCGCGTGGCGGACATGATGATGGTCATGAACACCGCCCCCAAGGGTGACCTGGAGCAGCAGGACTGGACGATCACACCCGACATGATCCGCTCCTGGGAAGCCATGATCGAGGAGGCGAACGAGACCCGCTTCATGATGGCCGTCGAGGACACCCGCACCGGAATCCTCGACGCGTACAGCGAGGTCTTCTGGATGCCGGAGCGCGCCGCACTCGTGTACCAGGGCGCCACCGCCGTCCGACCCTCCGCCCGCGGCCAGGGCCTCGGCAAATGGGTGAAAGCCGCCATGCTGAGCCACGTCCTGCACGCCTGCCCCGGCGCCCGCTGGGTCCAGACGAACAACGCCAACGAGAACGCCCCGATGCTCGGCATCAATGTGGCCCTGGGCTTCACGCCGTACAGCACCTTCACGGAGTGGCAGCTGAAACGGGGTTGATCCGAATTCCGTCTGTTTCGTGAACACAACCGTTTGGACGTGACGGCTTGTGGCTGCGCCTGCGGCGGGCTGCCCCACCCCCCAGCCCCCTCCGCAAGCGGCTCATCCGAGTCCCCCAGAGGGGCAGGGGGCGTTTTCGCTGCGCCCGGCAGGTCTTTCTCTGGCGTTTCTGGTGAGTGACCGGCGGGTTCGGCCACTGATGGGGGTGCAGACCTCCGGGTTCGCTGCGGGCGCCCCGCGCGCTGCGCGCCCAGGAACGAGTGCGCCTACGCCAACGAATCAAGATGAGCGAGGGGCCGCCCCGAGCGGTCAGGGCCAGTGGCGACGGGCTCGGTTGCCACAACGGTTGTATGGCTCCCAATCTTGGTGCGTCCCAGAAAGTTCTACTTTTTCTCGCTTTTGCAAAGGCGTGGGGTTCACAAGTCGATCAGCGGGTCGCGTCAAGTTGTGCAGCCAGCGGCCGCAGACCACCACTGGCCGTCGTGCGCGCAGCGCGCGGGCCTTGCGGGGGGCGGGACTCGCAGAGCTGCGCAGCAGGGGATGGCGTCGGAGCCGGACCCGTCAGCGCCCACGACACCTCCGCCACACGAGTCAAAACTCTTGCCCAGTGTAACGCCGCTCCCCCGTCACCCTGGGGATGGGGGCTGGGGGGTGGGGTAGCCCGCCGCCAGGCGCAACCAGTCCACCGTCAGTCCATCAAGCACGAGCCATCCTCTCCCCAGCTCCCGGGCGCAGCGCCAGCGCGGTGAACAGGCTGCCCAGCAAGCCGAGCAGGAGGAGTGCGGCGGCCATGCCTGCTCCGCCGATGGCGGCGCCTGCCGGGAGGCCCAGCGCGGCCACCCACTTGCTGATGGTGAACACCTGGCCGTGCGTGGCGAGGTACGCGCCCCGGCGGCCTTCGGGGATCAGGTCGGCCAGCAGGGCCTGCCGGGTGGGCACGTACAGCAGTTCGCCGACGCTGAGGATGACGGACGCGGCGATCAGGGTGGGCAGGTGGGTACTGAAGGCCAGTGCGGCGAAGCCCAGCGCGAACAGCGCGAAGCCCGCGTGCATGGGGCGGCGCGGGTCGCGGCCCGTGAGCCAGCGGGCGACCGGGGCGGTCAGCGCGACGATCATCAGGGTGTTCACGGCGGTGAGGACGCTCGCGGCGCGCACGCCGTCCAGCGTGACGCCCAGCCAGTCGGCGCGGGGGAAGTGCTGGGCGAGGTGCACGGCGATGTGGGTGGTGCGGGTGAATTCGATGCTCAGGATGAGAATGCCGCCCAGCACGAACAGGAGGAAAGGGCGGTCGGTGACGACCTGCGCGTAGCTGCGCAGCAGGGGTTTCAGGCCCAGGTCCGCGCGGGCGGTGGGACTGGCGGCGCGCGTCTCGGTCATCAGGGCGAAGCACAGCGCGGCGGTGATGACACTCATGCCGACGAGCAGCGCCAGCAGGAGCGTGAAGTGGTCGCGGTACAGCCAGCCGCCAGCCAGCGTGCCGATCAGGATGCTGAGGTTCACCGCCCAGTAGTTCACGGCGTACATGAACGTGCGGGTCTCGGGGGTGCTGACGTCGACGAGCATGGCCTCGGCGGCGGGATTGATCAGGCCGCCGGAGACGTTCACGAGGAGCAGCGTGGCGAACGTCACCCAGGGGTTGGGGCCGTGCAGGTTGCCCAGGAGCATCAGGGTGAAGGCCAGAAGTTTCAGGCCCTCGCCGGTCAGGAGGGTGCGGCGGCGGCCCAGTGCGTCGGTCAGCGCGCCGCCGTACAGGCCGGCGAGGAACTGCGCGACGCCCGCCGCGAGCAGGAGCGTGCCGGCGAGCGCGGCGCCCAGGTGCGCGGTGAAGTAGATCGCCATGAAGGGAAAGACCATGCTGCCCACCACGCGGCTGAGGAACGACGTGGTGATGCGGGTTTTCACGTTCGGGTGCAGGGTGCGCCACATGCACCCAGGGTCGCGCAGGCGCAAAGGGGAAAAAAGACGCATAGTGGCGTGGTGGTGTCCCCTTTTCCGTCTGCCCCGCCTGCACCGGACTGGCCGTACCTGAGCCTGCGCGCCGCGCTGCACGCGCGCGACGGCGTGCGGGACAGGCACTCGCTCACGCTGGCGGACGCGCAGGTGTGGTGGGGGTGCAGTGACCGCACCGCGAAACGGCAGCTCTCACGCCTGCACGCCGCCGGGCGGCTGACGTACACGCCGGGGCGCGGGCGCGGGCATACCTCCCGCGTGGCCTTCACAGGTGCGCTGGAGGAGGAACTGGCGGCCCTGACGGCCCATCTGGCGGCGGCGGGCGCAGCGGCGGAGCTGGCGCGGCTCTCACGGCTGGGCTTCCCGCGCGCGTGGGTGCTGACGGACGCGGTGCGCGGCGCGTTCGGGCTGGGAGTCAGCCCGGCGGGCACGGACCGCCTGCGCACCGTGGTCACGCGGCCCCTGACCAGCCTGGATCCGCTCACCGTGAACTCGGCGGCGGAGGCGCATCTGCTCACGCAGGTGCTGGACCCGCTGCTGCTCTTCGACCCGCAGGCCGGGACGCTGCGGCCTCACCTCGCGCACCACTGGGGCACACCGGACGACGGGCGCACCTGGGTCTTTCACCTGCGTAAGGGGGTGAGTTTCCACCACGGGCGGACGCTGGACGCGCAGGACGTGCAGTTCACGCTAGAGCGGGTGCGGCGCGGCGCACCGTGGTACCTGGGCGGCGTGACGGCCGTGCAGGCGCCCACACCGTTCACGGCGCAGGTCACGCTGGACCAGCCGGACCTGTTCTTTCCCCGGCGGCTGGCGCACGAGCAGGCGCTGATCCTCCCGCGCGACGTGCCCTTCGACGAGCGCCGACCGGTGGGCACGGGCGCGTTCCGCTGGCACGCGCTGGAGGGCGGGTTCCGGCTGGAGGCCTTCGATGCGCACTTCGCGGGGCGGCCCCTGATTGACGAGGTGGAGGTGTTTCTGGTGCCCGAGCTGCGTGGGGACGCGCCGCCCACCCTGGACGTGACGGGCGCCGCCCCCACCCCGATCATGCAGGGCCCGATCATGCAGGGCCCGGTCGAGAGCTGGGTGCCGGAGAACAGCGTGCATTTCCTGATCTGGAACGCCCACCGGCCCGCCGCGCGGTCGGCAGCGCTGCGCGCGGCGGTGGTTGAGCTGCACGACATCCGCGCGTTCTGGCAGGAGGCGGGCCGGGCCGAGCGGCTCCTGCCCGCCACCTCGTTCCTGCCACGCCGCAGCCTGGGCCACCCACCCCGCGGGCACTCGCTGGCGCGGGCGCAGGCGCTGCTTCAGGAGGCCGCGTACGCCGGGCCGCCCCTGCGCGTCTGGGTGCTCGACCTGCCCGGCGCGCGGCAGGAGGCCGAGTGGCTCGCCGCGCGCGCCGCCCGCCTGGGGCTGCCGGTGCAGGTCATCCCGGCGCCGCTTGACGCCCTGCCGGACGCCGGGGACGCCGTGGACCTCGCGTTCATGGGTGAGATCGCCGGGTCGGACGAGCATCTCTCGTTCTGGTCGGCGCTGAAGCAGCCGGAACTGCTGTTCCGCCGCCTGCTGCCCCCGGACGTGCTGCGCGACGTGGACGCCCTGCTCGACGGCTACCGCACCGCTCCTGTCGGGGCTGCCCCTGAGCACGCCGCGCTGGAGGCCCTGATGACCTGCGTGGAGGCGCGTCTGCTGGGCGGCCATCACCTGCACCTCACGCATCACCGCGTCAAGCGCCGGGCGGTGCACCCGCTGATCCGGGACGTGCATCCGGACGCGTATGGCCGGATCGATTTCAAGCGCCTGTGGCTGGGGGACGCCCGCGCGTGAGGCGCGCTGCGCTACGCTGCGGCGCATGAGGGTCGCCGTTGCGGATGTGGGTACCAATTCCAGTCACCTGCTGATCGCGGAGGCCGCGCGTGGGGACGCGGGCGGGTACCGGGTGCTGGACGCGCTGAAGGACCGCACGCGGCTGGGCGAGTGCCTGGACGCGGCGGGGAACCTGACGCCGGAGGGCGAGGACCGGCTGGCGTCGGCGCTGACGCGCTTCCGGGCGCTGGCGTCGGGGGCGGGCGTGGCGGAGGTGCACGTGTGCGCCACGAGCGCGCTGCGTGAGGCCCCGAACGGACCGGAGGTCGCGTCGCGGATGCTGGCCCGGACCGGGGTGTACCCGGCGATCATCAGCGGGGTGCGGGAGGGGGAACTGACGTACCTGGGCGCGGCGCACGCCGTGGAACTGGGCGAGGACAGCGTGCTGCTGGACCTGGGTGGCGGCAGTCTGGAATTTGCGCGGGGGAACGCGGCGCGGGCGCTGGACGTGCTGAGCCTGCCGCTGGGCGCGATCCGCATGCGGGACGCCCACCTGCGGGCCGATCCGCCGGGGCGGCGGGAACTGGCGGCGCTGGACGCGGCCGTGCGGGAGGCGCTGGCGTCCCATGCGGACCGCTTCCGGGTGCGGCCGGGCACGCGGGTGGTGCTCTCCAGCGGCACGGCGGAGGCGGCGGCCGAGGCGATCCTGGCGCGGCGGGGCGAGGAGGCGCGCGGCGTGAACGGCACGCGCCTGAGTGTCGCGGAGCTGGGCGAGCTGCTGGAACACGTGCGGGGTCTGAAGGGCGCGGCGCGGGCGCGGGTGCCGGGCCTGGAGCGCCGGGCGGATACGGTCGTGGCGGGGCTGGCGACGCTGCACGCGGCGCTGGTCACGCTGGGCGCGCAGGAGTTCACGGTCAGCGAGGGCGCGCTGCGCGAGGGCATGCTGATCGAGGAGCTGACGCGGCTCGAAGCGTACAGTTCGTCGATCAGTGCGCGGCAGCGCAGCGTGCTGGGCATGGCCGAGCGCTTCGGGGCGAACCTGTCGCACTCGCGGCAGGTGGCAGCCCTGGCGCGCGAGCTGCTCTCACGCCTGCGGGCGCTGGGCGCAGAGCTGGGTGCGGAGGGCGAGGCGCGCAGCGTCCTGACGGCGGCGGGCGCGCTGCACGAGGTGGGGCAGATCGTGGCGCAGAGCGCGCACCACAAGCACTCGGCGTACCTGATCCGCCACGCGGAGCTGCGGGGCTTCACGCCGCGGGAGATCGAGCTGGTGGCGCTGCTGTCGCGCTACCACCGCAAGAGTGCACCCAAGCCGTCGCATCCGGAGTTCGCGGCGCTGAGCGCGGCGGATCAGGCGCTCGTGACGCGCTGGGTGGCGATCCTGCGGGTCGCGGACGGCCTGGACCGCTCGCATGCGGGCGCGGCGCGCGTGACCGGCCTGACCCGCACGCGTGACGGCTGGCAGCTGGGCGTGCAGGGCGCCACCCCGCTGGACCTGGAGGGCGCGCGGGAGAAGGCGGACGTGTGGGCGCGCGCGTTCGGTCCGCTGACCCTGAAGGCCGAGTAGCGCGCCGCAGGGCGTGGGGGCGGCGGGTATGCTGGGCGGCATGAAGGACGCCCCGCCCGCCGCCCAGCCTGCCCTGTCCCCGGCCGTCACCCCACCGGCACTGCCGCAGAACATCCTGAGCATCCAGTCGTGGGTGGCCTACGGGCACGTGGGGAACGCCGCGGCCGTGTTCCCGCTGCAGCGCCTGGGGTTCGAGGTCTGGGCGATCCACACGGTGCAGTTCAGCAACCACACCGGGTACGGCGCGTGGACCGGCGCGGTGTTCCCGCCCGAGCAGGTCGCGGACCTGATCGACGGGATCGAGGCGCGCGGGGCGCTGGGCGACTGCCACGCGGTCCTGAGCGGGTACATGGGCAGCGAGGGCACGGTCGCGGCGGTCGTGGACGCCGTGCGCCGCGTGCGTGAAGCCAATCCGGCGGCGCTGTACGCCTGTGACCCGGTCATGGGTGACGTGGGGCGCGGCGTGTTCGTCCGCCCGGAACTGCCGGACCTGATCGCCGCGCAGGCGATTCCCGAGGCGGACCTCGTCACGCCGAACCAGTTCGAGCTGGAACTCCTGACCGGGCACACGGTGGACACGCTGGAGCACGCGCTGGAGGCGGCGCGTGCGCTGCGTGAGCGGCTGCGCCCGGGTGGGCCGAGGATCGTGGTGGTGACCAGTCTGGTGCGCAGCGGCGCGCCTCAGGAGAGCATCGAGACGCTAGTCGTCACGGACGGCGGCGCGTGGCTGTGCCGCACGCCGCTGCTGCCGCTCGACCCGCCGCGCAACGGCACCGGCGACGCCATCGCGGCGCTGTTCCTGGGCCACTACCTGCGCGGCGGGGACGCCGCCCAGGCCCTGAGCCTGTCCATGAGCGCCCTGTACGCCCTGCTGCAACGCACGCACGTGGCGGGCACCCGCGAGATTCAGCTCGTCGCCGCGCAGGACGAGTTCCTGAAGCCCGCGCGGGTGTTTGAGGCGCAGCAGGTCGGCTAGCGGCAGCTTTGTGAGCCACGTCTCAGCTTCCGGTCAGGGCCAGACCAACGGGCGTTGCGGCCGTTCTCATGGTGAGCGTGGCAGGGCAGGAAAGACTGATCTGCATGAAACACATTCTGTTCCCGACGGCGGCTGCGGCCGATGCCTTCACTGCTGACCTCCAGGCCCAGGGCGTCATCGCCCCCACGATGGGGACCAGCACCTACACCCGCCGCAGCGCGAACGCGGGCACCGATGCCACTGGCACCACGACCTACGGCGACACCGGCCGCACGGACATGGACGGGCGCGGCTCACTGACCATGGAAGGTGACGGCGTGGGCGGCACCCCTGAGGACGCCGGTGCGGGCGCCGTCAAGGGTACGGGCGTGGGCGCCGTGGTGGGCGCCGCGGCAGGCATCCTGGCGACCGGCGCGACCATCGCCACGGGCGGCCTGGCCCTCCCGGTGATCCTGGGCATGACCGCGCTGGGCTCAGGCGTGGGCGCCGCAGTCGGTGCGACCGGCGGCGCGATGGGCGTCGACGAGACCGGCACGACCGACGACCGCTACGACGTGGACGACACCTACTACGACCGCATGGACCAGACCATCAACAGCGGTGGCCGCGTGGTCGCGGTGCATGACAGCGTGCCGCAGGACGTGCTGATGGACGCCGTCGCCCGCCACGGCGGCGAGATCGTGGACAGCGGCGCGCGCCGCTCCGACTACGTCGCCTCGATGTAATCCACCGCACGATGACGAAGCCCCCGGGTCGACCGGGGGCTTTGTCATTGTGGCGTCAGGAGGGGCGGGGCGGATGGGGCAGCGCCACCTTGTGGAACCAGAAATTCCCCAGGGTCTGGATGACCTCCACGAACTCCGCGATGGACACCGGTTTGGGGATGTAGGCGTTCGCATGCAGGTTGTAGCTGCGCCAGATGTCGCTCTCGGCGCGGCTGGTGGTCAGGACGATCACGGGAATGCTGCGCAGCTCCCCGTCCTCTTTCAGGATGTCCAGCAGTTCCAGCCCGGTCATGCGGGGCATGTTCAGGTCCATCAGGATCACGTCGGGGCGCGGGGCGCCCGCGTGTCCCTCGCTGCGGCGCAGGAAATTCAGGGCGTCCACGCCGTCGCGGGCGTGGCTGAGACGGTGCGGGAAGTGCGCCTCCTCGAAGGCTTCCTGGGTGAGCATCACGTCGGCAGGGTTGTCCTCGACGAGCAGGATCTCGACTGGTCTGGTGGTCATAGGGGGGCTCCGGTGGGGGCGGGCGTCAGCGGCAGCGCCAGATGGAAGGTACTGCCCTGGCCGGGGGTGCTGTCCAGCCACAGGTCACCGCCGAGCTGCTCGGCGGCGCTGCGCGTGACGGCCAGGCCGATGCCGCTGCCCGTGTACTCGTCCATGCCGTGCAGGCGCTGGAACACCCCGAAGATCCGCTCGTGGTATTCCGGGGCGATCCCGATGCCGTTGTCCTGCACGTGAATCACCCAGCGCTGCGCCTCGCGCTCGGCACTCACGCGCACGCGCGGAGGCACGCCGGGACGCTGGAATTTCAGGGCGTTGCCGATCAGGTTCTGCAGGGCGTGGCGCAGCAGGTCCGGGTTGCTGCGCAGGGTGGGCAGCGGGCCGATGTCGACCTGCGCGCCGCTGCCCTCGATCTGCACGCTCAGATCCGTGACGATGTCCCGGGCGAGACCCTGGAGGTTCACCTCCTGCGTGATGCGCGGGGCCTTGCGCACGCGCGAGTACGCGAGCAGATCCTGAATCAGGGTCTTCATGCGCAGCGTGGCCGAGGTGGTGAAGGCGATGTACTGGTCGGCGCGGTCGTCGAGCTGTCCCTGGTAGCGCCGGGCGAGCAGTTCGGTGTAGCTGCCGATGGTGCGCAGGGGTTCTTGCAGGTCGTGGCTGGCGACGTACGCGAACTGTTCGAGTTCGCGGTTGCTGCGTTCGAGGTGGGTGTTGCTGGCCTGCAAGGCCTCGGCGGTGGCGCGCAGCTGCCCTTCGCGTTCCTGCACGGCGCCCGCCATCGCGTCAAACTGCGCGCCCAGCTGCGCGAGTTCCCGCACGGGCATGGGCGGGGTGCGGCGCGCGTAGTCCCCCTGCGCGATGGCCTGCGCCGCGCCGTTCAGGTTCAGCACGGTGCGGCTGACCGTGCGGGTCACGCGGTAGGCGGTCAGGATCAGCAGCGTGATGCTGAGCAGCAGGCCCCCCGCGCTGACCCAGCGCACGCGGCTGAGCAGGGTGCGGCTCTGATCGGCGGCGGTGTTCAACCGCACGGTCTCGTTGGTGGCCATGATGTCCAGTACGGCGCGGGCGTCGTTCAGCAGGGTGCGCCCCACGCCGTTGCTGACCCGCGCGGCGGCGCGTTCCAGGGAGTCCCGGCGCACGCGGATCTCCGGCTGCGCCGACTCCTCGTCCCAGCGGGCCACGATCGCCTGCACCCGCCCCAGGTTGCTGCGCTGCAGCGGCGTGACGCTCAGGTCGTGCAGCGCGAAGACGTCGGCCTGGAAGGCCAGCTTGCCGTCCCCGTAGGGTTGCAGGAAGTCGTCCTGGCCGGTGATCACGAAGCCGCGCTGCCCGTTTTCCATGGTGGAGACCTGCTGCGCGAGGTCCGTGATGAGCTGCAGTCGGGTCTGGGCGTCGAGCACCTGGTTGAGCGCCTGGTCGTTCTGGTTCACCCCGTAGGCAACCAGAACCCCGACGCCCAGCAGCAGCGCGAAGGGCAGCGCGAAGGGCCGCAGCAGCACCTGCCGCAGGCTGGGCGCGGCCCGTGAGTGGATCGCCGCGTCTGACACTGCAGGCTCGGCGAGAGCAGGAACGGCCGACATTGCCGGGCATTCTAGACCAGCCGCGCACCCGGCAGGCCACAGCGTCCGAATCGCGCCCGGGGAATTTTGAACCCGGTTCACCGGCGCGGGGTACAGTGGACGCATGACATTCCAGAACGTGAATCTCACCCACGCGGGTGAGGTCGCCACGCTGACCCTGACGAGCAAGAAGGGCAGCATGGGCCCGACCTTCTGGCCCGAGATCCCCCGCGTCCTGACCGAACTGGGCGGCGCCCGCGCGCTGATCCTGCGCGGCCAGGACCTCTTCAGCGCCGGCCTGGACGTCCGCGCCAGCGCTCCCGTCATCGCCCCCACCCTGGGTGACCCCGAAGCCTTCGCCACGGTCGTTGCCGAGATGCACGCCGCCATCGACGCGTTCGCCGCGCTACCCATCCCGGTGATCGCCGCCGTGCACGGCTGGTGCATCGGCGCGGGCCTGGAACTCATCAGCGCCTGCGACCTCCGCATCGCCAGCGCGGACGCCCGCTTCAGCCTCCCCGAGGTGAAACTGGGCATCACCGCCGACCTGGGCGGCCTGCAACGACTCCCTCACCTGATCGGCACCGGCCGCACGGCACACCTCGCCCTGACCGGCGACCCCATCGACGCGCCCACCGCCGAACGCTGGGGCCTGATCACCGAAGTCCTGCCCAACCCGGACGCCCTGTTCGAGCGGGCGAACACCCTCGCCGCCGGACTGGCCACCCTGCCGCCCCGCGCGGTCGAGGGCACCAAACGCACCCTGCAGGACCGCCTCCCCCACGCGCAGAGCCTCGAACAGGCGGTCCGCTGGAACGCGCAGCACATGACCGCCGAGGGCCTCGCCCAGGCACTGAAGTAGGGTCGAGGGACGAGGGTCGAAGCGTCAAAGCCCCTCATCCCCATCCATCTTCAACCCCTTAGACCCTCAGACCTTTCGACCCTCAGACCCCTTCAAGGAGCCCCACCATGAGCCAGACCCCCGGTACCCTCCAGCCCGGCACCGCCGACAGCACCTTCCGCCCCGACCTCCTGCAGAGCAAGCACGCCCTGATCACCGGGGGCGGCAGCGGCATCAACCTCGGCATCGCGCAGAGCCTCGCCGCGCACGGCTGCAAGGTCACCATCCTGGGCCGCAACCTCGAGAAAGCCCAGACGGCCGCGCAGGGCATCAATGACGCGGGCGGGCAGGCCATCGGCGTGAGCGCCGACGTGCGCGACATCGCCGCCCTCCAGGCCGCCGCCGAACAGGCCGTCGCGACCTTCGGGCCCATCGATATCGTCCTGGCAGGCGCCGCCGGGAACTTCCCCGCACCCGTGGACGGCATCAGCCCCAACGGCTTCAAGACCGTCGTGGACATCGACCTGCTCGGCACGTACAACACCATCAAGGCCTGCGCGCCCCACCTGACGACCCCCGGCGGGAACGTCCTCTCGATCAGCGCGTACGGCGTGCCCGTCCCCATGCAGGCGCACGTCGTCGCCGCGAAGGCCGGCGTGGACGCCCTGACCCGCACCCTCGCCGTCGAATGGGGCCTGCGCGGCATCCGCGTGAACGCCATCATCCCCGGCCCCATCGACGGCACCGAGGGCATGGCCCGCCTCGCGCCCGACGAACGGACCCGGCAGCAATTCATGAGCACCGTCCCGCTGGGCCGCTTCGGCATTCCGCAGGACATCGCCAACGCCGCCCTGTTCCTTGTCAGTGACGCCGCCAGCTACGTCACGGGCGTCATCCTGCCCGTCGACGGCGGCCAGAACATGCTCGGCGGCGCCCCCCAGTACCAGATGTACCAGCAGATGGGCCTCGCCCTGCCCAGAAAGGACTGAGCCGGGCTCTGAGCTGTGGGCTGTGAGGAATGAGCAGGCATCCTCCGAGCCCACAGCTCACCTGCATGCCCGTGCCGTGCCCGCTGCCGCTACGCTGCGGGCATGTCTGCGGTCACGCTGCCCACGCACCAGCACCTCTCGGCTCTGCGGGGGGCGGCGCTGCTGGCCTGTCCCGACTGGTCGGGGGTACAGCAGGTGAATCTGGACGGGCTGGGCCTGCGCGCGCTGCCGGAGCGGGAGGCCGCGCCGGACCTGACGGTCTTCAGCGTGTACGACAACGCGCTGACGGGCGTGCCGGACTGGGTGTGGACGCGCGGCGGGCTACGGACGCTGAACCTGTCCGCGAACCGTTTCACGGCGCTGCCAGCCGCGCTGGGCGACCTGCGCGAGCTGCGGATGCTGGACCTGGGCCACAACGAGCTGACAGCCCTGCCGGACGTGTTCGGCGGGCTGGGTCGGCTGGCGTTCCTGTACCTGAGCCACAACCGACTGACCACCCTGCCGGAGTCCATGCGGCACCTGGGCGCCCTGACGTACCTGAACGTGACGGACAACGCCCTGACGCGCCTGCCCGGATGGCTGGGCGACCTGAGTGCCCTGACGGAACTGCGGCTGTACGGCAACCCGCTGGAGGCCCTGCCGGACAGCCTCGGGGGGCTGGGTGAGTTGCGGGAGCTGCACGTCATGAACGCCCGCCTGACCGCGCTGCCCGCCAGCCTGGGCAGGTGCGGGGCGCTGGAGGTGCTTGACCTTCAGGGCAACGCGCTGACGGACCTGCCGGATTCACTGGGGCAACTTTCCCGCCTGACGACCCTGAACCTGCGCTTCAATGCGCTGACGCACGTTCCGGACGCGCTGGAGAACCTGAAGGCGCTGCACACCCTGGACCTGCGCGCCAACGGGCTATCCACCCTGCCGGAGGGGCTGGCGCACCTGCCCGCCCTGCGGAAACTCGACCTGCGCTGGAACCGCATCGAACGCCTGCCAGCCGCCTTCGACACGCTGGTCGCGCGGGGCACTCAAATCTATCTGTAGGGGTACTTCAGCATGTCTGACGACTTTGAGATCATCGTAGGGCCAGCTCACAGCTTGACCTAGAGTGCCGTCTTTTTACGGTACACAAGGAGCAGAGCTGACAGCGCCCCCAGGCATGTAAAGCAGAGGCCAGTAAGGACGCCGTCCCAGGAACTAAACAAGGATGATTGATTTTGCGATTCCCACAACAGAACACATCTCTTCATCCCATCAAACAGAGTGAAAAGTCCGCCTAGTCCAAGATAGAATGCAGCAAAAATCGTTCTTTTATACGTAAAAGTGTCGTCAGCATATCTATCGACTTTATAATCCGACGCCACCTGTAAATAAAATATAAAGCCTGCGACAAAGCATGCACAAGCCAAGAGGGATGCAACTCCAGAGATCAACATGGCTGTGGGCACGCAATGGTTAAGTCCGAGGTTCAGACATTGACTTCCGGAAGCTCTGACCAGCGTCAGCCGCCCCCCTAGGTGCAACACGACACCCAGGGTAGAGAAGCCGCGCCAAGCCATCCGCATGAAGCCAATCTAAATCAGATGAGGCCACTCTGCACACCAACATGAGACAAGAAATGGGTCATTTAGCCCCACCGCAACACATGGCCGCTCATCAGACCGATTGGTTTCCTGCTCCACGAATCGTTTCCACTTGGATTGACCGACAGATTCAGTCCATTCGACTGCCGTCCATTTGGCTGCCAAGCAAAGCGTTCACATCTCCTGGTTCAGCGCCCACAGCCCCTCATTTGCACAGGTCGGTCGTGCAGATCTCCACCTGGGCGGAGTCCCGGCTGGCCTGCACGACGAGCTTCAGGGTGAGCTGGCCGTTCTCGTAGGCGTAGCTGTCGCCGGTGGTGCCCGGCAGGGCCGCGGGGGTGACTTTTTTCAGGAGGTTGCGGTTGTCGATCCACCAGTCGCGGTAGATGCGGGGCTCCGCAGCGGCGGGCAGCGTGACGGTCAGGGTGTCGCCGGGCTGGCGGTTCTGGAGGCCGAGGCGCAGGTGGGGGCTAGCGGCGCTGGGGGTCAGGGTGTAGGTCTGGTTCAGGCGGGCGCTGGTGCTGAAACTGGTGAAGTTGCCCGGCGTCCCGGTGAGGCTGACGGTGCCGTGCGGGCCGGTCACGGTGACGGGGGCGAGCTTGCCGCCGGTGACGTCCTGCAGCCACAGGCGGGTGTACGCGCCGGGGCAGGTGCTGGCGTTCCAGCCAGCGTTGGGGGTGCAGTCGGGCGCGCCTTTCAGGAGGGGGCTGGCGGTGACGGTCAGCCCGGCCGTGCCGGTGACGGTGCCGTCGGTGTCGAGGAACGTGGCGGCCTTGTCGCCGTCCCTGTCGGGTTGCGCGGCCGGGAAGTACACGCGGGGGCTGGCGTCGGCCCAGCGGAGGTTCAGGGCGTTGTTGGTGGGGACGACGCTGAAGGCATTCTTCGTGAGGTACCCGAGCCCGCTGGCCTGCCGGGTCGCGTCGGGCGTGAAGCCGGCGAGGGCCGCGCCGTCGATGGTGACGTGCCCGTCGTAGAACTGGTAGCCACGAATGGGGAAGCCGGGGTCCCAGGGGCGCGGCAGGGCGCGGCCGCCGGTGCCGGTGGGTTCCCAGCCCTCAGGCTGGCCGAGGTTGGGGGTCTCGCCGATGAGAAGGCCGCCCCTGAGGGTACTGGCGTCGCTGGCGAAGGTCGCGCCGACGCCGTTGTCCGCGAGCGTGGCGTTCAAGAGGACGTGGCCTTTCCCGCGCAGCCACACGCCGTGGTCTCGGTTCTTGTAAGCGGTGAAGTCACTCAGGGTGGCGGTGACGGGCGCACTCTTGGGGTCGCTCGGGGTGGTGACGGGCGCGTAATACGTGACCTCGGTGGTGCCGTCCGCTTTCGGGCCATTGTCGAGGTTCAGGCCGCGGTCGGTGCTGTGCGCCGTATTCCCGCTGAAGTCGCCCAGGGGAGTGCGGCGGGGCCAGAGGTCGGTCCTCGCGGAGGCGAGCCCGGTGGGGTGCTCGGGGAACGCGAGCCAGAAGCCGGTGCCGTCCACCCCGGCGGCCACGTTGTTCCTGACGGTGTTGGCGGGGTGAGTGATCCAGTACCCGGCGGGGCGTTTGTCGCTGTCGAGCAGCGGCGTCTGCCCCTGTTTGGCGTCGGGCGCCCTGACGCGCGTGACGAGGTTCCCGCTGAGGGTGTTGCCGGTCTCGTCGCCGTCTTCCAGGAAGAGGCAGTGGCCGATATTGTCGAAGGTGACGTTGTCCTGCACGCGCAGGTCACGGGTGCCGTGGACGACCACGCAGCGGTTGTACGACTCGTGCACGCTGCTGCCCCGCAAGTACGAGGCGGGGGCGCTGCCCAGCTGGTGGAAGTGCACGGGGTAGCGGCGCAGGGTGTTCAGCTGCCCCACGCGGGTGAATTCCGCGCCTTCGATGCGGGCCTGGGCGGCGCCCATGATCATGACGTGCGCGCCCACCCGGGTCTGCGTGGCGTCGTCCGTGGCGGCCACGCGGACGTTCCGGGTCAGGAGGCCCACCTCGGCGCGTTCGTTCACGCTCAGGCCCGCGACGGTGATCGGGTCGCCCCAGTGCGTGTACCTCAGGGGTGCGGCCAGGGTGACGGCGCTGCCGCTGACGCGCTGCACGGTGACCTGCTCGGTCTGGTTCGCGTTAAAGTCCGTGCTCGTCACGGTGAGGCTGTCGCCGGGCTGCCAGTCGGGGGCGCGCTCCAGGGTCAGGGTGGTGCTGCCCCGGCGGGCGGTGGCGTTCAGGCGCGTCCAGGCGACCCGCGGCTGCCCGTGGAGTTCGAGGGTGCCGTCCATGACGCCCAGCACACGGTCACCCATGCTCATGACGTCCTCGCCGGGGACGGCGTTCGTCAGGAGGATCTCGGCGTGGTGCGTGAAGGGCTTCGCCTCGCTGCCCACGCGCAGTTCGCCGTGCACCATTAGCCACTCGGCGCGCAGGGTACGGTCGGCACTGTCGTCGAACTCCAGCACAGTGCCGGTGGGGATGGTCAGGCCACCCAGGTCGGGCGGGGTGGTGTCCAGCAGGACGCGTTTCCCGGCGGGCAGGGTGATCTGCTGCCCAGCGGCCGGCAGCACGCCTCCCCAGGTGGCGGGATTGCTCCACTTCACGGTGGGCAGCGCTGCGGCCGGGCTGGTCGGGGCCGGGGCAGACGGCGCAGGCGCAGGCGGGGTGGGCGCCCCCGAGGGTGGCGTGCTGGTGCCGCTGCCGCCGGAGCCCGAGCCGCAGGCGGTCAGGAGGGCCGTGAGAAGCAGGACAGTCGCGGAGCGGCGCACGGGCATGAAGGAATGATAAACGCGCGGTCAGCAGGGGGGCGTGAAGGACTTCGCACCCCTCCCCCGTCTTGCATGCACCGGGATGAGCACCGTCAGGGACAGCCTTCCCCGCCGAAGCGCTGCATGAGCTGGCACGAGGTCACGACTGCCTGAACCTCAGACACCCCCTTTGCTCATAGTTTTCATAATAGATTTCTTGATTATGAGTCACACAAGAGATTGCACCATAGGAGGCATTCCATGACCACTCCCCTGAACGACCGCAACATCATCCTCGACACCGACAGCTACAAGAGCAGCCACTTCCTGCAGTACCCGAAAGGCACCACCCGCCTCTTTTCCTACCTGGAAAGTCGCGGCGGCAAGTATCCCCAGACGCGCTTCTTCGGACTCCAGTACATCCTCGACCGCTACCTGACCACCCGCGTCACCGCCGAGATGGTCGAGGAAGCCCGCGCCCTGATCGAAGCGCATGGCGAGCCCTTCCCCTATGAGGGCTGGATGCGCGTCGTGAACATCCACGGCGGCCGCCTGCCCCTGGAAGTCCGTGCCGTCCCGGAAGGCACACTGGTGCCCATCCACAACGTCCTCCTGAGCTGCACGAACACCGACCCCGAGCTGCCCTGGCTGGTCGGCTGGTTCGAGACGATGCTCATGCGCGTCTGGTACCCCACCACCGTCGCCACGCAGAGCTGGCACATCCGCGAGATCATCCGCGCCGCCCTTGAAAAGACCAGCGACCGCGCCGCCGAGGAACTCCCGTTCAAACTGCACGACTTCGGGTCCAGGGGCGTCAGCAGCCGCGAGAGCGCGGGCATCGGCGGCCTCGCCCACCTCATCAACTTCCAGGGCAGCGATACCCTCGAAGCCCTGCGGGTCGCCCGGAACCACTACGGCGCCGACATCGCCGCGTTTTCCATCCCCGCCGCCGAGCACAGCACCATCACGTCCTGGGGCAAGGAACACGAGGTCGACGCGTACCGCAATATGATCACGCAGTTCAGCCGCCCCGGCAGCATCTACGCCGTCGTCAGCGACAGCTACGACCTCAAGAACGCCATCAACACCCTCTGGGGCGAGGAGCTCAAGGCCGAAGTCATCGCCTCGGGCGGCACCCTGGTCGTCCGGCCCGACAGCGGCGAACCACCCGCCATGGTCCGCCTCGCCGTGAACGCCCTGGCCGCCAAGTACGGCACCACCACCAACAGCAAGGGCTACAAGGTCCTCAACCACGTCCGCGTCATCCAGGGCGACGGCATCGACGAGGACACCATCCGCCAGATCCTCGGGAACCTCGACGTGGACGGCTACAGCGCCGAGAACGTCTCATTCGGCATGGGCGGCGCCCTCCTCCAGAAAGTCGACCGCGACACCCAGCGCTTCGCGTACAAGGCCAGCGCCGGCCAGATCGACGGCGCGTACCGCGGCATCTACAAAGACCCCGTCACCGACCCCGGCAAACGCAGCAAGGACGGCGTCCTCGACCTCGTGCAGGAAGGCGGGCGCATGGTCACCAAGGCCTATAAGACCTTCGACACCGACTTCCCCGGCAGCCTCATGCGCACCGTGTACAGAGACGGCGAACTGCTCGTCCGCGACACGCTGGACACCATCCGGGGGCGCGGGTAAGCCATGGATCTCACAGGCGTCCGCTTCGACCTTCGGGATCGCCATCCGGCGGTCGTGGAGGCCTGGGCGGCACACTTCGCGGGTGTGGATCAGGTGCGCTTGCAGGTTGGGGACATCTTTCAGGATGAGGCGGACGCGCTGGTCAGCCCCGCGAACAGTTTCGGGTTCATGGACGGCGGGATCGATCTGGCGTTCAGTGAGCAGTTCGGATGGGACCTGCAGGCGCGCGTGCAGGAGCACATTCGCCGGGACTATCACGGGGAGTTGCTGGTCGGTCAGGCGTTCATCGTGCCGACGCTGGACACGGTGTGGCCGCACCTGATCTGCGCCCCGACCATGCGCGTCCCGGCGGACGTGTCCGGCACGCCGAATGCGTTCCTGGCGTTCCGAGCGGCGCTGCTGGCGGTGGAGGCGCACAACGCAGCGGGCGGGTCACCTATCCGGCGGGTGGCATGCCCTGGCCTGGGCACCGCGATTGGCCGCATGGCGCCGGACGTGTGTGCCCGGCAGATGCGCGCCGCGTACGACGCGGTGGTGCTGGGCCGCACGCCACAGTTGCCCACACTGCAGGACGCGAAGCTCTGGCACGTGCGGCTGACCCGCGCGGACCTCTGAACGGAAGCAGCCCCCAGCGTTGGCCGGGGGCTGCTCTGTTTACTCGTCGTCCTCTTCGGGGAGGTCGGCGCCCAGGGTGTCGGGGGCGGGTGGGGTGTTGCGGTTCTTGCCGATCTCGCGCACGCGGCCGCTGAAGCGGGTGCGGATGTCCTCGTAGACGGGGTGGGCGCGGATGTCGCCGGGCCGTCCGGGGGGCACCCGGGCGTCCTGCGGGGGGGCTTTCGCGTCCTGCGGGGCGGGCGTGGGGGCCGGGGGCGGGGTGGGTTTCGGGGCGGGGCGGGGCACGCTGAGGTCCGCGAAGGGCATGTCCTCCTCGGGCGGCAGGTCGCCGAGCAGGTCGGGGCCGCCGAAGGCGTTCCAGTCGGGTTCCTCGGTGATGACCTCGCCCAGGTAGAGGTTCCGTTCGCTGCGCGGGGGCGGCCCGGCGTCACGGGGGGTGCTGGCGGGCTGCGCGGCGGGCGTGTCGTCCCACGAGCCGGATTCGAGGTCGGCCAGTGGGGCGGGCGCGGCGTCGTCCGGGCTGGTGGGGGGCACGCGCCGTTCGGGGAGGGGTGGGGGGAGCGTGGCGACGCTGGCGCGCGGGGGCGGCGCGGCCTGGGTCTGCGCGGCCTGGGTCGGCGGGGTAGCCTGCGGCTGTGGCGCCGGCGTGGGGCGTGCCTGGGTGGCCTGGGCCTGTGGCGGGTCGATGGGGGCGAAGTCCGGGCCGCGGGTGCCCGCGGGGCGGCGGGGGGCGCTGCGGGTCGGGTCGAACGGCGCAACGTCCGGCGCGGGGCTCGGCTCCGGAGCCGGTTCGCGCACGGGCGGCACGGCGCGGGCTGGGGTCGGGGCGGGCGGGGTCGGCTCGGGGGCCGGGGCGCTGCCCGCCGAACCGCCACCGAACTGTCCCCCACCGGTTTGACCCCCGCCGAGGTTCACGCGGCGGCTGCCTTCCGGCGCGATCAGTTCGAAGGTGACCGGGCCGAACACGCTCAGGACGATCTTGGCGATGTCGTCGAATTTCGCGGCGACCTGCTTGGCGTGGAAGGCGTTGCGGTCGTCGTACCCGAGGCTGACGTAGCCGGGTTCGGCGTGCTGCCGGGCGGGTTTCAGGAACGCGCGCAGCTGCATGCTGGCCTGCCGGGTCACGTCCGCCCAGCTGCCCCCCGTCGGGGCAGGGATGGGCTGCGCGGGGTCGGGGCTGGCGGCGCGCGGGGCGGGGCCTGCGCCGCCGGACGCGGGGGCGGGCGCGCGGCGGGCCTCTCCTCCCACCGGGCCGGACGGCGCGGCGGGCGGGTTGGCGCGTAGCGTGGCGAGTTCCTTCTCCAGCCGGTTGAGGCGCTGGGCGAGGTCGGCAGGCATGGCGGCCCCCGCGCCCGCGCTGGCCGGGGCGCTGCTGCTCACACCGTCGGCGGCGAGCAGGGCGTGCGTGAGGGCCAGTTCGAGGCTCTGCTGGTCGGCCGCGCGGGCGAAGCGGGATTCCTGCTCGTCCAGCGCCGCCTGGAGTTTCAGCAGGCGGGGAATGTCCGCGCCGTCCAGGCGACCGTCGGGGTTCAGGCCCAGTTCGGCGTGCAGGGCCGCGCCCAGCGCCGCCACGAGGCCCTCGACGACCGTGCGGGCCGCGAAGCCGTCGCGGTACAGCTGCCCCGCGCCACTCAGGGCCGCGCCCGCGTCCCCGCTCACCAGGGCGGCGGCGATGCCGCGCACGCGCTCGCCGGGCGGGAGACCCAGCGCCTCCTCCACGCCCGCGCGGGTCACGGCGGTGCCGGCGGCCAGCATGCGTTCCAGCAGGCTCTCGCCGTCACGCATCGCGCCGTCGGCCAGTCGTCCGATGAGTTGCAGCGCGTCGCCCTCGGCCCGCACGCCCTCGTGCTGGGCGAGCCCGGCGAGTTTCCCGGCGATCTCCTCCGGGGTCAGGCGTCGGAAGCGGTAGTGCTGGCAGCGGGAGAGGATCGTGGGGATGATCTTCTCCGGTTCGGTGGTCGCCAGGATGAAGATGACGTGACCGGGTGGTTCCTCCAGCGTCTTCAGCAGCGCGTTGAACGCGGCGCGGCTCATCATGTGCGCCTCGTCCAGGATGTAGATCTTCTTCCCGCCGCGCATGGCGGCCAGCCCGACCTTCTCGCGCAGGTCGCGGACGTCGTCCACGCTGTTGTTGCTGGCCGCGTCGATCTCCATGACGTCCGGGTGCGAGCCGGCGCGGACACTCAGGCACGACTCGCACTCCCCGCAGGGCTTGGGCATCGGGCCGGTGCAGTTGGCGGTCATGGCGATCAATCGGGCGGTGGTGGTCTTCCCCACCCCGCGCGGCCCGCTGAACAGGTACGCGTGCCCCACGCGGCCCTGCTCCAGCGCGGCCTTCAGGACGTCCTTGACGTGCTCCTGCCCGACCACGTCCTCCCACCGGACCGGGCGGGCCCGCTGGTAGATGGCACTCACGCGCGCCCCCGGCGGGGCCGTGGGAGGTGGGCTGTGGGCTGTGGGGAGGCCGCCGGACCTGTGAACACACGCGGCCCGCCGCCGCTCACCGGAACCCCACCACTGCACGCACGCCGCTTCACCTCACCATTCTAGAGCCCAGGCGGGAAGTGGCGCGGTGACGGGAGGCAGAGTTGATGGGTGACGGAGGGCAGGCCCCCTCCATCACCCATCAACTTTCACCCATCACCCCTTGCGCAGCGGGAGGTAGCGGGGTTCCCAGGCGCGGACCCGGATGACCTGTTCGAGTTCGTCCCGGGTCATGTTGCGGATGCGGCGTTCGGCGCACACGCCGTCGCGGATGGATTGCAGGGCGACGTTCACCGCCACCTGGATGCTCAGTTCGCGCAGGTCGCTGATGGGCGGGTAGACGCGCTCGCCGTACTGCGCGGTGAATTCGGCCAGGGTGCGGGCGGCCTCCATGACCATGGTGTCGGTGATCTCGCGGGCGCGGCTGGCGATCGCGCCGAAGCCCAGGCCCGGGAAGATGAACGCGTTGTTGCCCTGCCCGATGGGGTGGCGCTGCCCGTCGTACTCCACGTCGGGGAAGGGGCTGCCCGAGGCGACGATCGCGCCGCCGTGCGTCCAGTGGATCACGTCGGCGGGGCGGGCCTCGACGTGGCTGCTGGGGTTGCTGAGCGGGAACACGATGGGGCGCGGGGTGTTCACCAGCATCGCCTCGATGCTCTCCTGGCGGAACAGGCCGGGCACGCCGGTGAAGCCCAGCAGCGCCGTGGCCCGCGCGTTCACGAGGACGTCGTGCATGCTGGGGTACTCGCCCTCGTACGTCCAGCCCTGAAGGTCCTCGGGGCGGCGCACGAAGCTCAGCTGCTGTTCCTCCAGGTCCGGCTGGCCGTGCATGAGCAGGCCGTGGCGGTCCACGACGAACACCCGGGCGTTGGCGTCAGCAAAGCTCAGGCCGCCCCAGGTCATCAGGCCCTGCCGGATCGCCATGGCCACGCCGATCCCGGCGGCGCCCGCGCCGACGATCACGAACACCTGGTCCTCCAGCCGCTCGCCCTTGATCTGCGCGGCGCGCATCAGGCCCGCCAGGGCCATGGCGCCCGTGCCCTGGATGTCGTCGTTGAAGCTGGGCACCACGCGGCGGTAGCGTTCGAGCACGCGGAAGGCGGTGCCGCGGCTGAAGTCCTCCCACTGGATGATCGCCTTCGGGTAGCGGTGCGACACGGCCTCCACGAACGCGTCGAGGAACTCGTCGTACTCGGCGCCGGTCAGGCGCTGGTGGTGCACGCCCAGGTACAGCGGATCGTCGATCAGGTCCTGGCGGTTCGTGCCGACGTCGAGTTCCACGGGCAGGGTCTTGTCCGGCCCGACGCCCCCGGCGGCGGTGTACAGGGACAGCTTGCCGATACTGATCGCCATGCCGCCGAAGCCCTGGTCGCCGATGCCCAGGATGGCGCTGCTGTCGGTCGCGACGATCATGCGCACGTCGTTCACGGTGACGTTCTCCAGCATGTCGTCCACCCGGTCGATGTCGCCGGTGCTGACCGTGAAGCCGCGCGGGTAGCGGTAGTTGCTGGAGTAGTTCCGCACCGCCTCGCCCACGGTGGGCGTGTAGATGATGGGCAGCATCTCCTCGAGGTGATCTTCGAGGATCGCGTAGAACAGCACCTCGTTGCGGTCCTGCAGGGCGCGCAGGTACTCGTGCTTTTCCAGGTCGGAGCCGCACTTCAGGTAGCGCAGGTACGTGCGTTCCTTCTGCTCGTCGAAGGTGCTGGTGTGGGGCGGCACGAGGCCCTCGAGATCCAGTTCGCGCCGCTCCTGCGGGGTGAACGCGGTGGTCTTGTTCAGCAGGGGGTTTTGCAGCAGGGCGAGGCCCGTCACGTTCACGCGGATGAAGCGCTGACCGGCCTCATCGCGCTGCACGTCGTAGTACCGGGACACGGGAAGAGATTTCGGCATGACGCTCCAGCATAGCGGCCTCCCACTGCACCCGGTCCAGGAAAGCCGCGCACGAAACGCACGCCGCCGCCCAGACCGCAGGGGACGTCAGTTCAGCCTGTGAACAGAAGGCCGGCAGAGGCGGGAACCGGCCCCCTCTCCATCACCCATCAACCATTCCCCCTCTCAGCCCAGCGGGCGCGCAGCGTGTCGAACCCCGCGTCGATGCGCGCCTGCGGCAGGACCATCTGGGTGGTGCTGCCAAATCCGATCTCGTCGCCGAGTTCGTTCACGGCGCGCATCCGGGCGACGACGCGCCGCCCCTCCATCCGGTCGAAGGTGGCGGTCACGGTGACGGTCATGCCGGGCAGCGCGGAGGCCGTGTGCGTGACGTCCACCTGCGTGCCGATGCCTCCCTCGCCGTCTTCCAGGAAGGGCAGGATGATCTTGCGCCCGGCCTCCTCGAAGTGCTTGGCCATCCAGTACGTGGCGTACACGGGGTGCAGGCGGCCCAGTTCGCCAAAATCGACGGTCATGTCGTCGGTGACGGTCACGGTCAGGGTCTGCGTGAAGCCTTCCGGGATGGCGTGCATGAGGGGCAGGCTAGCAGGGCCGGGGCAGTATGGGAAAAGCGTGAATCCCGCTCCTGCGGACACCTGCCGCGCGCGTCCGTAGACTGCCGGGATGAGGCTCAAGCCTGCCGACCTGTTCACCCTGCTGCGCGAGGCCTTCCTGGCCTTCGGGCAGGACAAGGCCCCGCGCCTCGCCGCCGCGATCGCCTACTACGCCATGTTCAGCATCGCGCCGCTCCTGCTGCTCGCGGTGGCGGTCGCCGGGCGGTTCCTGACCGACTCGGCGGTCCTGGATCAGCTGTTCGGCCCGGCGGGGCTGGTGTCGCAAAACCTCGGCAGCGACACCGCCGAGTTCCTGCGCGGCCTGATCAAACCCGACAGCCTGCTCAAGGGCAGTCTCGTGGCGACCATCGCGGCGTTCGTGACGCTGTTCATGGGCGCCACGGGCCTGTTCGTGCAGGTGCAGGACGCCCTGAACTCCATGTGGGGCGCCGACCCGGCCCCGCCGCAGGGCATCGTGAACATCCTGTGGACGCGCGTGAAGTCGTTCCTGATGATCATCGTGATCGGCCTGCTGCTGATCGTGTTCCTGGGCCTGAACACGTACCTGTCGGCCATCGCGCAGACCCTGGGGGACACCATCGGCGCGGGCGCGTTCTTCGTGCGGCTGGGCACGGCGCTGCTGTCCACGCTGTTCCTCGCGCCGGTCTTCGCGGGCGTGTACAAGGTGCTGCCCGACGTGAAACTCCAGTGGCACGAGGTGTGGGTGGGGGGCTTCTTCACGTCCACGCTGTTCACGCTGGGCCAGCTGGGCATCGGCCTGTACCTGGGGCAGGCGGCGCCCGGCAGCGCCTTCGGGGCGGCCGCGACCCTGATCGTGCTGCTGCTGTGGATCTACTACTCCGCGATGATCTTCTTCTTCGGCGCCGAGGTGACCTGGGTGTACTCGCAGAAGTTCGGCACGCACGCCGGGGGCGCTGCGAACACCGCGAAGAAGGAAGCGCTGGCCGCGCAGGGCGTGGACATCGACCCCACCGAGAGCGCCCAGGAACGCGACGCGAAGGACGCTGCCGGGCGCCCCGCGCAGGGCGCCCGGGGCCGCGTGCTGGGCGTGGCGGTCCCGAAACTGCCGCGCGTGCTCAAGCAGGTGCCGCGCCGCGAGGAAGGCCGCATGCTGCCGACCGTCCGCGCCGCGCTGTGGAACGCCCTGACTGCCGTGCTTGCCGTGCCGGTCGTGATCGTGCTGCGCCTGCTGGGGATCACCGGCGGCCGGCGGAGGTGACCCGGGCGCCGCTGGCCCCGGCGCTCCCTTCCCCCGCCCCGGTCACCGGCCCGGCCGTGTGCTGGGCGGCCAGTTTCGTCAGCAGCGTGGCGAGGTGGCGGGCGTTGCCGTCCAGCGTGTGCCCGTCCAGCACGCTCTGGCGCGCGGCGAGCCCCATGCGGCGCAGGGCGTCCGGGTGGGCGGCCAGGGCCCGCAGCGCCGCCACGTAGCCGGGCGCCCCGCCGCGCACGAGCAGTCCCTCCTGGCCCATGCGGATCAGTTCGCGCTGCGCGGGGATGTCGTTCGTGACGACCGGCGTGCCGCTCGCCAGGGCCTCCAGGGTCGCCAGGGACTGGTTCTCCGCGATGGTGGGTTGCAGCACCACGTCCGCCGCGCGGTACAGCTCGGGCATGTCGTGCCGCTTGCCCAGGAACGTCACGTTGCGCGGCGCCGCTCGCTTCAGGGCGCTTTCCAGGTACCCGGTGCCGACGAGCACGAAGTGCAGTTCCGGCGCCTGCCACGCCGCCGCGATGACCGCCGGGTGGTTCTTCTCGATGCTCATGCGGGCCGGGTTCAGCACCGTGAAGCCGGTGAAGCCCAGGCGCCCGCGCAGCGCGGCGCGCTCCTGCGGGTCGCCGGGGCGGAACTTCACGGTGTCCACGCCGTTCGGCACGGCGTGCACCTGGGTCATGCGGTGGTGGCGCCGCAGGTACGCCGCGCCCCACTCGGACACGGTGATCACGTGCTGCGCGCCCCGGATGTCCCCGGCCTGCAACCACTCGTAGCCGGCGCGGTACACGCCCTGCGGGAGGCCCGGGATGTGCAGCATGAGCTGATCGTGCACCAGCGACACGAACGGCCCGCGCAACGCGCGGTAGTACTTGCGGTACCCGCGCGGGTTCCAGCTGCTCAGGACCGTCAGGTCGAAGCCCCGCCCCTCGCCTTCCACGCGGGCGACCTCGGCCAGGGTGCGGTAGGCGTGCACCGGAATGCCGCGCGCCTGAAGCTGCGCGCGGAAGTCGGCGGTGCCCGGCACGTCCGGCATGGCGACCTCGGCGTGCACGCCGTGCGCGCGCATGGGGGGGATGATCTCGCGCATGTAGACCTCGCTGCCGCCCACGGCGGGCGCGTCGGTCACGAACAGCACGCGCAGCGGCGCAGCATCGGTCCTCATCGCCCGGCAGGGTAGCGTAAGACCCGATGACCCTGATGCAACTGCGCGAAGTGTGGGGCAACCGCCCGCTGATCGCCGCCGCCGTGGGCGTCCTGATCCAGGACGAGCAGGGCCGTGTGCTCCTGCAACGGCGCGGCGACGACGGCCTGTGGAGCGAACCCGGCGGCGCGCTGGAACCCGGCGAAGCGTTCCTGACCGGCGCCCGGCGCGAACTGTTCGAGGAGACCGGGCTGACGTGCCCCGACCTGACCCTCCTGCCGCTCCCCGAGGGGTTGCAGGACGGTCCGGAACTGTTCCACCGCTACCCGAACGGGCACGAGATCTACATCGTCGGGATGCGCGCCCACGGCACCCTGAGCGCCGCCGCGCTGGAGGGGGCCGCGCCGGACGACAGCGGCGAGACGCTGGAGCTGCGCTGGTTCCCGCTGGACGCCCTGCCGGACCTGAGCAACAACGCCAACCGCGCCAGCCTGAACGTCCTGCGCGCCCGCGCTGGCCTCCCACCCCTGCCGCTGGCCCCCACGCCCCCCGCGCCACCAGTCGGGAATTTCCTGATGGAGCTGCGGCGCGTGATCGGCCCGCGCCCCTGGTTCGCGCCCGGCTCGAACGTCGTCGTCACCGACGACCGGGGGCGCCTCCTGCTGCTGCGGCACGGGCACACGCACCTATGGACCCTGCCCGGCGGCAGCCTGGAACCCGGCGAGACCTTCGCCCAGACTGCCGCGCGGGAGCTGCATGAGGAGACCGGCCTGCACGCCACCCACCTGGAGCCGCTGCACATGTTCGCCGGACCCGAGTACCGCTTCACGTACCCCAACGGGCACGTCGTGGACTTCGTCTCGGTCCTGTACCGCGCCCACGGCGTCACCGGCACCCTCACCCCACAGGACGGCGAGGTGATGGAGGTCGGCTGGTTCAGCCCCGACGACCTGCCGGGCGAAGAGGACCTGAGCGGGGAACTGATCCGCGCGAACCTCCGCTGGTGGCGCACGCACGGCTGACCCGAGTCAGCGGGCGGCTCCTTTTCCAGCCTGCCCGGTCAGGAACGCGCGGAGGTCCCGCATGAGGGCGTGCAGCGCGCCCAGCGTGCCGACCACGTCGCCCTCGACCTGAAGGCCGTGATTCACGCCGTCCAGCACGAGCACCTGCACGCCCGCGCCGGTCAGTTCCGTGATCCACTCGGGGCGGTAGTGGCCGTCCTGGGTGCCGATCACGACCAGTGAGGTCGCCGCGTGCGCCGCGATAGCCGCGCGCACTTCCGGGCGTTCCAGCAGTGGCGTGAGCCACACCAGCCGCGCACCGGGCGGCACCGCTCCCCCGTGCAGTAGCAGGGTCAGGCCCAGTGTCCCTATGGATTTCGCCACCACGCACGCGCCCCCCCTTCCCGGCAGGATCGCGTGGTAGGCGGCCCGCACGTCCTCCCGCAGCCAGGCCAGTTGCTCCTCCTGTGGGGCGTCCATGAACGCCGGCACGTTCCAGCGGGTATCGAGTGCCAGCGTGTCGAACCCCAGTTCATCCAGCAGGAGCGCCGGGTACAGCAGGCCCGGCTGCCGCGCCCCGTACCCCAGCCCCGGCAGCAGCAGCGCCGCCCCCACCGCCTCGCCCGGCGGGTGGCGGTTCACCACGCAGGGCAGCGCCTCGCCCCGGAAGCCGCGCACGTCTGCCGTCACCGTTTCGGAAGTCATGCCCGAGCCTATCCGCCTCCGCGCGGCGCTGCTGCTGCACCTGCACGGGAAGGAGGTCAGAGCACATAGCCCTGGCCCCCTTCTACCTGCTCAGAGCTCGGGGCTCAGAGCGCACAGGCCGCTTACTTCTCGCGGATGGTCCAGCCCTGCGCGCGCACGGCGCCCATGAGGGCGTCCATGACGGGGTCCACCTCGGCGTCGGTGAGGGTCTTCTCGCCGCGGAAGACGAGGCGCACCGCGACGGAGCGGTTGCCCGCGCCGATCTGCTCGCCGGTGAACACGTCGAAGGGTTCCACGCTTTCGAGCAGCGTGCCGCCGTGTTCGCGCAGCAGGGCGGCGATCTCGCCGTAGCTGACACCGGTGGGGGTGATGACGGCGAGGTCGCGCCACGCGGCGGGGGCGCGGCTGGGGTCGCGGAACGCCCACTCGCGGGGCGGCAGGGGCAGCGCCGCTTCCATCAGGAAGGTGTCGCCCTTGAGGCCGAACGCCTGGGCGATCTCGGGGTGCAGCGCGCCCAGCCAGCCGACGCTCTGCCCGTTCCAGACGACCTCGCCCGCGATGCCGGGGTGCAGCGCCGCAGGCACGGCGTCCCCGCGCAGCTGGCGCAGTTCGAAGCTGGCGCCCAGGGTGCCCGCCAGGGATTCCACGAGGCCCTTGAACGCGCGGAAGTCCCCGGCCACGCCCGCCTGATCGGTGCGGGGCGCGAGCGGACCGCGCATCAGGAGGCCCATCCGCTCGGTCTCGCCGGTGGCCGGGAAGATGCGGCCCATCTCGAAGATCAGCGCGCGGTCGCCCTTGGCGTGGGCCTGCGCGGCCTTCACGAGGCTGGGGTACAGCGCGGTGCGCAGGGCCGTCCGGTCGGCGCTCAGGGGGTTACGCAGGCGCACGCCGGGCCGCTCGGTGCGGGCCTTGTGGGCTTCCTCGTCGCTCGTGAAGGTGTACGTGACGACCTCCTGCGCGCCCAGCCCGGCCAGGGTGCGGCGCAGGGTCGCGCGGGCCACGCCTTCCCTTTCCGCGCCGAGGTTGCTCTCGTGCACGCGCAGGGTGGGGAGGGTCTCGGGGAGGTGCACGAAGCCGTGCAGGCGCGCGACCTCCTCGGCGAGGTCCTGCCAGATCGCCATGTCCACCCGCCACGAGGGCGGCAGGACGCTCAGCGTGTCCCCCTCGCCATCCACGACGCACCCGAGGCGGGTGAGGATGCCGCGCATCTCGTCGGTGTCCACCGGCATGCCCAGCAGCGCGCGGATCTGCTCACCCGTCGCCTCGATCCGGCCGGGGATCTCCGGGTCGCCCACGACGGTCGCGCCGGGGTGCACCTGTCCGCCCGTGTCGCCCAGCAGGCCCACCAGTCGGGCCGCCGCGCGTTCGGGCAGCAGGGGGTCCACGCCCCGCTCGTAGCGGAACACGGCGTCTGTCTTCAGGCCCAGGCGGGTGCTCGTGCGGCGCAGCAGCACCGGGTCGAAGTGCGCGACCTCCACCACCACGTCGGTCGTGTCGGCGCGGACGTGCCCGTGGTCGCCGCCCACGATGCCCGCGATGCCCAGTACCGTGTCGCCGGCCCTGGGCTGCCCGGCCGTCTCGAAGGCCTCCGCGACGGTGGACACCTCGGGCTGCGCGCCGTCGAGGATGAGCAGGTCCTCCGGACCGACCTCCTGCTCGCCCCCCAGCAGGTCCCGCACGACCTCGCCCTGACGCAACCCGAACGCCACGAGAATCTGATCGCCGCGCACGTCCCGGCGGTCGTACAGCGCGGTCGGCTGGCCCAGTTCCAGCATCACGTAGTTGCTGGTATCCACGATCAGGTCGATGGACCGCATGCCCGCCAGGGTCACGCGGCGCTGCATCCACAGTGGCGCCGGGCCGTTGCGCAGGCCACTGACGGTGCGGGCCACGAAGCGGTCGCAGCCGAAGCGCAGCTTCTGGGTCGGGTCACGCTCGATGCGGATGCCCTTCTCGGGCAGGGACACGCGGATCTCGCCCTCCCCCACCGCCTGCGGCCCCATCGGGGGCTGCACGAGGTCCAGCTTCAGGAACGCCGCCAGATCCCGCGCCAGCCCCAGCGCGCTCAGCACGTCCGCGCGGTTCGGGGTGACCTCCACGTCCAGCACGTGATCCGCCGCCCACAGCTCCCGCATCGGCGTGCCGGGCTTCGCAGTATTCGCCGGGAACAGCATCAGGCCCGCGTTGCTCTCGCCTAGGCCCAGTTCCTTCGCGCTGGCGGCCATGCCCCAGGACTCCACGCCCTGCAGGGCCCGCACGCCGTACGTCATGCCGCCCAGCTCGGTGCCCGGCGACACGAGCGCCAGCATCGTCCCCGCCGGCAGCCCCACCGCGTTCCCCGCGCCCGACGCGATGACCTTCACGCCGTGCTCACCGGCGTCCAGCGTCAGTTTCGTCAGCTGCGTGCCCGGCATCGCCTCGGCCGCCTTCACCGCCACCAGCAGCACCCCCGCGGGCGGCGCGGCGACCTCCTCCACGCCCTCCAGCGGCAGGCCCAGCCCCGCGAAGATCGGCTCCAGCTCCGTCACGGACGGCAGGTTCGGCACCAGTTCCTTCAACCACGAATACGGAATTTTCATTGACTACCTCTTGAGTTGGTCGGGGAGCAGCTCCCCCTGACCCATCCCTCTGCGCAACAGGAGAGGGAGAAAAAATCTTCAGTTTCAGCCTGCGGTCAGTCGTGCCGAAGCGAGGAGGGCCCGGCCACCTCGCGCACGAGTTCCCTTGCCCGCTCAGGCACGAGGTTCACGCTTTCCAGCTGCGTGAGGGGCACCCACTGCGGCGAGTACCAGTTGTCGTCGCTGCTGCGGATCGCTTCGGGACCGTCGCCGAGGCGCATCTCGCCGGACTGCACCTGCGCCCGGAAGTAGTGCTCCAGGTTGCCGATGTTCTCCAGCACGAGGAGGGGCGGGCCGACCGTGACGGTCAGGTTCACTTCCTCCAGCACCTCGCGCACGCAGGCCTGCGCGGGCGTCTCGCCGGGCTCGATGCCGCCGCCGGGCAGCGTGGCGTACGCCCGGCCCTGCTTGCGGCGCAGCATCAGCAGCACCTCGGCGCTGTCGCTGGTGGCGTCGTTGAGGATGATGGCGACGGCGCGCGCCCTCACTCCAGTTCTCCCCGGAACTGCCCGATGACGCGGGGGTCGTTGGCGTAGAAGTAGCGGATGTCGGGAATCTTGTACTTGAGCATGGCGATGCGTTCCGGGCCGAGGCCGAACGCGAAGCCGGTCTTGCCCTCGTACACGCGGGGCTTGCCCTGGGCTTCACGCAGGTCGTCGACGGCCCTGAAGACGTTGGGGTGGATCATGCCGCAGCCGCCGAGTTCCAGCCATTTGCTCTCGCCGCGCGGGTTGTCCCAGTACACGGCGAAGTCCGCGCCGGGTTCGGTGAAGGGGTAGTAGCTGGGCTGGAAGCGGACCTTCGCGCCGGGGCCGTAGAGGCCGCGGGCCATCTCGGCGATGGTGCCTTTCAGGTCGGCCATGCTGATGCCGTCGCCGACGACCATCCCTTCGAGCTGGTGGAACATGGCCTCGTGGGTGGCGTCGGTGGCCTCGTAGCGGTACACCTTGCCGCGGCTGACCATTTTCAGCGGGGGGTCGTGGTTGACCATGTAGCGGATCTGCATGTTGCTGGTGTGGGTGCGCAGCAGCCGGCCGTCTTCCAGCCAGAAGGTGTCCTGGAGGTCGCGGGCGGGGTGGTACCAGGGGACGTTCAGAGCCTCGAAATTGTGGTGCTCGTCCTCGACTTCCGGGCCCTCGACGACCGTGTAGCCCATGCGTTCGTAGATGGCGATCAGGTCGTCGTACACGCGGTTGATGGGGTGCAGGCCCCCGGCGGGGAGCGGCAGGCCGGGCAGGGTGACGTCAATGGCCTCGCTGGCGAGCTGGGCGTCCAGGGCTTCACGTTTCAGGGTGGCTTCGCGGGTGTCGAGGGCGTCCTGGATGGCCTGCCTCACGGCGTTGATCTCCGCGCCGCGCGCCTTGCGTTCCTCGGGGGGCAGTTTACCCAGGGTGCCGAGTTCGCGGGTGACGAGGCCGCTCTTGCCGACGTACTTGGTCTTGACGGCCTGGAGCGCGTCGAGGGTGGCGGCCGCCTGGATTTCGGGGATGGCTTCGTGCTGCATGGGTCCTCCGGTGTGGGGGGGAATGAACAGTCTGGCAATGAAAAGCCCCGCCTCGCGGGTGCGGGCGGGGTGACGCGCTGCCGAGCATGCTTCAGGCGAGCGTGACCCCGGTGCGGGTAAACGGCGAAGGTGTACCGGTCCGGGACGTCATGCCTGTCAGGGTAGCAGGTCCGGGTGGGGTCTGATGTGGGGCAAAGGTGACCGGGCGGTGTTGACATCTACTTGACAACTGGGGGCAGAATGGGACTCCGATGTTCAATTCAACCCTCCGGCGCGGCTTCGTGCTGCTGGCCTCCGTTTCCCTTGCGTTGTCTTCCTGTGGTCGCACGCCCGCCTCGGCGGCGCCGAACCTGTCTGCCCTGGCGGCGGCGGGTGAGCCGGTCATCAACGAGCTGTACTACGACTCGCCCAGCACGGACGTGGGGACGTTCATCGAACTGAAGGGCCCGGCGGGCGCGAGCCTGAGCGGGTACACCCTGGCGGCGTTCGATACGGCGGGCACGCAGTACCGCACGATCACGCTGTCCGGGACGATCCCGGCGAGCGGGTACTTCGTGGTGGCGCAGGACACGACCGTGCCCAGCCGCACGCTGGTGAACGCCGGCACGGACCTGAACAACGGCGCGGGCAGTCTGCGCCTGCTGAAGAGCACCACGATCATCGACGCGGTGGCGTACGGCTCGCCCACCAGCAACCGGGGCGAGGGCAGCTCGGCGCCCACGACCGGGGCGGGCAGCGCCCTGGCGCGCGTGCCGGACGGGTCGGACACGAACGCGAACAGCGTGGACTTCAAGGTGCAGGTCAGCACGCCCGGCGCGGCGAACGGGGGCGGAACCGGCGGCGGGGGCGGCACGACCGGGAAGAAGGTCCTGTTCGACCTGACGAAGGCCGAGGACGCCGGGAACGCCGACTGGCGCATCGACGGGGCGTACAGCGATTACGCCAATGCCCTGCGCGGGCTGGGGTACACGGTGAGCAGCGTGACCGGCACGAGCATCACCTCGACCAGCCTGTCGGGCGCGTCGGTGCTCGTCATTCCCGAACCGCAGAATCCCTTCAGTGATGCGGAGCGCGCCGCGATCCAGAGCTTCGTGCAGAACGGCGGCGGGCTGTTCATGATCACCGACCACCGCGTCAGCGACCGCAACAACAGCGGCTGGGACAGCCCGGAGGTGTTCGACGGCTGGGACGGCAGCACGCCCGCCAGCGTCAGCAGCACGTATCAGGCCAGCCTGAACAGTGACGTGACCTTCGGGCTGAACGCGTCGTTCAACTCCAGCTTCAGCGATCCGGTCCTCACGGCCACCCCCCTGACCACGCACCCCATCCTCAGTGGCGTGAGCAGCGCCGGGGTGTACGTGGGCACCAGCGTGGACGTTCTGGCGGGCACGGCGCTGATGGGCACGGGCGGCAAGACGTACCTCGCGGTGAACAGCGTGGGCACGGGCCGCGTGGTGATGTGGGGCGACAGCAGCACCTTCGAGGACAACACCCTGTCGGACGGCAGCACCGGCACGTACAACAACTGGCCGAACCTGAGCAACGCGGCGATGGGCAAGAACATCGTGCGCTGGCTGGCGAAGGATCTCTGATCTTCATCTAATCTTCACGTTCCTGACCGGCGGCCCGCTTCTGGGCGGCCGGTCCTGTTTTGCGTGTCCAGGCGCATGAAAAGATGACCCACATGATCTGGAGACCGCATGGGTGAAGTGCACGCCGAAGTGTTCCTGCTGGTGGTGGGGGTCCTGCTGCTGATGAGTCTGCTCATGAGCCGCATCGGGGGCCGGCTGGGCATTCCGGGCCTGCTGCTGTTCCTGGGCGTGGGCATGGTCGCGGGGTCCGACGGACTGGGCATCCAGTTTCAGGACTACCATCTGGCGCAGGCGATCGGCACGGTGGCGCTGTGCTTCATCCTCTTTCAGGGCGGCCTGGACACGAACTGGGCGCACACGCGGCCCGTGGTGCGCCGCGGCCTGAGCCTGGCGACGGTCGGGGTGCTGGGCACCGCCGGGATCATGGCGGCGTTCGTGCACTACGCCTTCGGGCTGCCGTGGCTGACGGCGTGGCTGCTGGGCGCCATCGTCAGCAGCACCGACGCCAGCGCGGTGTTCAGCGTCCTCAAGGAGCGGCAGCTGGGCCTCAAGGGAGAGGTGGCCCCGCTGCTGGAGTTCGAGTCCGGCGGCAACGACCCGATGGCGGTCTTCCTGACGGTCGGCATCCTGGACCTGATGGCGCACCCGGAACTGGGCGTGCTGGGCATCGTGCCGCTGTTCATCAAGCAGATGCTGCTGGGCGCGGTGTTCGGGGTGGTGCTGGGGCGCGCGGCGCTGTGGGTCCTGAACCGCCTGCAACTCCAGTTCGAGGGGCTGTACTCGGTGCTGTCGCTGGCGCTGGCCCTGACGATCTTCGCGGGCACGGCGGTCGCGGGCGGCAGCGGCTTCCTGGCGATCTACATCGCGGGCGTGATCCTGGGCAACGCGGACTTCATCCACAAGCGCTCCCTGATCGGCTTCCACGACGGGCTGTCGTGGCTGATGCAGGTGGCGATGTTCCTCACGCTGGGCCTGCTGGTCAACCCGCACGACCTGCTGCCCACGGCGGGGCTGGCGATCGCGTGCGCGCTCGTGCTGGTGTTCCTGGCGCGGCCGGTCAGCGTGTACCTGGCGCTGGCCCGCGCGAAGATGCCGCTGAACGAGAAGAGCATGGTGGCGTGGGTGGGGCTGCGCGGCGCGGTGCCGATCGTCCTGGCGACCTTCCCGCTGCTGGCGGGCGTGCCGCAGGCGCAGACGCTCTTCAACATCGTGTTCTTCATCGTGCTCGTCAGCGTGCTGCTCCAGGGCACCACCCTGACGCTGGTGGCGCGGTTCCTGCACGTGCGCGAGGCGCTGCCGGTCAACGCGGCGTCCCCGATCACGTACACCCCCACCGGCCACGACCGCAACAACATGGTCGAGGTGGAGGTCACGCCCGGCAGCGAGGCGGACGGGCAGCGCATCGTGGACCTGAAGCTGCCGCCCGAGGCGCTGGTGATCCTCGTCAACCGCGCCGGGGAGTACCTCATTCCGCGCGGCGCGACCGACCTGCGCGGCGGGGATCACGTGCTCGTGCTGGCCGGGCCGGAGGAACTGCGCGAGGTGCGGCGCATGCTGGGCCGCAGCGCCCCCACCTGAGCGGCCGCCCCATCTGACGGGCGCCCGGTCTGGCCTTCAGCTCGTCTGACCTGCAAAGACACCCCCCCGACCCGCGTGGTGGGGGGGTGTTACCGTGACGTCATGACCAGCACCGCCCATCCCACTGCGCCCGCCCGTGACACGGCCCTCTTCGACCTGATCGCCCAGGAAGCCGAGCGGCAGCGGCTGGGGCTGGAACTGATCGCCTCCGAGAACTTCACGTCGGCGGCGGTGCGCGAGGCGCAGGGCAGCATCGTCACGAACAAGTACGCGGAAGGCTACCCCGGCAAGCGCTGGTACGGCGGCTGCGAGGTCGTCGACCGCATCGAGCAGCTCGCCATCGACCGCCTGAAGGAACTGTTCGGCGCGGCCTGGGCGAACGTGCAGCCCCACAGTGGCAGCAGCGCCAACCTCGCGGTGTACAACGCCCTGATCGAGCCGGGTTCCGTGGTGCTGGGCATGGACCTGAGCCACGGCGGGCACCTGACGCACGGGAACCCCGTGAACTTCTCGGGCCTGCGCTACCAGATCGTAGGCTACAAGGTGAACCCCGAGACGGAACTCATCGACATGGAGGAAGTCCGCCGGCTGGCGCACGAGCACAAGCCGAAGATGATCATCGCGGGGGCCAGCGCCTACAGCCGCACCATCGACTTCGCGGCGTTCCGCGAGATCGCCGACGAGGTGGGCGCGATCCTGTTCGCGGACATCGCGCACATCGCGGGGCTGATCGCGGCGGGCGTGCACCCGAACGCGCTGCCGCACGCGCACGTGGTCGCCAGCACCACCCACAAGACCCTGCGCGGGCCGCGCGGCGGGATCATCCTGAGCAACGACCCGGAACTGGGTGCCAAGATCGACCGCGCGGTGTTCCCCGGCTACCAGGGCGGCCCGCTGGAGCACGTGATCGCCGCGAAGGCCGTCGCGTTCGGCGAGTGCCTGACCGACGAGTTCAAGGCGTACGCCGCGCAGATCATCCGCAACGCGCAGGCGCTCGCCGCCGCCTTCCAGGAGCGGGGCTACCGCGTGGTGTCCGGCGGGACCGACAACCACCTGTTCGTGCTCGACCTGCGCCCCCAGGGCCTGAACGGCACCAAGGCCACGCGCCTGCTCGACGCCAACCACATCACGATCAGCAAGAGCACCCTGCCGTACGACACCGAGAAGATCCTGCACGGCGGCGGCATCCGCATCGGCACGCCCGCCGTCACCACGCGCGGCATGACGGAAGCGGACATGCAGACCGTCGCCGACCTGATCGACCGCGCCCTGAAGGGCCAGGACGTGAAGGCCGAGGTACATGCCTTCGCGGGCGGCTTCCCGATTCCCTGAACCGGATCCACCCGGTGGGTGGAGGGGCGGTCCAGGGGCCGCCCCCGTCCCTATTTATGTGAATTTTTCCACTCTGGCGTGGCATAGTGGTTCTACTCATGGACAGTGGCCCGCCCCCCAGCGAACTGACCCTGCAGCTCACGCAGGTGGGCCTGACGGCCAGCAGTCTGTCCAGCGCACTGACCCCCGTCCTCCAGACCATCACGCGCCACACCGGCGCCACCGCCGCCGCGTACTACCAGCGCCGTGACGCCGTGGCGGCCGCCGACGACCGCCCGTACCCTCCGGCCGCCCTGACCCGTGACCCCAGCTATCCCGTCCGGGTGTGCCAGGGCCCCGCGCCGCTGCCCACGCTGCCGCCGGAGGTGCGGCGCCGCCTGTCCCACGAGGCGGATCTGCTGAACCTGCCCCCCACCCCGCAGCACCCCGCTCTGCTCGCCGCGCCCATCCGCGAACGCAGCGGCGAACTGCTGGGCGCCCTGCTGCTCACCCGCAGCGCCGGCCACTGGAGTTCCAGCGAGTGCAACCTGCTGCGCACCCTGTCGGGACTGGTCACGCTGGTCGCCGCGCGCCTGAACGCCGAGGAACGCGAACGGGACGCGCAGGAACACGCCCTGCGCGCCCTGGGTCTGGCGCTGGAAGCCCGCGACAGCGCCATGCGCGGTCACACCGACCGCGTGACGCAGCTCGCCACGCTCGTCGGGCAGGCCATGCACCTCGCCCCGGAGGCGCTCGACGCCCTGCGCTGGGGCGCGTACCTGCACGACATCGGCAAGCTGACCCTGCCCGACGACGTCCTGCACCACCCCGGGCCGCTGACCCCCGTCATGCGTGAACGCATGCGCCAGCACGTCGACGAGGGCCTCAACCTCGCCCGGCAGCTGCCCTTCCTGCCACCCGAGGCGCTGGACGTGATCGCCGCGCACCACGAACGCTGGGACGGCACCGGGTACCCGCGCGGCCGCAGCGGCACCGCCATTCCCCTGCCCGCCCGGATCTTCGCCGCGTGCGACGTGTTCGACGCCCTGACCAGCCCCCGCGCCTACAAGCCCGCCTGGACACCCGGCGACGCCCTGCAGTTCGTGCAGCAGGGCAGCGGCACGCATTTCGACCCGCAGGTCGTGCAGGCCCTCACGCAGGTGCTCGGGCACCACGCAGCCTAGTCAGAGAACATACTGGTATCAGCCTATTCCGTCCACGCGCAATCAGGTGGTACGGTAGACCATGCCCCCCGAACAGATCCTCCAGGCCTACGCCGACGCCGTGTACGCCCGTGACGCCGAAGCCCTCCTGGCCCTGTACCACCCGCAGGTCACCGTGTACGACATGTGGGCACACTGGCTCTACGACGGCCAGCCCCAGTGGCGCGGCATGGTCGAGGGCTGGTTCGCCAGCCTGGGTGACGAGCGGGTGCAGGTCACCTTCGACGACATCCGCAGCCATGTCACGCCGGAGATGGCCCTCGTGCACGCCTTCGTCACCTACGCGGGCCTGAGTGCCAGCGGCGAACGCCTGCGCGCCATGAACAACCGCCTGACCCTCACCCTCACCCGCAGCGGCGACCGCTGGCTGATCCTCCACGAACACAGCAGCGCCCCCGCCGATTTCGAAACCGGCAAGGTCAACCTCCACCGACCGGCATGAAGGGGCAGGCAGAAGGCCGCGCCTCTCCCCCGCCTGGGGCGGCGCGGCCTTCTTGTGTCGTCACGGTTGGGGGTCGTCCTGGAAGATGTCCTCGATGCGCTGCCCGAACAGGCGGGCTAGTTTGAAGGCCAGCGGCAGGCTGGGGTCATACCGGCCGGTTTCCAGGGCGTTGACGGTCTGGCGGGACACGTCGAGCTGATCGGCGAGGTCGGCCTGCGTCCAGCCGCGCGCGGTGCGGAGTTCGCGCAGGCGGTTGTTCATTCGCCGTCCTTCCAGCGCAGGTAGCGGTTGGTGGCCCACATGATCAGCATGGACCCGACCAGGGCGAGGTAAACCGGCCAGAACGGCAGGGGCGGCGGGGTGGTCAGCGGGGCGCCCGCGGTGTTCATCGTGGACAGGAAGCTCCAGAGGAGCAGCAGGGCGACGGCGTTCGACAGGAACATGCCGGTGACCATCCAGGCTTTCAGGAAACGCAGTCGGGCGCGTTCGTCGAGGACGCGGTACTGCCGGAACCAGATGAACTGGCCGCCGATCAGGGAGGCGGTCATCAGGGTCCAGTGGGCGCCGAAGTTGGTGGGGTAGCGGGCAGCCAGCAGGAACAGGGCGATGCAGACGATGATGAACAGCAGTTCCAGGCGGCGCATCTGGCTGAACTGGCGGTCGCGGCGGGTGGGCATTCGTTCCGATTTCATGGGAGCCTCCAGCATGTCAAGCTTGCTTGACCCACCCTAACCGGCCGTCCCCCGCACTGTCAAGTGATCTTTACATCGCCGAAACCGAAAAGGCGGGCGTGAAGGCCCGCCTCCTCTTCCCTGCCTACGCTCAGCGGGGCAGGACGCTGGTGCCCATGAGGTGCTGGTCGATGGCGCGGGCGGCCTGACGGCCCTCGCGAATGGCCCACACGACGAGGCTCTGGCCGCGGCGCATGTCCCCGGCGGCGAACACGCCTTCGACGTTGGTGTGGTAGCCGCCCTCGTCGGTGTGGGCGTGGGCGTTGCCGCGCGCGTCTTTGGTGATGCCGAAGGCGTCAATGACGCTGCCGACGGGGCTGACGAAGCCCATGGCGAGCAGGACGAGGTCGGCCTTGTGGATTTCCTCGCTGCCGGGCACCTCGGAGAGCTGGCCGTCCTTGAACTCCATGCGGACGGTCTTGACGCCGGTGACCTTGCCGCCTTTGCCGATGAATTCCTTGGTGGCGATGGCGAATTCGCGCACGGCGCCTTCCTCGTGGCTGGTGCTGGTGCGGAGTTTCATGGGCCAGTAGGGCCACACGAGGGGTTTGTTCTCCTGTTCGGGCGGCTGGGGCATGACCTCGAACTGCGTCACGGACGCGGCGCCGTGGCGGTTGCTGGTGCCGACGCAATCGCTACCGGTGTCGCCGCCGCCGATCACGATGACGTGCTTGCCGTCGGCGCGCAGCTGCTTTTTCAGTTTGTCCCCGGCGTTCACGCGGTTCTGCTGGGGCAGGAATTCCATGGCGAAGTGAATGCCGTCCAGCTCGCGGCCGGGGGCGGGGAGGTCGCGGGGGTGCTCGGCGCCGCCCGCGAGGAGCACGGCGTCGAACTCGGCTTTCAGCTCGTCGGGCGTGACGGTCTGCCTGCTGAGGTTCGTGACGCGGCTGCCCTCGGGCCACGCGCCCACCAGGACGCCAGTGCGGAAGGTGACGCCCTCGGCCTGCATCTGCTCGACGCGGCGGTCAATGTGATGCTTGTCCATCTTGAAGTCGGGGATGCCGTAGCGCATCAGGCCGCCCACGCGGTCGTTCTTCTCGAACACGGTCACGGCGTGCCCGGCGCGCGCGAGCTGCTGCGCGGCGGCCAGCCCGGCGGGGCCGGAGCCGATCACGGCGACCCTCTTCCCGGTCTTCACGGCGGGGGGTTGCGGCGTGACCCAGCCTTCCTGCCAGCCGCGCTCAATGATGCTCAGCTCGATGCTCTTGATGCCCACGGCGTCGCCGTTGATGTTCAGGGTGCAGGCGGCCTCGCAGGGCGCGGGGCAGATGCGGCCCGTAAACTCGGGGAAGTTGTTCGTGGAGTGCAGGGTGTCCAGCGCCGAGCGCCAGTCGTCCTGATACACGAGGTTGTTGAAGTCGGGGATGATGTTCCCGACGGGGCAGCCGTTGTTGCAGAACGGGATGCCGCAGTCCATGCAGCGCGTCGCCTGGAGGCGGGCGGCGTCGGGCGCCAGGGGCAGCAGGAACTCGTGGTAGTGCTTGAGGCGCGCGTCGACCGGGGCGTACTGGTCCTTGATGCGCGGCTGGTCGAGGAAGCCGGTGATCTTGCTCATGCGTGCTCCGGTGGTGGGGCAGCGCCCGCCGCCTGAACTGGGCGGGCGCTGGGAGGGGTTACTTGGTCAGGGTGCCCTGCGCGGCCACGGGGTTGCCGGGCTGCGCGGTCTGCATGCTGGTGGTGTCGGCGGCGTGCACAGTGCCAGCCTCGGCGCGTTCGCGCAGAGCGCGCTGGTACTCCTTCGGGAAGACCTTGACGAAGCGCTTCAGGGTGGCCTCCCAGTCGTCCAGCAGGTCGGAGGCGCGCTGCGAGCCGGTCCACTTGTGGTGGCTTTCGAGCAGGCGGCGCAGGTGGGCCTCGTCGCTCTGGCCCAGGTGCAGGGCGCCGCCCGTCTGCGCGAGCTGCTGGTCCTCGGGCAGCAGGGGGTGCAGGTCCACCATGCTGGTGTTGCAGCGCTTCTCGAAGCTGCCGTCCACGTCGTACACGTACGCGACGCCGCCACTCATGCCTGCGGCGAAGTTCCGGCCGGTCTGTCCGAGCACGACGACGGTCCCGCCGGTCATGTACTCGCAGCCGTGGTCGCCGGTGCCCTCCACGACGGCCTCAGCGCCGCTGAGGCGCACGGCGAAGCGTTCGCCCGCCACGCCCCGGAAGAAGGCTTCACCGCTCGTCGCGCCGTACAGGACGGTGTTCCCGACGATGATGTTCTCCTCGGCCTTGCCGCGGAATTCGATGCTGGGGCGCACGACCACGCGGCCGCCCGAGAGGCCCTTGCCGGTGTAGTCGTTCGCGTCGCCGATCAGGTACAGGGTCAGGCCCGGGGCGAGGAACGCGCCGAAGCTCTGGCCGCCGGTGCCTTCCATCTGCACGAACACGGTGTTGTCGGGCAGCCCTTCCGGGCGCACGCGGATCAGTTCGCCGGACAGCATCGCGCCGACGGTGCGGTTCACGTTGCGGACGTCCTGCAGGAAGTGCACCTTCTCGCCCTTCTCGAAGGCGGGGCGGCACTTCTCGATGAGCTGGAGGTCGAGCGCGCCGCTCAGGCCGTGGTCCTGGGTGTGGAGGTGGCGCACGCCGACCTCTTCAGGCACCTCGGGGCGGTAGAAGACGCGGCTGAAGTCCAGGCCCTGTGCCTTCCAGTGCTCGACGCCCTTCTTCGTGTCGAGCAGGTCGGCGCGGCCGATCAGCTCGTCGAAGGTGCGGATGCCCAGGCTGGCCATGACGGCGCGGACCTCCTCGGCGATGAAGAAGAAGAAGTTGATGACGTGCTCGGGTTTGCCCTGGAAGCGGGCGCGCAGCACCGGGTCCTGCGTGGCGACGCCCACGGGGCAGGTGTTCAGGTGGCACTTGCGCATCATGATGCAGCCCTGCGCGACCAGCGGCGCGGTGGCGAAGCCGAACTCGTCGGCGCCCAGCAGCGCGGCGATCACCACGTCACGGCCGGTCTTGAGCTGCCCGTCGGTCTGCACGCGCACGCGGTCACGCAGGCGGTTCAGGACCAGGGTCTGCTGCGTCTCCGCCAAGCCCAGTTCCCACGGGCTACCGGCGTGCTTGATGGAGCTCCAGGGGCTGGCCCCGGTGCCGCCGTCGTGCCCGGCGATCACGATGTGGTCGGCCTTGGCCTTGGCGACCCCGGCGGCGATGGTGCCCACGCCGACCTCGGAGACGAGTTTCACGCTGATGTCCGCGCGGGGATTGACGTTCTTCAGGTCGTGGATGAGCTGCGCGAGGTCCTCGATGGAGTAGATGTCGTGGTGCGGGGGCGGGCTGATCAGGCCCACGCCGGGCACGGAGTGGCGCAGGAAGCCGATGTACTCGCTGACCTTCCCGCCGGGCAGCTGGCCGCCCTCGCCGGGCTTGGCGCCCTGGGCCATCTTGATCTGGATCTGGTCGGCGCTCGTCAGGTAGCCGGTGGTGACGCCGAAGCGGCCCGAGGCGACCTGCTTGATCTTGCTGCGCAGGGAGTCGCCGGGTTTCAGCGGGTAGTCGACTTCCACGCGGCTCTCGCCCAGGATGCTGGCGAGGGTGTGGCCCTCACCGAGCGTCTCGCCGCGCATCTCGCGCTCGTAGCGGGCGGGATCCTCGCCGCCCTCGCCGGTGTTGCTCTTGCCGCCGATACGGTTCATGGCGACGGCCAGGGTGGTGTGCGCCTCGGTGCTGATCGAGCCGAGGCTCATGGCGCCGGTGGCGAAGCGCTTGACGATCTCGCTGGCGCTTTCCACCTCCTCCAGCGGCACGGGGGTCACGCCGTCGGTGCGGAATTCGAACAGGCCGCGCAGGGTCATGTGCCGCTTGCTCTGGTCGTTGATGATGCGGGCGTACTCCTCGTAGGTGGCGTAGTTGCCGCTGCGCACCGAGTGCTGGAGTTTGGCGATGGAGTCCGGCGTCCACATGTGCTCCTCGCCGCGCACGCGCCAGGCGTACTCGCCGCCCGCGTCGAGGTTCTGCGCCAGCACCGGGTCCTCGCTGAACGCCGCGCGGTGGTTGCGCAGGGCTTCTTCCGCCACCTCGAAGATGCCGATGCCGCCGACTTGGCTGGGCGTGCCGTAGAAGTACTTCTGCACGAAGTCGGTCTTCAGGCCCACCGCCTCGAACAGCTGCGCGCCGCAGTAGCTCATGTACGTGCTGACGCCCATCTTGGACATGATCTTGCTCAGGCCCTTGCCGATGGCCTTGACGTAGTTGTAGATGGCCTTGTGCGCGTCGATGCCGTGCAGGGCGGGCATGCCGGGCACGTCGGTGTGCAGGTTGATCAGCGTTTCCAGCGCGAGGTACGGGTGGATGGCTTCCGCGCCGTACCCGGCCAGCGCGGCGAAGTGGTGGACCTCGCGGGCGTCGCCGGTTTCCACGACCAGACCGACCTTCATGCGCAGGCCCGCCTTGACGAGGTGGTGGTGGATGCTGCTCAGGGCCAGCAGGCTGGGAATCGCGACGCGCTCGCGGTCCACCCGGCGGTCACTGATGATGATGATGTTGTGGCCGCTCTCGATCGCGTCCACCGCCCAGGCGTTGATGGTCGCGAGCTTGGCTTCCACGCCGCGCGCACCCCACTCGGCGGGGTAGGTGATGTCGAGGTCGTAGGCCTTGAACTTGCCGCGGGTGTGCTCGGCGATGTTGCGCACGCGGGCCATGTCGTCGAAGTCCAGGATGGGCTGCTCGACTTCCAGGCGCAGCTGCGGGTTCACGGCGTTGATGTCGAGCAGGTTCGGGCGCGGGCCCACGAACGACACGAGGCTCATGACGACCGATTCGCGGATCGGGTCGATGGGCGGGTTCGTGACCTGCGCGAACAGCTGCCGGAAGTAGTTGTACAGCGGCTTGTTCTTGCCGGACAGCACGGCCAGCGGGCTGTCGTTGCCCATGGAGCCGATGCCTTCCTCGCCGGTCAGGGCCATCGGGCCCATCAGGAACTTCAGGTCCTCCTGGGTGTACCCGAAGGCCTGCTGGCGGTCGAGCAGCGTCTCGCGGAACTGCCCCACGGTGCCGGTCTCCTCGCTGTCGTCCAGGCGGAAGCGGGTGCTGTCCACCCACTGCGCGTACGGTCTGGCCGAGGCGAACTGCATCTTCAGCTCGTCGTCCTCGATGATGCGGCCCTGCTCGAAGTCGATCAGGAACATGCGGCCCGGCTGCAGCCGCCACTTCTTGACGATCTTGCTCTCGGGCACGGGCAGCACGCCGGACTCGGAGGCCAGGATCACGAGGTCGTCGCGGGTCTGGAGGTAGCGGGCGGGGCGCAGGCCGTTGCGGTCAAGGGTCGCGCCGACCTGGCGGCCGTCGGTGAAGACCATCGCGGCGGGGCCGTCCCAGGGCTCCATCATGCTGGCGTGGTACTCGTAGAACGCGCGCCGGCGCGGGTCGAGGTTGGCGTTCTGCTCCCAGGCCTCGGGGATCATCATCATGGCGGCGTGCGCCATGGGGTACCCGGCCAGGGTCAGGAGTTCGAGCGCGTTGTCGAAGGTGGCGGTGTCACTCTCACCCTCGAAGGAGATCGGGTAGAGCTTCTTCAGGTCGTCGCCCAGCACGGGGCTCTGCATGATGCCCTCGCGGGCGCGCATCCAGTTGAAGTTCCCCTTGACGGTGTTGATCTCGCCGTTGTGCGCGACCATGCGGTAGGGGTGCGCCAGCGGCCACTCGGGGAAGGTGTTCGTGGAAAAGCGCTGGTGCACCAGGGCCAGGGCGGACACGACGCGGTCGTCCTGGAGGTCGAGGTAGTACTCGCCGACCTGCGTGGCGAGCAGCAGCCCCTTGTAGATCACGGTCCGGCACGACATGGAGGGCACGTAGTACTCGGCCCCGTGCGTGAAGTTCAGCGCGCGGATGGCGTTGGACGCGCGGCGGCGGATGACGTACAGCTTGCGTTCCAGCGCGTCGGGGACCAGGGTGTCGGGTCCGGCGCCGATGAACACCTGCCGGATGACGGGTTCCTTCTCGCGCACGGCGGGGCTCATGGGCATCTCGCGGTTGACCGGCACGTCGCGCCAGCCCAGCACGACCTGCCCCTCGGCGACGATGGCGCGTTCGAGTTCCTGCTCGCAGGCGCGCCGCGAGGCGATCTCCTTGGGCAGGAAGATCATGCCGACGCCGTAGTCGCCCAGCGGGGGCAGGGTCACGCCCTGCGCGGCAAGTTCGGCGCGGTAGAAGTCGTCGGGAATCTGGATCAGGATGCCCGCGCCGTCGCCCATCAGGGGATCGGCGCCGACCGCGCCGCGGTGGTCGAGGTTCTCGAGGATCTTGAGGCCCTGCTGCACGATGGCGTGGTTCTTGCGGCCCTTGATGTGCGCGACGAAGCCCACGCCGCAGGCGTCGTGCTCGGCGGCGCTGTACAGGCCCTGCTCACGGGCGAGGTTCAGTTCCGCGCCGCTTGCGGGGGTTACGGGGGTGTGCGGCGCTTCAGCCGGCGTCACCCGGTTGTCTGTTCTGTTCATGTTGACGCTCCCATCTCGCTCGTGACTCGCATCGTCCTGCGGGGTGCAGGCTGCTGAACTCACGATACAGACGGGCGCATGTCTATGCAGGGCCGTTGTTTATAACAGGTCTCAAGGTGACCCACATCATTTTTCGCCAAAGTGCACGGTTTTGCCGGAAGTCGGCAACGAATGCCGTTCAGTCGTGTCATCTGCGCAACAGGGCTTCACCATCGCGCCGCCCTGGCCCCACATCCGCGCAGCCGCCCCCCATGCTGGAACAGCCGGCTGGAAGCGCTGCCATACACACTTTCATGCGCCGTGCAAGTACCCCGGCTCCCCCCGCTGTCAGGCCGGCGAGAGCAGGAAGAGGGCGATTTCCGGTTCGCACAGGTTGCGCAGCGGCACCCCGCTGAGCCCCAGGCCCCGGCTCACGTACGCGGGCGTGTCATGGGCGCCCGTGACCCAGCCCATCGCGTACCGCTGCCCGTAGCGGCTGGGCACCACCGGCGCGCCCAGCAGCGGCAGACGCACCTGACCGCCGTGCGTGTGCCCGCACAGCACCAGCCCCGCCGGCCCCGGCAGGGTGGGCAGCACGTCCGGATTGTGCGTGACGAGCAGCGTGGCCCGCCCGCCCGCTCCCGCCAGCGCCGCCGCCGGGTCCGGCGGCCCGAACCACAGGTCATCCGTGCCGCCCAGCCAGAGGTCGCCCCGCACGGCGCGGCCCTCGTTGCGCAGCGTGGTCACCCCCACCCCGGCCAGACCCGCCCTGAACTGCTCGCGCCGCGCCGCCCAGTCCGCGCGGGGCTCGCCGTACTGCCGGCTGCCGTACCGCCCGAAACTGCCGTAGTCGTGATTGCCCCACACCGAGTACACGCCCAGCGGCGCGCGCAGCCGGCGCAGTTCACGCAGCAGGTCCGGTGACAGCTCGTCCATCCGGGCGTCGAGCAGGTCACCGCCCAGCAGGACCAGGTCGGCGCGCAGGTCGTTCGTGCCGTCCACCCACGCGGCCACACTGCCGGGCCCGATGTACAGCCCGTAGTGCAGGTCCGTCAGGAACGCCACCCGCAGCGGCTCGCGCAGCCCGGCCAGGGTGCGGGCGTGGCGGGTCACGCCGAACCGGTAGCCCTGCGCGACCGCCGCCCCACCCGCCAGCGCGGCGACCGTTCCGCCGCCCAGCAGGGAACGCACGACTGCCCGCCTCGTGACCTTCACGCCCGCACCCTACACCCCGGCCCCCCACCGGGGCGTCCACCGGAAGGTGCAGGCGCTAGACTGCCCCCTATGAACGTGCCGCCTGAACTGCTGGTCATCGACGTGCTGGACGAGGACGCGGGCCTCGCTGACGTGGAGGACAGCCGGGGCCGCACCTACCAGCTGCCCGCCGAGTGGCTGCCCCAGGCCGCCGACGGCGCCGGGTACCGCGTGACCCTCGCGGGCGGCCACGTGACCTTCACCCCCGACGTGGACGCCGCCCGGCAGCTGCGCGAACGCAGCAAGCAGACGCTGCTGGACTTCAGTGACGAACACGATGAGCCGGGGAGCCGCGCGTGACCCGGCAGGTGCTGATCATCCCGGACGTGCACGGCCGCCCGGATCTGCTGCGCGCCGCGCTGCACCAGTACCCGGACGCGCACTACCTGTCCCTGGGGGACGCGATCGACCGCGGGCCGCGCTCCATGCCGGTCGTGGAGACCCTGATGGAGCTGCGCCGCGCCGGGCGCGCCACGCTGCTGATGGGCAACCACGAGCGCATGATGCAGGAGGGCGTGAAGTACTACCGCCAGTACCTGGGCACGCACGACCTGGGCGACTACCGCCGCGCCATGGAGGGCTTCCAGTGGTGGATGCGCGCCGGGGGCGAGACCGTGCGCGCCGAACTGGGGGGCCTGACGCTGGAGAAGTTCCCCCCCATCCTCGAGGACTACCTGAGCGTCCTCAAGCGCGTGGTGTACGTCACGGCCGACGGCGAGATCCACGACCAGCCGCCCGCGCACCCCAGCGTGCTCGTGTCGCACGCCGCGCCACCCGTGCGCCACCCGCAGCATCCCAACCCGCTGTCGGCGGCGCTGTGGCTGCGGCCCTTCGAGGGGCCCTTCCCGCTGCCCGAGGGCGTCACGTACTCGGTGCACGGGCACACGCCGGTGCCCACGCCCTGCCGCCTGGGCCGCCACCTGTACCTCGACCTGGGGGCCTACGAGACGGGCCGCCTGGCCGTCGCGGAGGTGAACGTGCACGGCCTGCCGGGCGTGACGGTGCTGTGCGGGCGCGGCGAACCCGCCCGGGGCCGCAAGTACGCCCGGTTCGGGGAGCCGGTGCCGGTCACGCCCGTCGACCTGCCGGGCGCCCCCAGCCGCTGAAGGCCAGCCGCTGAGGGTCGCCCCCGGGACCAGCCCGGTCAGCCGGTCAGGTCCCGCAGGTCGTCCTGCCGGGCCGAGAGCCACTCCGGGGGCCCGTCCCGGACGATCACGTCCTCCTCCAGGCCGATGAACCCGTGCCCGGCGACCATGACGCCCAGTTCCAGGGTGTACACCTCATCCTCGCGGACGGGTCCCTCGACGGTCTGCCCGTAGCGGGGCCAGCGGGGACCCAGCAGGGTGCCGCCGTCGTGGGTGGCGCGGCCCAGGCCGTGACCCAGCGCGTGCTGGTACTCGGGGTACCCGGCGGCGATCAGGGCGGCGCGCGCGGCGGCGTCCACCGCGTAGCCGGGCGTGCCGGGGCGCAGGGCAGCCGCCCCCGCCTGGATGGCCTGCCAGCACGCGCGGAAGGCGGCCTGCACCTCCTCGGGGACCGGGTTTCCGTCGGGCAGGCGGTACACCCGCTGGATGTCCGAGCAGTACCCGTGGCTCAGCCGCACGCCGTAGTCGATGTGCAGCAGCGCGCCGGGGCGCAGGGCGTGGTCGCCGGGCGGCGCGTGCGAGGGGCGGCTGTCCGGGCCGACATGCACGTTCGGGCAGGCGGCCCAGCCCCAGGAGGGCTCGGCGCCGTCGCGGCGGCACAGGCCGTGCAGGAACGCGGCGACGTCCCGCTCGGTCCAGCCGGGGCGGGCGGCGGCCGCCATCTCGCGCAGGTGCGCCTCGGCCAGGTTCACCGCCCCCCGGATCGCGGCGTGTTCCGCCGGGGTCTTGACCGACCGGAGCTGGCCCAGCAGCGGCGCGGCGCTGCCCCACTCCAGCGCGGGCAGGTCGTCACCGGCAAGATCTGAGGCGGGGGCCAGCCAGCCGCGCACGCGGCGCTCCAGACCCGCCGTCAGGCCGTCGCACAGCGGGTCGTCCTCGCTGATGTTCAGCAGCACGCGCCGCGCGCCCAGCCGCGTCACCTCGGCGCGCAGCAGATCGCGCAGGTCGGCGTCGTAGCCGTACACCGTCCAGCCGGGCGGCACGGCGTCCGCGTCGAAGCGGCCCACGATCGCCACGGCCTCATCCCGGGTCAGCAGGAAGAGGCTGTCCCAGGTGACGTCCACGCCCGCCACGAGCGTCAGGGCGGGTTCCGGACGCACGCCGGACTCGCGCGCCGCGATCAGCCAGACCTCGCCGTCCTGAAGCAGGGCCTGGGCCTGCCGCCGCTTCCCGTCCTGAAGCGCGTTCACTGCCGTGTTGGGGGCCATGCGCCAGGATAGAGGCTCAGCTGGTCGGCGGAACAGGCCCAGCGGCTGTCAGGAGCGCCTCGGCCTGCGCCAGCCCCGCCGGGGTGTCCACGTCGAGCAGCAGCCGAGCCGCAAAGGTCAGCGTGACCGCCTGCGCGGCGTGCGCGCGGATCAGGTCGCGGGGGCCGTGGTCGGCGTCCGGGGTGGCGGCAACGGCGCCCAGCAGGTCGGCGCGCAGCAGGTGCGGGGGCGCCCGGACGGGCGCCGCGCCGGGGTCGGCGTATTCGGCCAGCACGACGGGGGCGCCCGTCTCCCGGAACGCGCCCAGCAGCGCGGCGTGGTGAGCGCCGGTCAGCAGCGGCATGTCCGCCAGCGCGAAATGGGCGCCCGCGAGCCCGGCGGGCAGCGCGTCCACCGCCACGCGGAAGGAACTCGCCAGTCCGCGCCCGGGGTCCGGATTCACCACGAACGCGAAGGGCAGTCCGGCCAGGGCCGCCCGGATCCTCGCCCCGACCTCGCCGGGGGGCACGACGCACAGCAGGGGCGCGGCGCCGCCCTCCGCGAGGGCCTGCGCGGCGTGCCGGACCAGCGGCTGACCGGCCAGGAGTTCGAGCTGCTTGGGGCGGCCCATGCGGGCGCTGCGTCCGGCGGCGAGGAGCACGCCCGCGACCGGCGCCTGGGGAAGTGGGGGCATACCCTGAATCGTAGGCCAATCTTTCTGCAACCCCCGCTCTCCTACAATGCGGGGCGTCAGGTCAATTCCGCCTCTGCCCGCGCCGCTGCGGGTCAACGCTCCCAGTTTTCCGTGGAGGTCCCCCATGAAACTCAGTTACTCAGGTCAGGAGAAGGTGCAGGCGGCCCCCGCCGCCGTGTGGGCGTTCGTGCAGGACCCCGAGCGGGTCGCGCGCTGCCTGCCGGACGTGCAGGAGGTCGTCGTGCACGACCAGACGCACATGGACGCCACCGTGCAGGTGGGCGTCGGCATGGTGCGCGGCAAGTTCAAGTTCAAGATCGAGGTGCTGCCCGACGAGGCGGCGAACCGCGTGAACGTGAAGGTGCAGGGCGGCGGGCTGGGCAGCGTCGTGGACCTGACCGCCGGGGCGAACGTCGTGGACAACGGGGACGGCACGACCACCCTGGACTGGACCGGGGACGCCACCATGCGCGGCCCGGTCGCTACGGTGGGCGGGCGCCTGCTGGACGCGCAGGCGCAGAAGCTCATCTCGAAGACCTTCGAGAACATGAGCGCCAACGTGAGTGCTTCCGCGGGCACGCTGGCGTAGGCGTGCCCGGCGTCCGGTGTTCCCGGGTGGCCCCGGCCCCCGGCGTGACGCCGGGCGCAGCCCTACTCCGCCGCGCTGCTCGGCAGGGCCAGGGGCGCGCGGGGCGGCACGGCACTCACCTCGCCGTGCGGCGAGACGGCCAGCACGCCCGCCTCGGCAAGCGTCCAGATGGCGCGGTGCACGCTCATCTCCGTGGCGGCGTCCCCAGCGGGCGCCAGCCGGTCGAGCAGCTGCGTATACCGCACGGCCCCTGCCGCGCCGCCCGCCCACGGCGTGACGTCCAGCACGGCCCGCAGCACCTGCCGCTGCGCCGGCGTCTGCGCCTGGGCCAGCAGGGCGCGCCGGGCGTCCTCCTGCCGCAGGCGGGCCTCACGGGTCTCGCGGCGCCGGGCCAGCAGGGCCAGCACCTCCGGGTCGCTCTCGCCGCCCCGGCGCTCGGCGATCAGGCGTTCCAGGCGGTCGTCGGCGCGCTGCGCGGCGCGGTCGCGCAGGTCGCGGGCGCGGGCGCGCAGGCCACCGGCGGCCTCCTGCACCGGCTCGCGCAGGGCCTGGGCGGTGCGGCGGGCCACCTGCGTGGCGTCGCCCACCGGATCGGGCTCCGGGTCGGCCAGGGCGCGGCCCAGGCGGATCAGGGTGTTCAGGGTACGTCTGCGCTCACTCATGGGGGCTCCGGCGCCCCGCTGGGGGGCGCGTGGGGTCAGCTTAGCGGCCCGTGCGCGGCGGGCGCGTCCGCCGAAAGGTGCGGTGAAGGCGGCCGGCCGGGCCGCCCGACTCCCAGTACGGGGTGGCGGCCCGGCCGGTTGCGCTGGGCTTCAGGCGGCCTGACCGGACGCCCCGAGGGCCTCCGGGGGGTCCGTCAGGGCCAGCCCGGTCGAGCGGGGCGCGCGCCACAGCGCGCCGGTCGCCAGGGCCATCAGGCTGACGGTGGCGACCGCCAGCCACAGCAGCCGGGCGTCCGTGGGGTCAACGAGCGCCGCCACGACGACCAGCGCGGTGGACACGCCGCCGTGGGCGAGGATGGCGGGCAGCAGGCTGCGCCCGGCGTGGTGCGCCTGCGCGAACCGGCCCCCGAAATGCAGGCCCGAGGTCAGCGCGATCAGGGTGCACAGGAGCAGGGGCAGCGTCATGCCGCCCACCCTAGGCCAGCGGGTCTCACCGGAGCGTCACGCGGCGGGCGCGCCCCGCAGATTAAGATGGGCGGAGGCGGCCTGTTTTTCCGCCCCAGGAGCGCAGATCATGACGTGTAAGAACGGCGGTCAGGGTGCCGGGAGGGTCTCATGATCCCGGCCGTACAGGAACTTCAGGCAGCGTTCCAGGCGCGCGGGTACGTGGCGGACGACGCCCTGGCGACGGCGCTGCGGCTGGTGGTGGGGCTGGGCAAGCCGCTGCTGCTGGAGGGTCCGGCGGGCGTCGGGAAGACCGAGGCGGCCAAGACCCTGGCGGACGTGCTGGGCACCCGCCTGATCCGGCTGCAGTGCTACGAGGGGCTGGACGCGCAGTCGGCGCTGTACGAGTGGAACTACGCGCGGCAGCTGCTGCACCTGCGCGCGGCCGAGCTGCGCGGCGAGGCCGCAGGGGACGACGACCTGTACGGCGAGACGTTCCTGATGCCGCGGCCCCTGCTGCAGGCGATCCGCGAGCCGAGATCGGCGGTGCTGCTCATCGACGAGATCGACCGCGCCGACGACGCCTTCGAGGCCTTCCTGCTGGAACTGCTCGCCGAGTGGCAGATCACCGTGCCGGAACTGGGCACCCTGGCGGCGGTCAGCCGGCCGCACGTGATCCTGACGAGCAACCGCTCGCGGGAACTGAGTGACGCGCTGCGCCGCCGCTGCCTGTACCACTGGACCGAGTACCCCAGCCGCGCGCAGGAACTGCACATCGTGCTGTCGCGCCTGCCGGGCATCAACGAGACGCTGGCGCGGCAGGTGACCGACGCCGTGCACGCGCTGCGCGCCCTGCCGCTGGGCAAGACGCCGGGCGTGGCCGAGACACTCGACTGGGCCTCGGCGCTGGTCAGCCTGCACGCCGACCACCTGGACGCCGAGTCGCTGCACGCGACGCTGGGCGCGGTCCTCAAGCTGCGCGAGGACCAGCTGCTGGCCGCGCCCACGTTGCAGGGGGTGGCGGCGAAGGCGCAGGCCCGTGGCTGAGCCGTCCCGCGCGGGGCTGCCCGCCTCGCTGGCCGCGCAGGTGACCGCCTTCGCCGGGCGGCTGCGGCAGCGGCACGGGTTCCTGATCGGCCCGGGCGAGGTGCGCGACGCGCTGCGGGCGTTGGATCTGGTGGACGTCCTCTCGCGGCGCGAGCTGCGCGGGGCGCTGCGGGCGGTGCTGACCGCCGGGCCCGAGCAGGGCCGCACCTTCGACCTGGAATTCAATGCGTTCTTCCGCGCGGCCGATCAGCCACCGCCCACCCTCCCGCCCCTGCTGCCCGAGACGCCGGCCCCGGCCGAACCCGACCCGGACGGGAAGGAGCAGGAGCAGCCCGACCGTGAGCCGGGCGACCCGGAGACCCGGCCGGAGCCGGCCCCGTCCACCCCGCAGGCCGGGAGCGATCCGGGCAGCGACCTCCCGGACGGTGACGCCCTGCAGGACGGGCAGGAGAGCCAGGACGGCGACGAGCAGGACGCCCCGGTGATGCAGGCGCGGGTCAGTCCGAACGCCGCGCCGGGCGAGGCGCTGCGCGTGGACAGCGGCGACCTCGGCAGCCTCCTGCGCGCCGCGACGGGCCTGATCCGCGCGCTGGAACTGGGCCGCGCCCGGCGGCTGCGCCCACTGCCACGCGGCTCGAAGCTGGACGCCCGGCGCACCCTGCACGCCGCCGCCCGCACCGCCGGGGACGCCGTGCACCTGCGCTGGCTGGGCCGCCCCCGGCGCGCGCCGCGGTTCCTGCTCGTGCTGGACGGCAGCCGCTCGATGGGCCGGGACGCCACGCTGCTGCTGCGCTTCGCGCAGGCGCTGCACCTGCGCTCGCGGCGGGTGGAGGTCTACGCGTTCAGCACCGGCCTGACCCGCCTGACCCCATTGATCCGGGGCGCGGCGCCGGGCCAGCCGCTGACCCTGCCGGACCTGGGGGACGCCTGGGGCGGCGGCACGCGCATCGGGGAGAACCTGCTGAAGCTCGCGCGGGACGAGCGGGGCCGCGTGAACCGCGACACGGTCGTGCTGATCCTCAGTGACGGGCTGGATACCGGCGATCCGGCGCTGGTGGGCCGCGCGCTGCGGGACCTGCGGCGCCGCTCGGCGGGCGTCGTGTGGCTCTCGCCGCTGGCGGCCACGCCCGGGTACCGCCCGGTGCAGCGGGCGGTGGCGGCGGCGCTGCCGCACCTGGACGCGCTGCTCCCGGCGGGCGGCCCGGACGACCTGCACGCGCTGGGCCGTCGCCTGCGCGCCGCACGGCTGACGCGGGGGGCGTTCCTGGCGGCGCCCTCACCCGGCCCCTGACCGCAGCGGGAGGCAACTGCCGGCCCGCCTCCCCCATTCAGGGGCGGTCGGGCCGGCAGCCCCGTCCAGATGCGGCCCGGCGGCCCTGAGGGGTCCTTCACCGCCACGGCCGGTAAGGGCCGGGTGAGGGGGGATGCGGTGCACTGTGGGCATGACGCGTTCCCTCACCGCGATCCTGACCGTTCCCCTGCTCACGGCGGCGCTGCTCGCCTCCTGCGGCGGCAGTCCCGGCACGCCCGCAGCCACTCCGGCCCCCACCGCCGGCCCCGCCGCGCCGGCCGGCCTGAGTGCCAGCGTGGAGACGTTGCCCGTCAGCGGGGCGCTGAACGTGCCGGGCACCCTGCGGATCGCGGGCCGCGCGCCGGCCGACCTGACCGTGACGGCCAGCGGCCCGCAGCAGGCCGTGACCGTGACCACCACCCTGCAGGCCAGCGGGAACGACACGCTGGTGCAGGTCACGCCGGTCGGGAGCGGACGCGGGCCCGTCACGCTGACCGTGCAGGCCGGCGCGGCGCGGGCGAACGTGACCCTGCCGCTGCTGCGCGCCGCCGCCCGGCCCGTCCGGACCGACGGCGCGTACCAGGCGGGCGGGGCCACGCCCTGGAACGGCGGGGTGCTGCTGCGCGCCGCCGCGAACGCCGGCGCGGACGACCGCCACGCCCTGACGGCGGCCAGCGCGGCGGGGATCACGGCCCTGGCCTTTCCTCTCTCCGGGCTGGACACCATCACCGGACACGCCGTGGCGCCCGACGGCAGCGTGTGGGCAGCGGTACGCGGCGCGACCGCTGCGGGCAGCGAACTGATCCGCCGCGCGCCGGACGGCACCCTGACCCGCGTGCCGGCGGGCACCACCGAGACCCTCAGCAGCCTGGGGGTCACGCCGGACGGGCGGGTGTGGGCGGTGGCGTACGGGCAGCCGCGCCTGCTGAGCGCCGCCCCGGACGGCACGCGCGGCGAACTGGCGCTGGGCAGCGTCCCGGACGCCCTGACCGTCGGCCCGGACGGGGCGCTCTACCTCACGCGGCGCGGGGAGCACCCGGCGATCCTGCGCGTGGACCCCGCCGGGGGCGCCACGCAGACCTTCGCGGTCGGCACCCCCGGGGTGAGCGTGCCCGCCGCCCTCACCCCGGCCCCCGACGGCACGCTGCTGTTCACGGAGACCCGCACGGGCAGCGCGTGGCGGCTCGATCCGCGCGGCGGCGCCCAGGTAGCCCTGCCGCTGCCGGCCGGCACGCGGGCGGGCACGCTGGCCGCCGCCCCCGACGGGAGCATGTGGGTGAGTGATCCCACGGCGGGCACCCTGCTGCGCCTGACGGACGGGCGGGCGGCGCGGGTGCCGCTGGGCGGCGCGGCCCGCGCCCTGACCGTCACCCCGGACGGCCGGGTGTGGTTCGAGCTCGGCGGGCAGCTCCTGACGCTGGAGTGACCCCACGCCGCGCGGGCCGCCCCTGGAGCGTTTCCGGAGGCGGCCCGCGCGGCGCACTCGGCCGGGGAGGCAGCGCCCGGGTTACAGGTCGCGGCGGCTGAAGCGCCACATGGCCCCCAGCACGCCCAGCACGGCCAGCACGGCGGCCCACGCGACGAGCAGCGGCTCAACCGGCACGCTGCTCACGAAGGGGTTGGCGCCGCGGCTCACCTCGCCGACCTGCCGCATGATCTCCGGCTGGAGGTGGTAGCTGGCGCCCAGCCACAGCGCGTTCGTGGGCATCAGGGCGTTCGCCACGCGGCCCAGGCTGGTCAGGGTGGGCGTGTCCGCGAACGTCCCGATGGCGCTGAGGATCCCGCCGGTGAAGCCCACCCCGTACAGCACGAACACGCCGATGCCGTTGGCGAGCGTGGTGAACAGCGTGCTGCCCAGCACGGTCAGCGAGGTGAGCACCGTGACCGCCAGCAGCAGCAGCGCCGCGGCGGGCAGCGCCTCGGGCGGGGTGTACCCGGTGATCAGCCGCACGCCGACGAGCAGTCCTGCTGCCAGCAGCGCGACGTACGCGACGTTCACGGCCGTGAACCCCAGCCAGCGGCCCGCCACGAGCTGCGCGCGGCTCACCGGGCGGGCGATGACGCTCTGCATGACCCCACTCTCGATGTCGCCGCTGACCGCCCCCACGGTGGAGAGCACGCTCATCAGCGACCCCAGGAAGTACACGAGGTACATGCCGAACAGCGCGGCGAACATGACGGGCAGGTTCGCCGCGCCGGTCGGGCTGCGGCCGTCCAGCCCGGCCTGCACGGCGCGGTCGTCCAGGCGGAGTTCCAGGCGGTACACGCCGAACAGGAAAAAGCCCAGGAACAGCGCCGAGAGGACCAGCAGGACGCTCACGAGGCGCTTGCGGGTCGCCTCGCGCAGGGACAGTTCCGCGATCAGGAGGACGTTACGCACGGCTGGCCTCCCCGCGCCCCGCGCGGGCCGCCTCCGGGGTGTCCTCGATCAGGTCCAGGAACATGGTCTCCAGATCCGGGCGGCGCGGCGTCAGGGCGTACAGGCGCGCCCCGCTGGCGTGCACGGCGTCAGCCACGGCGGGAATCTGGTCGTCGCGGGTCAGCCACAGTTCCACGTCGGCCCGCCCCGGGGTGTTCGTGTCGGTGCGGCGCAGCTCGCCCAGGCGGCCCAGATCGGCCAGCAGTTCGGCGCTGAGGGTATCCACGCGCAGATCGACGGGCAGGACGCCGCCCATCAGTTCACGCATGCTGCCCTGCGTGAGCACCCGCCCGCGCTTCACGAACGCCACCCGGTCGCACACCTGCTCCACCTCGCTGAGCAGGTGGGAATTCAGGAACACCGCCGCGCCCTGCGCGCGCAGCCGCTCGATGATCTCGCGCACCTCGACCCGCCCGATGGGATCGAGGGCGCTGGTGGGCTCGTCCAGGAAGACCAGCTGCGGGCGTGCCAGGATCGCCCCGGCCAGCCCGGCGCGCTGCAGCATGCCCTTGCTGTAACCGCCCAGCGTCTCGTGTCCGCGCCCGCCCAGCCCCACCTCGTCGAGAACCGCGGGGACGCGGGTGCGGCGCTCGGCGGCGCTCAGGCCCGCGAGTCGCCCGTGGAAGTCCAGGAATTCCGAGGCGGTCATCCAGGTCTGGAAGCGGAACTGCTCGGGCAGGAACCCCAGCTGCGCGCGCACGGCCGGGTCGTGCGGGGAGCCGCCCAGTACGCGCACCTCGCCGCCGCTGGGCTGCACCAGACCCAGCAGCATCTTGACCGTGGTGCTCTTGCCGGCGCCGTTGGGCCCCAGGAACCCGAAGACCTCGCCCCGGGGGACGGTCAGGGTCAGGCCGTCCACGACGGCGCGCCCCCGGTACTCCTTGCGCAGTTCGCGCGTGTCGATGGCAGGTGGGTGGGCAGTCACCCGGTCAGCATAGGGGGCGGCCGGGCGGCGCGGCGTCCTCCTTTCGGCCCCCCCAGTTCCCCCAATGAACGTTGAAGGGTTTTTCCTGTCGGCGCGGCCCGATTCATGGAGAATGCAGCGCAGATGCCTGCCTGCCCCACCAGGGACGTCCTGGACGAGCTGTTGCCCGCAGACACGCCTCCCGACCTGATCGCGCGCCTGCGGGCCGCGCCGGACGGCGAGACGCGTGCGCTGGCGCTGGTGGCCGTGGCGCGCCACACCCGCGAGACGACCCTGAGCGGCGCGCAGGCGCTGGGCGAGGCGGCCCTGAGCGAGGCGCTGCGCGCCGCCTCCCCGCGCGCCGCCGTGGAGGCCCTGATCGGCCTGAGTTTCGTCTCGGCCAGCCTGGGGCAGCAGGAACGCGCGCTGGACACCGTGGCGCGCGCGCAGACCATGCTCGAGGAGCATCAGCTCACCGACCTGCTCTCGGGCGTGCTGAACACCCGCGCCCTGACCCGCCTGACCGGCGGGGACGTGACCGGCGCCCGGCAGGACCTGCAAGACGCCCTGGATCTGGCCCGGCACGCCCGGCACCCCGGGGATCAGGGCAACGCCCTGGTGAACCTGGCGTGGCTGGCCTGCAGCAGCGGCGACCCCAAGGACGCCCTGCACCACCTGAACCTGCTGGAAGAACTCACCCACGCCCTGCCCGCGGGGCCGCAGGGCGACGAACTGCGGCTGTGCCTGCACGAGGGCCGGGCGCACGCCTACGCCCTGCTGGCCCGGCAGGCCCAGGAACTGGGCCGCGCCGACGCGCAGCGGCAGGCGGCGCAGCAGGGCCTGATGGTGCTGCGCGCCGCGCACTCGGCGCTGCGCGACACGCCCAGCCTCACCAGCGAGCTGCTGTGCGCCGCGCACGAGTCCACGCTGCTGCGGCTGCACGGCGACCTGATCGGCGCGGAACGCGCGGCCCGGCGCGCGGCCCAGCTCAACGCCCTGCTGCGCCAGCAGCTGTACATCGAGCCGCAGCTGTGCCTGGCCGAACTGCTGCAGTCCCGCGGGGAGTTCGACGCGGCCCTGGCCGAGTACCACTCGGCGCTGACCATCGCCCGGCGGCAGCACCGGCACCTGGACATCCAGCGGCTCCTGAGTGCCATCGGCGCGCTGCACGAGCGGCAGGGCCGCCTGAGCGAGGCGCTGCACGTCACGCGCGAGGCGCTGCAGGCCGCGACGGCCGCGCTCGACCGGGTGAACACGGCCGCCGCGCGCCACCAGCAGCTGACCCGGGAACTGCGTCAGGCCCGCGCGGACGCCAGCACCTGGCAGGATCGCCTGCGGCAGGCCGAGGTGCAGGCGCGGCAGGATCCCCTGACCGGGCTGCTCAACCGGCGCGGGCTGGAAGAGGGCCTGCAGCGGCTGCAGTTCCCCGGGGACGGGCCGCGCCCGGCCGACGGCTCGCTGCTGGCGGTGGTGTTCGTGGACGTGGATCACTTCAAGCACGTGAACGACCGGCACTCGCACGCGGTGGGGGATCAGGTGCTGCGCGAGGTCGGGCGGCTGCTGGCGGCGCAGGTGCGCGCTGGCGACCTGCTGGGCCGGTACGGCGGCGAGGAATTCGTGCTCGTGACGCCGGTGCGGACGCGGGGGCGGGCGCACGGGCTGGCCGAGGGGTGCCGGCGGGCCGTGGAGCGGCACGACTGGTCGGCCCTGCTGCCCGGGACGCAGCTGACCGCCAGCGTGGGGTACGCGGTCACGTCCCCGCAGCAGCTGCCGCAGGCGCTGCGGGCCGCGGACGATCACCTGTACCGCGCGAAGAACGCCGGGCGTAACCGCGTGTCCCCCACCGCGCCCTGAGCGCGGGGAGCGGCGGGGCCGTCCGTCCGTGGCAGTCCGGCGCGGGGGGACGCCCGGGCGCTAGACTCACGCTCGGATGCCGCTGGAACCGGGGACGCAACTGACCGGACGTTACGACCTGCTGACCCTGCTGGGCGAGGGCGGCAGCGCCCGCGTGTTCCGCGCGCACGACACCCTGCTGGGCCGCGAGGTGGCCGTGAAGGTCCAGCACGCCCACGTGCCCGACAGTGACCGCGAACGCTTCCTGCGCGAGGTCCGCACCCTGGCGCGCCTGACGCACCCGGGCGTGATTCCCGTGCTGGACCTGGGCACCGACCCGGAGGCCGGGCGGCCCTTTTTCACCATGCCGCTCATGACCGGCGGCCCGGTCACGGCGCTGGGGCCGCTGGAGGACGCGCTGCTGCCCCTGGCGCGCTTCCTGACGGCGGCGGCCGCCGCGTCGCGGGCGCTGCACTTCATTCACGCGCGCGGCATCACGCACCGCGACCTGACTCCGGGCAACGTGCTGCTCGACGACGCGTGGATGCCCCGCATCATGGATTTCGGGCTGGTGGCGCTGACCGAGCAGACCCGCCACCTCACCCGCAGCGGCGTGACGCTGGGCACCCCGGCGTACATGGCGCCCGAGCAGGCGCGCGGCGTGGGCGTGGGCCCCCTGAGCGACCTGTACGCGCTGGGCGCGGTGCTGTACCGCGTGGCGTGCGGCAGTCCGCCCTTCGTGGGCGACAGCGACCAGAGCGTGCTCTACCAGCACGTGTACGAGGCCGCGCCCGACCCGCGCGACCTGAACCCGGCCGTGCCGGACGCCGTGGCGCGCGTGCTCCTGGGTCTCCTCGCCAAGAAACCCGAGGACCGCCCACCCAGCGGCGAGGCCCTGGCGCACCTGTGGGCGCTGGCGCGGCGCGACATCTGGACCTCGCACGCGCGCGGGCAGTACCGGGGTGGCCGCACCCGCAGCGGCGAGCACCCCGACGGCCCGGCGCAGGTGGACGCCCTGCGCGAGGCCTGGAGCGTGCCGCTGCCCGGCGAGGTCACCTGGCCCGCTGCCGTGATGGGCGACGGCGATCTGGTCGCGGTGGGCACCCGCGGCGGGCAGCTGGTCCTCACGCACGCCTCGGGCCGACCGTTCGCCACGTACGCCGCGCGCGACGAGGTCACGGCGCCCGCCACCTTCCACGGCGGGCACGTCCTGTTCGGCGCGTGGGACGGCACGCTGCGCCGCGTGGACCTCATGAGCGGCGCGCAGCTGTGGCAACACAAGGCACGCGCGGAACTCACGGGCGCCCCGACCCTCTGGCACGATCAGGTGCTCGCCAGCAGCCGCGACGGGCACCTGTACGCCCTGGACGCCCGCAGCGGCGACCTGAAGTGGGCCTACCGCACCGGCGGCCCGGTCGCGGCCAGTCCGCTGGTGTGGGCGGGCGCGGCGCTGGTCAGCGACGAGAACGGCTGGCTGCACGCCCTGGACGCCCGCAGCGGCCACGGGCTGTGGAAGGTCGAGGTGGGCACCATGCACGGCACGCCCGCCCTGATCCCCACCGCGCCGGGGGCCGCCACGCTGGTCGTCGCCACCTGGGAGGGCGAGGTGCACGCCCTGACCCTGCGCGCCACCACCGGCCGGGTCAGCGTGGACCCCGACCCGATCCTCTGGACGTACGACCTGGAGGACGAGGTGTGGGCCTCCCCCGCCCTGACGCTGTCGGGGGCGCCGGGCGGCACCGCCATCCTGGCCGGCTGGGGCGGCGAGGTGCGCGCCCTGAGCCTCGCGGACGGCGAGGACCTCTGGACGCACCGGATGCAGGGCCGCGTGACGGCCAGTCCCGTCATCAGCGCCGGCCTGGTCTTCCTGGCCTCCGAGGACGGCGAACTGTGCGCGCTGGACGTCCGCAGCGGCGCGGTCCGCTGGACGCACCGCGAGAGCACCGGCGTGCAGGCCACGCCACTGGCCGCCGACGGCACGCTGTACGTGGCGTTCATGAACGGCACGCTGCGCGCCTACCGCGCCCGCACCCCCTGAGCGCCGGGCCGGCATTCTCAGATGGGAATGACATTTGCTTTAACCCACGGGCCTACACTGGACGCAGTTGAATGCGGCCACCCGCCCACCGGGACCGGCCCGAGGAGGAACTCCCACATGCCCAACATCGGCCCCGCTGAACTCCTGGTGATCCTGATCGTCGCGCTGGTCGTCTTCGGTCCACGTAAACTCCCCGAACTCGGCAAGAGCCTGGGCGCGGGCCTGCGAGAGTTCCGCAAGAGCACCCAGGGCCTGAAAGAGGACTTCGAGGGCAGCATGCGCGACACCCCCCCCGGCCCCGCGCCCGTGCAGACCATCCACGCCCCGGCCCAGGCCGTGGCGGCCGCGTCCCAGCCGGCCCAGGCGGCCGCCGTCACCGCCCAGCCTGCGACGGCCCAGTCGGTGAGTGTCCCGCCGGTGAGCGTCCAGCCGGCCGCCCCCCAGCCCGTCACGGCTGAAGCGGTGGCGGCCCCCACCCCCACAGACCGGGCGTAACCCACCCGCCGAGTCCCCCCGGCCCGCCGCTCACCTGCGGCCTGCCGGGGGGACCGGCGTTGTTACGCTGCGGGTCATATGTGGCTGCCTGGGGGGCTGTGAGTGCTGGCGCGCGTGCGGAGTGCGGCGCTGTTCGGGGTGGACGCGGTGCCGGTGGAGGTCGAGGTGGACGTCTCGCCGGGCCTGCCCGCATTCACGGTGGTGGGCCTGCCGGACCAGTCGGTGAGCGAGGCGCGCGAGCGGGTGCGGGCGGCGGTGCGGAACGCGGGCCTGCCGTTCCCGGCGGCGCGGATCACGGTGAACCTCGCCCCGGCGGATCTGCGCAAGGAGGGCCCGCTGTATGACCTGCCGATTGCGCTGGGCGTGCTGGCCGCGCAGGAGGTCGTGCCGCTGGGGGCGCTGGCGGGGACGCTGGTGGCGGGTGAACTGGCGCTGGACGGGTCGCTGCGGCCGGTGGCGGGCGCGGTGAATCTGGCGCTGTTGGCGGGGTCGCTGGGCGCGGCCGTGCTCCTCCCAGAGGGGAACGCGCCCGAGGCGGCCCTGATCGAGGACGCGCGGGTGTTCGGGGCGGCGTCCCTGCTGGACGCGGTGCGGCACCTGACCGGGCAGGCGCCGCTGGGGGTGACGCCGCCGCCCGTGCCGGACGCCCCGGACGGCGAGGCGCTGCTGGATCTGGCCGACCTGAAGGGCCAGTCGGGGGCGCGGCGGGCGCTGGAGGTCGCGCTGGCCGGGGGGCATAACCTGCTGCTGGTGGGCTCGCCGGGCAGCGGGAAGACGATGCTGGCGCGCCGCGCGCCAGGGCTGCTGCCGCCGCTGACGCGCTCGGAGGCGCTGGAGGTGACGCGCATCCACTCAGCGGCGGGCCTGCTGACGGCGCGCGGTCGCCTGAGCGTGCAGCCGCCGTACCGCGCGCCGCACCACACCGTGTCGGACGCGGGACTGATCGGGGGTGGGGGCGTGCCCCGCCCGGGCGAGGTGAGTCTCGCCCACCGGGGCCTCCTCTTTCTCGACGAGTTCCCGGAGTTCAGCCGCAAGGCGCTGGAAACATTGCGGCAGCCGCTGGATATCGGTTGTCCGGTTTAAGAGTTAGTCCACAGGTGTCCACAGGCGGGGTGTGGAGAACGCAGTGGCCTTATCTTGAGTCCATGCCGTGCCATACGCCGAAGGTCTTTGTCACCGTGAACTATGTGGAGACGGGTGAGGTCGTGCGACAGCTCGGGCCGTATGCGAACGCGGCAGCGGCGCGCCGGGCTGTTCCGGCAGTCACGGGGCAGGCCATGACCTGGGAGCGCACGGCGGAGACGTGGCGGTCGGAGAAGTACCCACTGGCGTACCACGTGCCCGCCGATGCGCCGGAAGTCAGCGCATAGGGTTGACCATGGGTGAATACCGCCCTATATTGAAGAAATCAAGGCGACCTCCGGGTCGCCTTCTTCTATTTGCTCAGCCAGGTCCTCAGGTCATTCCAGCCACCACTGCCGTATGCCTCCGGCCCACTGCCTCGCAGCAGGCGCCACTGCCACGTGCCGCCCTCGCGGGTCATGGTGCCCATCTCGCCGGACGTCCGCTGCGCGTGATACAGGGTGCGCTCTGAGGAGGTCTGTGGATCGGCGGGGAGTGGGCGGCCGGGAAGGAACGTCATCCAGCCAGACTACCGGGCCGGGGTGGGCGGCGCGTCCTGCGGCACCGATGCAGGCCTGGGTGCAGGCTTCGGCGCGGCGGGCAGCTCAGCCCGCAGGATCTCGATCAGGGCACGGTTCGCATCGTCGTGAGGGGACATGCGCGCAGTGTGACAGGGCCGCTCACCTGCGCGTGCCGCATCTGACCGCCGGGGGTACGCTGGGGGTATGCGCGCCCTGATGCTCCTGCTGCTCCTGTCGACCGCCGCCGCGCAGGTCCCCGCCACGGTGACCGGCGTCCCGACCGTCACCGACGGGGACACCCTGCAGATCCGGGGCGTGAAGGTGCGCCTGCATGGCATCGACGCGCCGGAGTCCAGCCAGACCTGCACCCGCGCTGGGAAGGTGTACGGCTGCGGGCGCGAGGCGGCGTTCGCCCTGGCGGACCTCGTGCGGAACAAGACCGTCACCTGCACCCGCAAGGACACCGACCGTTATAGCCGGATGGTCGGCGTCTGCACCGTCGGCGGAACCGAGGTGAATCGCTGGCTGGTGCAGCAGGGCTGGGCCCTCCCGTACCTCCAGTACGGCGGCGGGATCTACAGCAGCGCGGCCAGCGTGGCGAAAGAAGCGAAAAAGGGCCTGTACGCCGGAACCTTCCAGAACCCCTGGGACTACCGGCGCAACCCCAGCAGTCCCGCAACAGCGGGCACACCCAGACCGGCCACCGCTCCCTCTTCCGTCCCAGCAGGCGCAGACGTGTACTACGCGAACTGCACAGCGGCCCGCGCCGCCGGGGCCGCCCCCATCCGTGTGGGGCAGCCGGGGTACCGCCCCGCACTGGACCGGGATAAGGACGGGATCGCGTGCGAGTGAACCGGAGGTCCGCGTGACATCCTCCCCGCCAGACCGGCCGCTGCCGCCGCCCCTGCTCGCCTTCCTGACCCTGTGCGGGATCCTCGGACAGCAGGTCACCACTCCCTTGGGTGTCTGGTGGTGGACTTGGGCCGTGATCCCACCCACCATGCTGTTGACGGGGCTGCTGCTCGGGAAGCGGCAAGGGTCACGCCTGTACGCCGCGGGCGTGGCGCTCACCACAGGCTGGATGATCGGGGCGCTGCTGCGTCTGATCCTGTGGGCGGCGATCACCCTGTCGATGAGATCGGCAGTTGGCTAGAGACTCTACGCGGTCAGTCAGCACAAATCACCCCCACCCCAGCGCTCAGGCCAGGGTGGGGGCGTCTCAATCGCCTGAGTTGTCCGAGGGCTTACCCACCCGGGAACAGCCGCCTGAAGGCCATCTCGACGAGCATGGCCGCGAAGGGGCTGTCCAGCAGCAGGCGCAGCCACTGCGCGCTGGGCGGGGCGAACTCGCGGACCAAGGACTGCACGACGGCCAGGACGAACGCGGCGCGGGCCGTACCGGCCAAGACGGGCTTGAGCTCCTGGGCGGCCTGCACCGCGGCTTCCAGCAGCGCGCCCACTTCGGTCCACGTGGCGCCGTCCCGCAGGGTTTGGGCTTTCGTGACGAGGTTGGGCAGGTGCTTGTCGAGCCAGGGCTGGACGGTGGGGGCATCAAGCAGGGCCCCGGAGCGGGTGGCGGTGCCGAGGGCGACGACGGCGGACAGGACAGTGAACTGGTTCATGGGGTACCTCCAATAGGCGCGGCCCCCGCGCTGAGGCAGGGGCCGGTGAGAGGGTGAGTTGGGAAGCGCAACAGGGTTGCCGGTCAGGCAGATCCATGACGCAACACGGTTGCGGAGCTGGCGGATCCTCATCGCGGTGCTGTTGCGCGGCGGGCCTTACTCGCGTTCCAGCTGCAGCGCGCCGTCCGGGTACAGGGTTAGCCGGGCGCCGTTGTAGATCGTGGGCTTGCCATCCCACAGGACGTTCTCCCCGCCGGTGCCTCGCAGGAACACGCGCGGGACGGCCGGACGCGTCGCCTGTTCGGCAAGCCAGTCGCGCTGGGCCGCCACCCGCCTGAGCCACCCCTTCAGAAAGACCTGCTGATTGGGCCGCGCCTTGACGATGTTCCGGAAGAACTGCTCGCGCGCATCGATCAGCCGCGCCGCGCGTTCCGCCGGGGTGCCCGTCCCTGGGACGCTGCCCAGCATGAGGCGCAGGTTGCCAGGGCCGTGGTTCACGGCGATGTCGTAGGCGACACCCGACATGGGCCAGGGCAGGCCGGATGCGGCGGGCCAGTAGCGCGCTTCGTACAGCGGCAGCACGTCCGCCATGACGAGCGCCCGCATGGGCTTAGCGGGCAGGCCGCGCTCTTTCGTCCAGGCTTCCCAGACCTTCCGGGTGACACCCAGGTTCGTCTCGCCACCGGGGTCGCTGGGGTGGTTCACGTACCCACCCTCCCACTTCGCGGTGAATTCGTGGGCCTTCTCGAAGTCAGTCGTCATGCTCTCCCCTTCCCTGCTGGATGAGTCGCGCGCGCCGCTCGGTCATGCCCAGCACCGCCCAGATGCCGTCGAGCAGTGCCCACACGACGAGCAGCAGCGCGGCGCAGTTGCGGTACGTCTCCTCGATCGGGATGAATGCTGGAATGGTGGCCGCCCCGTTCACGTGGCGCCACACGAAGAACACGCCCGCCACGGCGTGCACGAAGACGGTGAACAGTCGCCACATGCGCTGTTCCGGCCAGGACAGCGCCGTGAGCAGCAGTCGGACCAGGGCGGACAGGAACCATCCGCCGGCCAGGACTGCCCACATGAGCTTGAGCCAGTACCCTTCGATGATCACGTGGGGTCACCTTCCTTCTTCGGGGCCGCGGGGCCGCCGGGGTTCGTGAGTTCGCCGAGGTCGACGTTGTACTTCTGCCCGATCAGCTTCACGGCCGCCCTGAGGGTCCACAGGGGCGGGATCGCGCCAGCGAGCGTGCCGATGGTGGCGCAGACGTACTCGTCGAGGCTGGTCAGCTGGGCCAGGAGCACGGTGGTGCTGGCGCTGAATACCAGGGACAGCAGCAGGAAGCCGTAGAGCTTGGCGCGGTCTTTGGCCATGTCCATGGCGAGGCTGGTGCCCAGCTGGGCGACCAGGCCGAGGCCAGCCGCACCGAAGGCGAGGACCCAGAGGGGAGGAACGGAAGGTTTATCCATGAGTCTCCTGGTGAGATGAAGAACGCCCCAACGGGAATCGTTGGGACGCGGGGAGAAAGCGTGATCTGGTATGGGCCGGGTCAGCAGCGTGGAACTGAGACCCGGAAGTGATTCGCGGCCCATGCCCTCCAGGCGGGCCGCGCGTTCGTTGTGCTGGCATGGTGGGCTCCAATGGAAAACCGCCCCACAGGGGGCGGCTTACGGACAGGGGGCGCGCGTGCTCAGACGGTGTGCTTGCGGGAGAGTGCCGTGCGGAACTCGAGCTGCTCCTCTGGCGTGATGGGGGGCGTCTCGCGTTGGGCCACGGAATGGACGAAGTAGTACGTCGCGCCCAGGATGAGGGCGATGGTGGTCAGGATCATGGGTCCTCCGGAATCAACTAGATTAAGGTTCGTTTAGGATTCTAGAACGGATCATCTGGGCTGCGTGTCAGACGCATTACAAATGAAATTCTTATGAGTATTCGCAGATAGGCTCGCTTGATTGGCTGGGGTGAATAGGAACCGCCCCAGGGCCGGAGAGGCTGGGGCGGTGTCAGTGAAGATCTCGACTCAGTGGTGAGAAATTGGAAGTAACGGACTCAGCATGACGATCCGCGAGATGAGGAGATGACCCAGAGTCGATGGGTGGCTGATGCCGTTACCACCCATCGATTTGTCAAGCAGCCGAGATGGTTTCGGGTACGCCCGCCAGGCTCTGTTGACGTCAATCAGCATCGACCCTGATTCGGCAGCGACTTGCCTGGTCACATCGTTGATGGCGGCCAAGCGACTGGGAGGAACAGCCTCCATTACTGCCGGATCAGGCTGCAGCTCCAAGCTGGTGAGCAGCACAATGCGCGGGGCCGGCTGCCACGCTCGGGTCTGTGTAACGACCGAGCGCAGCCGGTCCCTGTACATGGTCACGAAGGATCCATCGGCTGCACCCTCCCAGATTTCGTTCAGGCCCCAGGCCATCACTAAGGTGCGTGGATGACTGTCCCGGACAGTGGTCATCCACGATTTTCCGGGGATAATCCATGACCGATCCCCAGGATGCCTGGGACCGAACCCTTCCCACCATTGCTCCGGTTCAGCCGTCGCCCCGAGGAAGTGCGGTTTCACGAAGTGGGCGAGACTCCGGCCTCCCAGCGCGAAATTGCAGATTTCGGTGTCAGTCAGGCTGCTGCGCCACTGAGCTACCCAGGTCAGACCTGGCACGGTCAGGATGTCCTCTTCGGCCGTGCTGTCACCTACAACCGCAACGTCACAGGCGCCAACAGACCCGCCTAGTGCCAAGAGCACGATCATTACCCACCAGCAACTTGGCTCCATGCCCCACCATCGTAGAGGAGTGTGGCTGTCTGTCCCGCTCCAAGCGCCTTATCTGTACCTCCCATTAAGGCAAGGTTGCCGCCTGTCGCCTTCAACGTCACGGTGTTCCCTAGTGATTTCAGGATGAGCATGTCGCCCTGACGGCCCGGCGTGATGAAGGTGATGGTGCTGCCCGCACCCTGAGGAGTTATGAACATGTACTCGTTGATGGGGTTCAGTGCAGTATTCCCCGCAGGGAGCACAGCATTCGGCAGATGTCCCAGATTCCGGCGGGCACTGATGTATCCACTGGTGACCAATCCGTAGGGCGCCGATGGAGCGTCGCTGCCAATCGCCCCAAGTTTGTTACCTGCGAAGTCGTTGCCCTCGATCAGCAGATTGGAGATCGAGAATCCGCCGGTGAGCGATGTGCCGACACCCAGACCCCAGGTCTGCGTTTGGGCGTTGCCCTGGTCGTCATAGCAGCGGTTGTTCCGGATCGTCGCCCCTTGTACCTGTCCGAAACTGGCCAGGATGATCCCCGCCTTCTGATTGTTGAACCCCCTCTGGCCATTGTTGAAACAGGTGTTGCCCTCGATCACGACGCCCGCCACGTCATCTGCCTGAATTCCAGCGCTGCCGTTGCTGAAGCAGGTGTTGTTCAGGATCTTGACGCGCGGAACTAACGATGAGTTGGGACCGGTATCGATGCCGTTACCGCTGTTGTATGCCGCCGTGCACCCGGTAATGGTCGTATCAGCTCCAGCCAGGTAGTAGATCCCCGCTGCGCCAATACTGAGGCTTTGGACGGTGTCGCCCTGACCGTTGTGGAGGGCTGTGATACCTTCCGCGCGTCCTCCCGGCGTGCTCATGCTGAGGCCGTCCAGTCCGTTGTAGCTGTATGTGCCACCCCGCACAATGCATCCTGCTGCGTAATAGGGGTCTGCTGGAGTGAGATTCGCGTCCATACCAACTGCACCACCTGCCGTAGCGGCAGGGTCCTCACCGGCCATGCCGGGCATCATTCCGCAGTCGGTAACCGTCGCATCATCGACCAGAGCCCCAGGGCAGTTTTGAAGCAGGTAGCCGAAGCCTGTCCAGGCGTAGAGGCGTGGGCGGACGAGTCTGGGGCGGCGCGCGTTGTACGCGACGATACCGGCAAGGCGATGTGTCTGAAGTGTGCGCTGGCCGTCCATGACCCAGTTTTCGAGATGCACGTCATCAGTGAGAATGGTCAGCACATACCGGAGGGTCATGGCATCCGTCCCCAACTGCGTGTTGGCCCCCAGGATGAGTCGGCCGGCGCCACTCATGCGGTGTGTACTACTCGCCGGGACGTTGATGGTACTGGTAGGTTTGATCAGGTACGGACGGCGGTACTCGACCACCTGATTTGTGCTGGCAGCCATAACCGCGATGATGGCGGCCGTGTCGTCCGTGACGCCATCCCCGGCCGCGCCGAACATCTCTGGCGTCAGAGCTCCGCTCACCTCGCGCATCCACATGCCGCCATCAGCGGCAGAAACTACCGTGCCCCCGTTCGGAGTACCACCCGGCTGCCACACCCAGCGGTTGCCGTCCACGAATTGCGGTCCATCTGCCTGCGAGCGGGTATTCAAGGTAGACAGATGCAGGTTTCCCAGGGCATTCGAGGCTCTCTCGGCCTTGGTATCGGCCTGCTCCGCGAGGGTCTGCGCACCCGCTGCCCGGCCGTCCGCCTGCTGCGCCAGGTCGCGGGCCTCCTGCACGTCCGTGGCGGCGGCGGCCTCCAGTTCCGGGCGGCGCAGCACGCCACCACCCGCCACGCGCTCCCAGACCTGCCCGGCCTCTGCGCCGGTCATGAGGCGGTACACCCCGGCACCGGCCGGGATGGTGGTGTGATCCCCCCCTCATACGCGATGAGTCCAGCAGTCGCGATCGCGGCGAGCCGCGCGGCCCGCAGGTCCGGTAGGAGGGCGGCGGCGGCCACGGCGTTGCTCTTGGCCCCAGCGGCGACCAGGGCGTCCGCCTTCGCTCCGGCGGCGACCAGAGCGTCCGCCTTGGCGTTCGCGGCTGCCTGCGCGTCCGGAATCAAGGCCACGATGGCCGCGCGGGCGTTCTCGGCGGCCTGCGCGCGCTGCTGCGCGTACGTCGTGGCCTGCTGGAACGCCTGGAAGTTCGCGTTGGTGTTGGTGAGTACGGCTTCAGCCATAGGTGGCCTCCAGAGTGTCGAATGCGAAGGCCGTGCCGTCGTCGGTCACGAGCAGGAACTGCCCCCGCTGTGTGCTCACGCCCTTCAGGGGCGTCAGGGTGGCGGTGCCCCCGCCGATCTCCTCGATGCGGAGCTTGCGCAGCGGATAGATGGCGAGGAGGCTACTGCGTGTCACGCGCTCCACCGTGTTCAGGGACACGTTGAACGTCGTCTCGCGCAGGCGCGTGCCGGACGTGATCAGGGTGTTGCCGGGCCGCGTGGCGTCCAGCAGCATCAGGAACTGCCCACGCCACCACACGCTCCGTGCGTACGGCATGGCGTCCTCGATGGCGGCCGTGTGAATCAGCGCCTCCTCGTCATCCTGATACGTCCAGCTGCCGGTGAGGGTCATGATCGGGCGAATGCGGGGGACGCCGTCCCCACGCGGAAACCAGCGGTCCGTGAGCGGCGGGTGGTCCCAGGTGTACGGGTCGGGCGTGCCCAGCGCCTCGCGGAACCCCACGGTGGGCGGCAGGGCCACCAGGAAGTTCTCACTAGTGTCCCGCAGTTCGAAGTTCACGTCCCGCCAGCTGGCGGGGCTCAGGTCAGGGCCGGTCGCCCAGGTGGGGTCTACGGCAGGTGTGGGCATGGCACCTCCTATGCGGTCACGGCCGTGATCACGGCGGCGTCGTCCCGTTTCTTGATGAGGGCGGCCTGCGCGAGCTTGCTGGGGTCGTCAGCCTGCTCGGTCAGGTACGCGGTGTACAGGTTGTCGGTGATGCGATACTCCACGGCGTCCAGCCCCCGCTCGTACGCCGGGCCGAAGTCCGGATCGTCGAGGCGCACGCGTCCCGGTAGATCATCCGGCGGCACGAACACCTGCGTTTCGAGCTCGGCGGGTTCCCGCGCGGGCGGCGCGTAGTGGTACTGGGCAGCGCTGTCGAGGTCGCGCGGGTCGATCAGGTCCGCGCGGAACTCGGTGAGGATCAGCGTGGTCTGGGTGGCGTCGCCCAGGCTGGCGCGGTTGGTGAACAGGACGCGGGTGGCGGGCGCGTCGAGCGTGATGCTGCCTGCGGCCCATCCGGCGCCGTGTTCAGCGAGAGGCGCGACCACGTACCCTGTCTCGTCCGGCACAGCGACCAGCGTGGCCACGTCGCTGCCCAGGCTGCCGGGGGTGCCACTGTAGGCCCGGCCGGTGTACGTGATCCGCTGGAAGGGGTAGGGCGTCTCGAACAGCAGGCCCAGGCGGGTCCCGTCCTGGGTCATGCCGAGGCCGCCGTCCTCCGTGCCGGCCTTCCCATCCCGCAGCACACCGAAGGCGGCCAGGGGCGGCTGTGGGTTCAGGGGCACGTACCGCCCGGCCCCGTCGTAGGTCACCCACGTCCACGTGCCGGGTGCCGCCTGCCAGTACGTGAGGTCCGGGCCGGGCGTGAGGCGCTTGATGCGGGTGCGGTACACGCGGGCGCTGTCGCTACGGCTCAGGTACGTCAGGGGACGCCCGTTGGCACGCTTCCCCAGATACCAGAGCACAGCGGTGTACGGCGTCTCGGCCACCGGACTGCGCCACTGCGGCCGGGCACTGATCTCACCCGTGATGTTCCGCACGGTCTGCGCGGCGGGCCGCGCGAACGCGTACTGGTCCGGCCGCACGCCCACCCACACGTCCACGTTCTCGCGTGTCCCGGCGGCCTGCACCGCCTCGATCAGCCCGGCGAGGGTCTGCTGTGCGCCGTCCTTCACCTCCGGGAAGTCGAAGCCCAGGTCGCTGACGCGCGCCTCGTCGAACAGCACGAGGCTGGGCGTGCCCCACTGCCCGCTGCTGATCACGTCCTGGAACGCGGCCCGCAGGGTCAGGTGGGCCGCCTGGGCGGGCTGCGCGAACCCGTCGCTGAGGACTACCTCGTCGAAGGTGCGGCTCATGCCGCGCAGGGTGTAGCTCTCGCCGTCCACGTCGCGGGCGTTCCCGCCGATCCGCACCTCACCGAACCACACGGCCGTCCAGACGCCGTTCACGCGCACCTGCACCTGCGTGGGCGTCAGGGGCGGCAGGGCGAGGTCGCGGCCCACCGCCGTCCATGTGGCCTCCCGGCAGTCGCCCCGGGCGAGTTGGAGGCGCAGGCCGTTCCCGCCATCCGCGCTGATGTACGTCTCCCGCGCGGGGATCACGCGGGGCTCGCCGCCCGTAACGGGGTACGCGAGCAGCCGGTAGGTCAGGTCATCCATGATTCACCTCCTAGAGGGTGCCGCCGGACAGGGGTTGCAGCCCGCCGGGGCGTGAGCGGCTGAGGTCCGCGACCGTTTGCCGGAACTCCGCGTTGATCTGCCGCCACTCGGCCACCCCGGCCCGCCACTCCGGCACAGCCTGCCCGAACGCCGTGAAGCCCAGCAGCGCCTCGGGCGGGAACAGCACGCGGGGCGGGGCGCCGTACTGCACGTCCGGGGCGTTCCCGAACACCGGGCGGCCCTCGCTGGTCCCGCCGCCCGACTGGGCCGGGTCGATACCCCAGCGCTGCTGCAGGTCCATGAACTTCGGCGCGACGTCCGTGTAGAACCGCTCGGCCCGCTGGTCCACCTGACTGATCGCCGCGTCGATCCCCGCGAGGGCCGCCGCGTCGTCCGCCGTGTCCGGCGTCTTCAGGGCGTCACTCCAGGCCTTGATGGCCGGGGCGAGGATGCTCTTCAGGATCTCGTCTTTCAGGAAGGCGTCTACCATGCCGGCCAGCAGGCCGTCGAACGTGTTCTCGCGCAGGGTGCTCTTGAACAGGCTGAAGTCGTTCTGTTTGATGGCCTCCACCATCCCGGTCTTGATGCCGCCGATCAGCGCGTCCTGCAAGGTCTTGGCGAACATCACGCCGATCTTGTCGATCTCGTTGACCACCTCGGGCCCACCACCGAACACGTCGGCCAGGAAGCCGCGGCTGCGGGTGTACGCCTTCTGGTAGTCGCCAGGGTTGAGCAGGGGGTTGTCCTGCGCGAACTCCTGTTTGAGGCGGGTGACCTCCGCCTGCGCCTTCTTGAATCCACTGATGGCGTCGGCGATGGAGCTGACCACGTTCGTGATGAGGCTGACCCACGCGCCGATGTCCGCCGGGTTCTGCATGATCCGCATGACGTCGGTGATCATGCTGCCCAGCTTCTTCGCGGCGTTCTGCGCCCCGTCGAGGTTCGCCGCGAGGTCCTTCCAGGGTGTGGACAGCTTCTCACCGGTCACCCCGTCGTACGCCTGTTCCACCTCTCCCAGCGCGCCTGCGACCTGTCCGAGCGAGCCCGCGACCTGACCACCCCAGTCGAGGTACTCCTGCGCGTCCATGAGCTTCCCGATGGCCCCGGCCGCCTCGCGTGCGCCCCGAGCGATCTGGCGGAACTGCCCCGCCAGTTCGGTATCCCCGGCGGCCTGAGCCGCTGCGGCGTACCGCTCGGCCTCCTTCGCCAGTCCGCGCAGCTGTGTAGTGGCGTCCACGGTGTCGAGTTCCCCCGCCGCCCTGGCCTGCTCGATGCCGACACCCCGCGTGAGCAGGCCGTCGTAGTTGCCCTTCATGCGCCCGATGGGCCCGAGGTCCACGTTGTCGCTCGCGCTCTTGAGCTGCTCGATCAGGGCCAGCAGGTTCTGCAGGTCCGCGATGGTCAGCTCGCCGCTCGAGCGCGCCTCGTCGAGGCTCTGGGTGAGCCCGTCGAAGGTGGTGGGATCGTTCAGGCCCGCCGCGCCCAGGTCGAAGATCTTCTGGGCCCAGGCGGTGAACTCGTTCGTGGGGGTGGGGTTGGCCAGGGCGCCGCGCGTGCCGCGTTCCCAGCCATCCACAACCGCCTCCTCGGTCAGGTCGCTCAGGATGCCCAGGTAGGTCTGCGCGTCCTTCACGCCGTCCTCCAGGCCCTGACGGGTGCCGTCGCTGAGCTTCTTGCCTGCCTCGCTGGCGAGCAGGTCGGTCACCTCTGCGATCACGCCCTGGAGCGCGGCCGGGTCGGTGGTCTCAGCGATCAGCGTGCCCAGATCCCGGGCGCGGGTGATGGTGGCGAGGTCCGCACCGTCCTGCACCTGGGGCGCGAACCCGTTGCCCCCGGGGATCAGGCCGGCCGCGTACGGATCGGCGTATTTCGGGAGCTGGCCGCGCAGGTCCGCCAGGAACACCTTCAGTTTCGCGGCGAGCTTGGCGCCCGTGGCCGGATCGGCGATCTTGTCCACCACCTGCGCGATCTGATCGTCGATCATCCCGCCCAGGCCCGCCACGAACGTCCCGAACTCGGTGTCGAGATCCAGGGCGCTGCCCAGATCGTTCAGCCGGTCCACGACCTGCCCGATGGCGGCGGCCACGTCCTCCCCGTTCTCCAGGCGGGTGTACAGGTCGTCGAGCGTGCCGTACAGCGTGTTGATGGCCCCCTCGGTATCCCCGACCTGTGCCAGGGCGTCGGCGGCGCCCAGGCCCTCGGTGGTGACGCGGGCGATCTGCTCGGCCTCCAGCTGCCAGATGACCGTGCGGTCCGCGATGGCCTGCCGCACGGCGTTCAGGGTGTCGGCACTGACCTTCCCCTGAGTAGCGAGATCCTCCAGGGCGCGCACGTACGCGTCCGTGGCGGCCTCCCCGTCCGGCAGGAGATCCAGGGCCCGCTCCAGGGTCACGGTGTACCCCTGCCCGGCGCGGGTGGCCCGGTCGTAGCTGTCGCCCACGTTGTCGTACGCGCCGCTGGCGATCTGCGCGTCGATGGCGAGCTGGTACACGGCCTCGGCGCTGGCCTGCGCGCCGGTCACGAAGCGGCTGCCCGCCACGCCCGCCGCGCGCGCCGAGGTGGCCAGTTCATCCACCCGCTTGCGGTACGCGGCCAGGGTCTCCTCGTCCACCTGTCCCGCGCGGATCTTCTCGCGCAGGCCGGTGGCCAGTTCGCCGTACGCGTCCCGCACTTGACGCACGGCCTGGGCTTCCCCGGCGAGCGCGGCACGGTTCGCGGCCTGCTGCGCGAGTCGCGCCGCCTGCACCTCGTCCGTGTACGCCTGCCGGGCCTGTGTAATGGTGGTGGCCATGTTGGGACCGCCCGCGTTCTGAGCCTCGCGCACCGCCTTGTCTCGCACGGCGCGCGCGACCTGCTCACGGGCATTGGCCTCGTCAGCCGCCTGCCGTTTGATCAGCGCGACCCGCTGGGCCTGCGTGCCCTTGAAGGCGTCCAGCTCGGCGCTGTTCAGGGTCCGGACCCGGGCGAGGGTGGCCTGCTGCTCACTGACCTCCAGGTCGCGGGCCTGCGCGGCATACCGGGCGCGCAGCTGCGCCTGTTCCTTCGCTCGGGCCTTGGCCTTGTCACTGGCCTGCTGGGCGGCCCGGTCATCCCCCTCCCGCTGTTGGCGGGCCTTCCCGGCGGCGTCCCCGGCGAGATCGAGCAGCGCGCGGTACTTCGCGGTCTCCCCGTTCTTCGCCTTCTCGCTGCTGGCGGCGGCCTGGGCGGCCTTGCTGATGGCGTCGAGGCTCCGCACGTACCCCTGCGCGTCGTCCGAGAGCTTGAACGTGGATCCCGCGAGGTCGAGCTGTCCCTTGAGCTTGTCGAACGTCTGCCCGTACTGACTGACCTCCTTCCGGGTAGCCTTCGCCTCGCTGCGCACGATCTCCAGCGCCGCCGCCGCGCGCGGGCCGCTGTCCGTGAACGCCTTCAGCACGGCCTCGGCCTTGACCTTGCCGGTCACGTCCCCGGCTTTCGTGGCGGCCTCGATGCGGTCGAGGATGCGCCGCGCCTCGGCGATCAGCGCCTGATCGGTTTTCTTCACGAACGCGGTGGCGGTCGGGGTGGTGTTCGTGCTGGCAGGGCGGACACTGCCGTCGAGCCCCGCGTACCCGATGGTCCGGGCGTCCACGGGCGTCGTGCTGCCCGCGCGGTAGCCCATGAGGTGGAGGTGTGGCGCGCTGCCGGCAGTCGTGCCGGTGTTACCCACGGTGCCGATCTGCTGCCCCCTGAGGATCAGGGCCTTCCCGCCGCCTTTACGCAGGGCTTCCTGCACGCCCGCGTCGAACTGGTCGAGGTGGATGCCCACCAGTTTGTTCCCGAGGGCGTCCACGAGTTCGAACACCTTGCCGTTCCGCGCGTCCTGCCGGGTGCTGATCTGCCCAGCGAACGGCGCGAGGATCGGCGTGCCGCGCGGCGCGCCGAAGTCGATGCCGTTGTGGGTCGCGTCGGCCCGCACGGCGCCGTCGTGGTGGTAGTCCTTCCCGCTCACGCCGAACTCGTTCAGGATGCGCTTCCCGGCCATACCCAGCGCCTGGACAATCCCGTCCGTGGCTTGCTGCACCGCGCGCTGCTGCCCCGGCAGGAGCGGCCCCTCGCCCACCTGCGGCTGAATCCGCTTCAGGGTCAGGTCCGCCTGGTTGGTCGGGGCGGCCTCTCCCGCCCCCCGTCCCAGGCCGGTGCGAGCCACGATGAAGGCAGCGGCGCGCAGAGCCGGGTTGTTGGCCGGGTTGAAGCCCTTCTCGATCTGCTGTCCCGCGCCCAGCAGGAACTTCAGGATGGCGGTGGTGCCGTCGTCCTTCGCCGTGATCTGGAGCGTGGCGTGCAGTTCCGCCGGGGTGGCGGCGTTGTTCATGGCCTCTTTCAGGTCGCCCAGCTTGATCAGCAGGGGATTCACGCCCTTCTCCAGGAACGTGGTGAAGCTGCTCAGAAGGGTGCCGTTGAACAGGATCTGCGTGCGGTCCCACGCGGCGTTGAACTCCCCCACGCTGTCCTGCGCGGTGCCCTTCAGTTTGGCGGTGGCGCGGTCCAGTTCGCCGGTACTGTTCGTGACTTTGCTGAGGATGCCCCCCGTGTCGCTCAGCCCGCCGTTCAGGAGGCCAATCACGGCCTGGAGGCCGCCCACATCCCCGATCAGGGTGGCGAGCGCCTGGCTGTTGTCACCCACGCCCCGGCCCAGCTGGTCGAGGAACTTCACGAGTCCCATGGATTTCAGGGCGGTAGCGTTGAACTCGATGCCGAGGGCCTTGGCGGTCTTGGTGGCCTGCTCGCTGGGCTTCTGGACGTTGCTCAGAGCCGAGCGGATGTACTCCAGGGCCGTGCTGGCGGGGATGCCGCGCGTGGTGAGCAGTGCCATGGCACCCAGCAGTTCTTCCAGCGGGACGCCCAGGCTCTTGGCCTGGCCGGCCACGGCGCCCAGGCTCCCAGCGATCTCACCGAGGCGCACCTTGCCCGCGCTGATACTGGCCCACAGCATGTCTGTGACGCGTGCGGCGCTGGTAGCGTCCAATTCATAGGCGTTCAGGATGCTGGTCAGGGCGTCGGCGCTGACCTTGGTTTCCTCTCGGGTGACGCGGGCCAGCTGCGCACTGCGCTCCAGGAATTGCAGCGCGGCAGGTTCGCTGTCCGTACCGCGCACGCTGGCACCAAGGATTTCCTCGTACCCGGCCTTGAGGTCCGCGAAGGACCGGCGGGTGTCCACGCTGAGCTTGAGCATCTTGCGGCCTAGGTCGTCGAGGTCGCCCGGCATCTTGTTCGTCAGGGTGCTGATCTCCGCGAGCCCCTGCTGGTACGCGGCGGCTTTCTGCGTGCCGTTCACGAGGGCAACGCTCACGGCGCCGGCCGCCAGGGCCGTGCCGCCCAGCGCAGCGGTGGCCAGGGCGGCCTGCGTGGCGACACCCCTGAGGCCCGCCTGCGCGCTGGGGAGGACAGCCGGGAGGGCCGCGCCGCCCAGCGCGCCCCCGCTGACGGGCGTGGCCACGACGGGGATGTTCGGCGTGGCGTTCACCTCGGCGGCGTTGGCGAGGGCCTTGGCGGCGGCACCGACCTCGGCGCGTTTGCTGAGCAACCCGTCCCGCAGGCCGTCCCCGGCGAACTGACCGATACGGCGCATGACGCGGCTGGGGCTGTGAATGTCCAGCGCGTCCTCCGCGCCATCCTGCACTTCGTGCGCGAGGTTCACGGCGGCCTGCCGGACGCGCCCCTGCTGCCCGGCGAGCCCACCCTGCAGGCCCGCCCCGGCCTGCTGCGCCACGTCACGTGCGCCCTCGCGGGCGGCCTGCTCGGCGGCCTGCATGCCGCTGGTGATCACCTGTTCGAGCAGCTGCCCGAACGGCCCGAGGTTCCCGACCGCCTGGAGGATGCCCTGGGTGATGCCCGCGCTGAACCCACCGGGCGTGTTGATGCCCTGGACGTTGTTCACCGTGTTCTGCGCGCTGGCCATGACCTGCGTGAGGCGGCGGTAGGCGTCGCTCTGTTTGTCCACGGCCTGCGCCTGGAGGAGCGCCTGCTGGTAGATGCGGCGCTGCGCCTCGATGGTCTCGTCGTCGCTCATCTGCCGCGCCCGCCACAGGTTCCGGTAGCTGCGCTGCTCGTTCTCCAGGGCCGTGATGGTCGCCTGGGAGCGCACGCGCTCATCCCGCGCGGCCTGGGCGGCCATGCGGGTCTGCAGGGAGTAAGCAGCCGACTGCTCACGGATCTTCGCGGCAGCGGCGGCACTCTCGGCGGCCGTGACACGCGCGGCCTGCACCTGGGCCTGACCGGCGGCGCGGTACTGCTGCTCCAGGCTGCGGGCAGCGGCGGCCTGCTCACGGCTGACCTTGGTGGTCTGTCCGCTCACGCGGTCCAGTTCGGCCCGCAGGTCCCGCAGCGCGGGCACGGCGTTTCCGCCGACGAGCACGGGGATCTCGATCTTCTTGCCGAGTCGGGCCTCGGCGGCGTCGAGCGCGCGTTTCAGTTGCGCCTCGTCGAGGTTGAACACCACGTCGGCGGTCAGGCTGCCGAGGCTGATGCCAGGGGTGTCGGGAGCGTCACTCTGGGTCATGGTTCACCTCCCGCGCGGGGCGGAATGAGAAACCCCCGCGCTGGGCGGGGGCTGTGGGTGGTGTGGTGTTTCAGTTCAGGGCGTCAAGCTGCACAGCGTCGCTCCCCGCTGGGGTGGAGCAGGCAAACGACGCTCGAACCATGCCGCCGAACGTGTTCTGACTGCTGACACTCCCAGTCCAGTGGAATCCGGTTGGGAACGTTCCCCCGGCGCGGCCTTCGTCCTGATCGGTGTAGTAGTTGCTGAACACTGCCGTGGTGGGTGCTTTGAGCTGCTCGCGCACGAGGCGCTGGCAGGCAGCTCCGAAGTTCCCGAAGCTGTACTGCTGTCGTTGCACGGTGGACATGCCAGGAGGCGCAAGCTGGTACATCACGCCAGAGGCGATCAGAACAGCGAACGCGATACCCAGGATGAGCGGCAGGTCCGAGCGCCGCCGTGGGGCGGCCTCGACTCCGGCGGCACGCTCAGCCCGCACGTGGGCACGGTACGCCTCTTCCGCTTCAATGCGGGCTTTCGTCTCGGCGTCCAGTTCGGGGGGCATGCTGCCAGCTTACGGGGTGCCCTGTGCGGCCGTTGCCTGAATCTGGTGCCACAGGGGCGCCACGTCATCCGCCCAGACGTTCTCGGGGAAGCCGCCGGCCTCCGCGAACGCCATGACGGCGCGCGCGGTGCTCACGGGCAGGCCCGCGATGGGCTCGGCCTTCGGGACGAGAGCGGTGCCCGCTGCGGGCGTGCTGGGCAGGTAGAACGCGTGGGCGATGCGGTACGCCTCGGCCCGGTCCCGTTCCTCCTTCGTGGGTGGCGGGGGTTCCGCCGCGCGGCCCCGCAGGATCTTCGCCACGCCGTCCTTGTCCATGTGCGCCCAGTTCGCGTCCAGCTGCGGGCGCAGCCGGGGGTACAGGATCTGACCCTGCCCCCGCATCAGCCAGTGCAGTTGCGGGATGGTCAGTGCGGCCAGGGTGGGCAGGTCGTACCCGGTCACGCCGATCAGGGCGTACATCTGGTCCGAGAGTTCCTGGTCGCTCAGCGCGCTTTTGTGTTCTCACCCGCCTTGGGCAGCTCACCGTAGAACAGCAGGTGCTCCAGCAGCGGCAGGCGGCTGGATTCCATGTGCTCCATGAACCACTCGGCGGTAATGCTGGCCGGGTCGGTCGTGTGGTTCTTCACGCGGCGGCGCAGCTTGTCCGCCCAGAACTCACAGCGGGCGTCCTCCGCGATCCGCTCGCGGGCCTCCCCACCGACCGTGACGGTCACGGTGGGCAGGGCGTTGTACTCCGCGACCTCCGCGATGGTCAGGGGCGCGGCCATGAACACGACCTCCTGAATGGTGAAGGTGTCTTTGCTGGTACCAGCGAGCACGGTCAAAAGGTTCATTCGCCCTCCTGGGGCATAAATACGCGGCCCAGCCGGAAGCCACTGGGGAGACCGGCAGGCGCGCGAAATCTTCGTTTATCGGGGGTGATGAGGGTGCGGACGCGCGTGAGGGGCGCGGTGGCGTAGAACGCGAACGCCTCCACGCCCCCCGGCACGTCGCGCGGGGCGAACAGCGTGACGCTGCAGCCCCGCGCGGTGAGTGTCAGGGTGTCCACGAGTTTTAGGCGTTGTCGTCGATGTAGTTGTTGCTGGTGTCGACGTACCGGTAGTTGATGACGTTCAGGTCGAAGCCCCAGGTGGGGATCGCGGTGGCGTCACCCTGGATGCCGCGGTCGCCGATGGTGCCGTTGCCGTACACGCGCACGCCCGCGCTGTGGTACATGCTCTTGAACGCGACGGGCCAGCCGTTCTTCGCGGCGGCGATCAGCTTCTTGGTGAGGGGGTTGCTCGCGCCGGACGCGGTGGCGAAGGGGATGGTGCCCCCGTTGTCCTGCGTGGCGCGCAGGGTGGGGGTGCTGCCGTCAGCCTCGACGAACAGCGGCAGTTCGCTCGTCTGGACGTTCTTGGCGAACGCGCCCAGTTCCGCGACGAGGCTGACGCGTTCGAACACGGGCGTGGTGACGCCCGGGGTTTTCACGGCGATGAGCAGGTAGTCGAGCTGCTTGCGGACGGCGACGGTATCGAGCGCGACGAATCCGGGATCAGTGGCGGCGGTGGGCATGGGTTCCTCCAGGGGAACGCCCCCACGTCAGGTGGGGGCGGGTGAGGGGCGGGTGGCCGGCGCGGGCGCGCTTAGCTCTTGAGGTAGGTGAGGATGTTCTGGTACGCCTCGTCGGCGGTGTCGGCGGTGTTTTCCAGCTGGCGGCCGTCCTTGGTGGTGAGGTACACCTTGTGCTGCCCGTTCACCTCCTCGCTGTAGTAGCTGTTGCCCTTGTTGTCCTTCCTGGGCTTGACGACGGGGGTGCTGGGCGTGGCGTCGGTCTTGGTCATGGTGGTTCCCTCCAGGGGTGGATTTACTCGATGTACACGCAGATGAGTCGCACGGCGGCCAGGGGGCGGCGCGTGTCGCTGTCTGGGGTGGGGGGCAGGACGGCGCCCCGGGTGATGCCGCGCAGGGGCGGGTAGCCGGGGTGTTCGGTGACGAGGTTGGCGAGGCCAGCGCGGGCGGCCTGCCAGATGGGGCGCAGGTCGCTGAGCTTCCAGCCTTCCTTGCCGTACAGGGTGATCAGGAGCGTCAGGGTGCGCTCCTGGGGGCGCGCGCCGCCCACTTCCGGGTAGTAGTCGCGGCGGGCGGCGTCCGTGATCTCGCTGATCACCCAGAACGCACCGGTGGGGAGCGGGGTGGGCCGGGCCTCGTGGATGTCCCGGACGGGCACGAGGGTCGGGAACAGCTGCGCGAGGGCCTGGGCGGCGTTCACGGGGGCTCCTGGTACACCACCGTGCCGTGGGCATCCACGGTGAATGGGCGACCTCGGTAGGGCTCATACCAGTGGTGGAACTGCGCGGCGGGAATGACCTGCCGGGTTTGGTCGAGGGCGAGGATGGTGACAGCCTGCTCATCCATGCGCAGCACGACGCAGCTGTCGGGTTCACAGACAGGGCACTGTGCGGTGGCGACGTAGACCCTCACGGTTTCACCCCCATGGCTGTGCGGACGGCGCGGTGCACGTCCCGGTCCTGCAGCAGGTCGTCCATGAAGGGGCGCCCGCCCATGTCCGGGGGTTTGAAGTGCAGCGCCATGACGTACCCGGGGACGTTGCGCAGGGCACCCCAGCGGGCGCGCAGGCTCCCGGCCCCCTCGGCGCCCAGGCTGTCCCGCAGGCGGCTGCTCTGCTCAGCGGGGTACTCGCCCTCCGCGCTGGACCGGTTGGGCAGCCGGGCGTGCTGCCGGCCACTGCCGGGACCGCTGAGCTTCTCGCGGGCGACGTCCGCAGCCGCCTGTGCACCGGCCAGGGCCAGGGGGGTCAGGCGGGCACGCAGCTTAGCCAGTCCAGCCGGGTTCACTTGGGCCATCTGTGACCTCCCCAGGACTTGCGAGTGGCACGATCCACACGACGCCCTGCCCGCCTGCGTTCTCAGCGTCAGCGGTCGGGTAGTACGCGCGGCCCTCGTACGTGAGGTGCCACCCAGGTGTGCCCAGATCGGGCATGTACGGCAGGTACGCCACCCAGTCAGGCACGGGCAGCCCGGCGGGCGTGCTGGCGCGGCGCCGTTGACTGGCGGGCATCAGCAGGCCCCGCACGTTGATGCCCGCGCCTGGGTCGCTGCTCTGATTCCACGCGGTATTACTGCCACCGCGCACGACGATCAGATCGTGCCCAAGGTCCTCGAATAGTTCGTCCAGCTCCGGCTTGAGGAGCTGTTGAATCTCAAGGGTGAGTGCACCCGTCATGGCCACACCTCGCTGTCATCCCAGCCCACCAGCGTGGGGGCGGGAACGCCACTCCCGGCGGCCTGATCACGCAGGCGTCCGGCCAGCGTGCACCATGCATCGGCGTTCGCGGCACTGACCGTCCCGGTAGCCGCCTTCTCGATCTCGATGCCCTCGATCTTGAAGCGCTTCTTGCCGGGGGCCGTGAGCGCCGCGCCGCGCGCCTTCAGGCACACCGTTTCGAGGATGTCGGCCGCCACGAGCCGCACGTCGCCGTGCACCTCGAAGGCCAGCTCGGCATCCACCTGCTCAGCGGAGTCCAGGGCCTCGTGGGCGGCCCAGGCGGCGGGGGTGACCAGCACCCGTAACCGCTTCAGGTCATCTGCGCTCAGGGCCATGGGTCACCCCCTCGCTCAGCTGCCCTGCACGAGCACGGCACCGTTCGGGTCCACGACGCGGGCGCCCAGCACGTGACCGACCTTCACCGCGAAGCTGTGGTTCCGGAAGCTGCCCTGATCCTGGTACTCGCGGGTGGTGGGCATCTCCGTGTACGTCAGCGGCCCGCCCGCGAAGCCTTCCAGGAACGCCACTTCCAGCCAGTCGACCATGCGGTCGAACGCCACGTAATCCTGACCGAACACGCGGCTCCACAGGCGCTCGAGGTGCAGTGTGAACGCACCACGCAGGATGTTCGGGGTGCGGCCGCTGCGGGCGTCCTCGTACTCCTGAGTGTTCGCCAGGTTGAACGCGTCCCGGTTGGCCGTGCCGAAGATGATGTCAGTGATGTCGACGCCGTACTCCAAGTCGTTGCCGTCCCCATCCTTGAAAGTTCGGGCAGCGAACTTGGCGCGCAGCTTCTTGATGGTGTCGATGGTGGGCGCGCCAGAGCCGTCCCCGGCCACGGTGATCTTCCCGCTGCTCAGGCCGTCGAGGATGGCTTTGAACACCACGATGGCTTCCGTGCGTCCGGCGCCGCGGCCCAGGCTTTCCAGGCCGCGCGTGAAGACACCCACCTCGTCGTTCTGGCTCATCTCCCACGTGTAGGCCAGGGCCTTCTCGTAGTTCGCGACGCGGTACCCGCCCTCAGCCTCGCTGAAGGTGGCGTACTGGACGTCTTCCTTCTCGGGACGCAGGGCCAGTTCGCCCATCTCGCTGAGGCGCATCGTGCGGATGGTCTTGAAGTCCGGCACGGTGATCACGCGGGCGAAGGACCGCCAGTTGCTGATCGGCCCCTGGTACGCGGGCAGCAGCGTGCGCTGGCGCAGGTTGGCCAGGGCCAGCGGCAGGTCGCTGGTGGTGTGCGTGTCGGTGAGGCGCTGCGCGGCCATCAGGGGGCCGATGCTGTCGATGAACTCGTCAGCGAGCGACTCGACCTGCGCTTCGACCTGGGCGTCACTCAGCGTGGCGCGCTCAGCGCGGACGGCGGTGTACGCGTCGGCCACGTTCTGCGCGCCGTGGTAGCCCTGGTAGAACGCGCGGGTGCCCGCCTCGACGATCACGGCGTCGGTGGCGGCCTGCGCGGTGCCGGTGGGAATCTCGCCCTTGGCTTCGGCGAGCTGCATCTTGAGGAGCAGGGTCTTGGACATGAATGGCCCTCCTTGGGGCATGAAGAAGCCCGGCGTTCAGGCCGGGCGGTGAGGGGGTGAGGGCCGGTCAGGCGTTGGTGAGGCCGACGGGCGTGACCTTGCCGTCCGTCCAGTCGGCCAGTGCGTACCCGATCAGGGCGTTGCCGCTGGCGACGCCGCTGTACGTGCCGTCCGCCGCGACCTTGTAGACCTTGTCGCCTGCCGAGCCAGCTCCAGCGACGGGCAGGTTCACGCTGGTGCTGATGCCGATCAGCTCGACGGTGGCCTGCCCGTCGGCGAGACCAGGGGCGGCGGTGCCGTCCGCGACGGTGGTAGCGGTGGCGCGGTCGGTCTGCGCCCAGCCCTTGAGGCCCTTGGTGTTGATCAGGACGACGTCGCCGCTCTTCGTGCCGGCGGGGACGGGCATCGCGAGGCTGATGTTGCCTTTCGCGGTGCGGTTGAGGTTCTTCGCCATGGTGTGCCCCTCCTATGGGGTGGTGTGAGGGTGAAGGGCCGGGGTTACAGGCCGAACGAGCGGCGGGCCGCGCTGAAGGTGCTGCGGCTCTTGCCGGTGGTCTTCTTGCCGTCCTGCACGGTGGCCGTGGTGTCCAGTCCGGGGTTGTTCGCCTCGTCCTGCGCGGCGCCGGTCTTATCGCCACGTTCCGCAATCAGGGCGGTGACTTCCGCCTGGGCTTCCTCGTCGCTATCCATGCGCAGCGCCGCGTCAATCACGCGCTTCTCGAAGCGGGCGTCCAGGTCGATGTCCCCGGACTTGCCCAGCTTGGGCAGCTTCGCGTCCGCCAGGGCTTTCGTGGCGATGGCGCGGCGGCCGTCATCCCGGATCTTCTTCTCCAGATCCAGGCGGGCCTTCCGCTCCGTGGCCAGCTGGTCTTCCAGGCTGTTGGCCCCGGCTTCCTGCTTGCCAGCCGCGACGGCCTGGTCGTACAGCGCGGGGTACTTCGCTTTCAGTTCCGCAAGGTCTTTCACGTGATCCTCCTCCCTGACGCTGTCGGCCGCGTTCAGCTCCCCAGCGAGGTCGGCTGGTCCCATCACGGCGTCGATCGTGACGAGGCGCGCGTCGTCATTGACGACCTGAATGGTTTCCTCCGGATCCGGCCACTCCGGATCCACTTCCTTGGCCGGCAGGTACCGGGCGCTGCCACGCACATTGGTGCTCATCCCGACCTTGACCCCGGCGTCCAGCACGGCCTGAAGGTCCCGGCCCTGCGTGGTGGCCACGACCACGCCTTCGAAGCGCAGCAGCGTGCCGTCCATCCAGAGGCGGTCGTACTTGACGCCCACGTTCTGGATCAGGCCTTTGGGGCCTTCGTACCAGGGGTCGGGGTGCTGGACCAGGCCGTACAGTTCGCCGGTCTTCAGGGCGTCCTGCGCGGCGGCACACATGCCGGTCAGGACAGCGAGACTGAAGAAGCGCCGGTTCAGGTTGACCTTGTCGGCTTCCTTCGCGACACCACTGATCCGGCGGGGCTTCCCAGCGTCGGCGTCCTGCATGGGCTGCAGGTCAAAGGATTCGACGGCATCTCGGAGGATGCCGTCGGGCGTGGTGGGGCTGCGGGTGCGCTGGTCTGTCATGTTCGCTCCTTGTCCTGCATCAGGACTTCACCCGGTTTGAGTTCCGGGTGACGGCGGGCGGGGAAGTGCTCCGGCGGGGCTTCCTGGTCATTGACTGGCTTTGGGGTCGGCGGTTGGCTTTTTGGCTTTCGGGTCGGCTTCCGGTCCATTCGTCTCTGCCTCCTTGGCCTCGCTGGCCAGCTTCTCCACCTCTGCGGCTGGGTCGTAGCCCAGCTCGGCGGTCATGGTCTGACGGCTGGCCAGGCCCTCGCGGGCGACGAGGTTGATCTTGGCGATCAGGGCGGTGAGGTCCTCGTTCTGCAGGCTGGGGAAGTTGAAGGGGAATTCGACCTGCGCAGCGGACACGCGCTTGCGGCTCCCCTTCTTGGTGGTGAAGGTGCCATCCGGATACCGCCGGGTGAGTTCGGTCCGGAAGGTGGCCTGCAGCCAGTTCCACACGGTGCGCTGCCGGCGCTGGAAGCTCTTGCGGGCGGGTTCGCCCATGCTGTCCGCCGTTGTGCGGGTCACGCCTCCACCCTCGGCGAGGTAGTGCTCTGGGAGGCCCAGGGCCACGGCGAGCAGTTGCTTGATCAGCTTCGCGTCGACCGCGGAGTCCTGCGCCTTCAGGTCCGGGATGTGGAAGTCGAACTCCTCGCGCTTGCCCTCAGCGTTCTGCGCCAGGGTCAGCACGGCGCCGTTCCTGGGGACGTTTCGGAAGCGGCCCGCTTTGGCGTTCAGTTCCTTCTCGTCCTTCGCGAAGGCGTAGTACACCGCGTTGATCCGGCTGGCCAGCTCGTGCACCTTCGTGCGGGCGTTGATGAAGTTCAGGTACGCCAGGGCCGGTCCCAGCGCGCGGCCCACGGCGGGCCAGCCGCGCACGTCGTTCAGGAGGCTGTCGTGGGCGGACCAGACGTACTCACCCTCGCGGAGGGTGCGCTTCCCGGCAATACCGATGCTCTCGACGACGTCGGGCAGGCCTGGCGCGGTCGTGAACTTCAACTGCCCATCGATCACGCCGTACTGCCCGATCCGGGCGGCCTGGTCACGCCGGGTGAAGCGCTTCGGATCCGGCCAGATGGTCAGGTTCTCGCCCAGCAGGAGGTGTTCCGTGAACCACCGTTCGATCAGGGTGTCGAAGCTGTTGGCGGCCCAGAATTCCTCCATGACGGCCTGCACGGTCTTGTCCGGGTGATCCCCGTATGTGACGGACGTGCCCAGCACGAAGCTCTTGATGACTTCGATAGCGCCGTACAGGAGGGGGTTGAGGTACCACGCCACGACGGCCGCACGCTGCGTGTCGGCCCGGGAGAGGGCGCCCAGCAGGCGCACCTGCTGCGGGAGGGTGACTGGACCGCCGATGCCGCCCGTGAGTTGCCAGCCGCCCTGCATGTCCTGCGCGTCTTCGTGGCGCGCGGTCACGGGTTGGCCGTATTGGTCGAGAATCACCAGTCACCTCCTTGGTAGGTGTCGTCCTGCTCGTACCCGGCAATGCCGGAGGGGGGAAGCTCGGGTTCTTCCTCACCGAGCATCAACTCAGTGAGCGCCCACACGAGGGCGTCCATACGGTCGGGGGACTTCTCTCCTGGGACCCAGGTCGTCATCTGCCCTTCGAGGTCTGGGAACACGCCGACGTGATGCACGAGGCCCTGCTCGTAGAGGGTGCTGATCGGCTCCGCCCGGGTCTGCTTGCCCCGGCTGGCCCAGACGGGCTTGACCGGCACACGCTTGTCCACGGTGCTGATGGTGTGCGTGACCATGTCCCCGCCGTTGTTCTTCTCAGGCACGATGGCGTCGGCACGGTGGTAGTTGTACGCGTCGATGCTGGTCTGCGCCCACTCGCTCGGGCTGAAGTTCCCGGACAGATCGCCCAGGACGTAGGCGTGCCCATGGGCGTCCTTACCGGCGACGATGATGCCGGTCTCGGCGCTGTCGCTGCTCTGGCTGGCCTGCGGGTCCACGGCCACCACGATCCGGATCAGGTCGGGCAGCTGGTCGAACTTCAGGCGGAAGCCTTCGCGGTTGAACATCGCGTACTTCCACAGGGCGCCGGGCGTGTCCTCGAGGAGTTCACCGTCGAGCTCCTGGCGGCCGAGCCGCGTGCCTTCGTACTTGCGGATGACGTTCCGCTTGAACGTCTCGGAGAGGTTCCCGAGGTTCTCTGCCGTGCTGCCCCCGGTGAGGACGGTGCCCTCGTCCTTCTTCAGTTCCCGGATCAGGCGGTTCGGGCGAGGCGTGCCGGTCATGACCACACGCGGATCTTTCCCGAGGCGCAACCCGAACAGCAGGTTCGACCAGGTGGTGTCCTCCCCCGTTCCCTGGTCAGCATCGTTCCAGGTGGCCGGCTCGTCGCCCCACGCGCCGTGATGCTGCGGGCCGCGCAGCTTGCGGGGCGTTTCGCTTGAGTAGCACTTGAATCGCGCGCCGTTCTTCAGGTACAGCTCCCCGAGAGAGCGGTTCCAAGCGGTGTCTACGGAACCACCGCGGAGTTCGGATTCGTCCAAGACACTGAGCAAGCCGGACTCCCCTTCCACCATCACGTCCCGGGCGTCTGCTGCGGTCTGCGCGACCAGGGCGAAGCGGCCCCGTGGGGTCTCTCTGGCCCACTGAGCGATGGTCTCCGCGCCGGTCCTCGTCTTCCCGAATCCGCGCCCAGCGAGGATCAGCCAGACGAACCACTCGCCCTGCGGCGGCAGTTGGTTCGTTCGGGCCGTCAGCAGCCAGCGTTGCCGGGCGGTCGTGCCGGTACGGGCCTTAGGTGTTCTGGGGGTGATGCGGGCAACGCGTTTCTGGGTGGCTTTAATCCGCGTCACCATCTCCAGCATCGTTCACCTCCCCAGCTCCCAGCACGTCACGGGTGATCGCGATCTCGGAGAGGGCCTTGATCGCTCCGGTCACGGCGCTGATGTTCTCGGCGCTGCTGGTGGTGATTCCCCGGATGAGGTCACCCTGCTTCCGGATGGCTGTGGTGAGGGTGACGTTGAGTTCGTTCGCCCAGTTCTGCGTGGTCACGGTGCGCGACAACTGGGCGTAGAAGGCCGACAACTCCTCGTCTGTTTCGAGGGCCGCACGGTATCTCTGGAGCGTCCTGGACGTGATTTCGTGCTTGGCGCAAGCTGTCGCGTCTCCCTGCAGTGCGGCGTCCACTAGGGCACGCGCCGCGCGAAGGTTGTCTCGTTTGGGGGATGCCATGAATCACCTCCTGATATGGAAAACCCCCGCGCAGTGGCGGGGCTCAAGCTGAGGGCGAGCTACTTTCCCATGAGAGCCGCGCCCAGCGCCTCAGCGGTGGGGTGTTTCGGCACGTCGGGCTGGTCCACGGGAAGCTCATCTCCAGGGGGCGTAGGGTGTGACATGGACGGACAACTGCGCAGAGATATGTGGGAGACGGAGGCCATCATGGCGTTCGAGCTGCGCTGGCAGGTCCACCTGGATCAAGAACGCCTCGCGCGGTTGCGTTTCCTGACGGCTGGTGGTCGAAGCGCTGAAGTCACGGTGTCCTCACAGAAGCCGTACACCTTCATGGTGTCGTGGCTGGACGTCCTGAGAAGCCCACTGTCGAACTCGGATTCTTACGCCTACCCGCCCCACAGTGAACAGGTGTGCGAGCTATTCGACCAGGCGTGTCAGCGGTTGGAGCAGAACTTCTGAGATGACCGTGACCGTGCACCTTCTTCACCTTGGTGGTGGGGAGTCTCTGCTCGTCTGACGTAGGCTTGGGGATGGACGCGAATCGAGTGGCACTCACGACGGCCGAGCACCTATTCCGGCTGTACGCCATTTTGTTTTCTTCGACCAGCACGAAGGAGAAGTCGATAGCTTCAGCCGCTGCGGCGACTGAAAGTTATTTGGTGGAATGTGGCATGTCACATGCGGAAGCCGCGTGGCACCGGCAGCAGATTATGTTGATGCATACGGACTAAGCAGGTTGCAGCGCGTGCCGTTGATGGTGCGCTAGTGGGCTTTCTTGACCTTCACCTTGACCATGCGGGGCTCCTGTGGGCGTGAAAAAGCCCCGCGCTGGGCGGGGCTGAGAGTGGGGCAGGGTCAGCGGAGTTCGACGTGGTAACCGCAGCGTTCCATTTCAGTTTTCCAGACGCTCCGGAATCGCAGCGCGGCGTTGCGCTCCCCGATGAAAGTGAGAGTTGTGCCGACGTACCCGTCCTGGCCGGGCCCTTCACTCGTGAAGGTGAATATGTCGTCGCTGGTATCCGCGGCGGCGAGACTGGCGTCGGCCAGGTCTTTGGGGCGGACGAGGCCGCGGATGAAGAGTCGCATAGCGGGACCCTACTGCAAATTGGCGTGCACCCGGTGTCTTCCCAGGGTGCATGCATTCACCATTGTCGTGTACCACCCGTGAGTTGACCTCTGGAACGTGTTCACATGTTGTTCACGCTGAGTGTGCAGGTGGGATGAAGCGGTCCAGGGGCCGTCATGGGGTGCCTCACTGGTAGGGTTGGGAATGGATGATTTTGACCTGCAGGTCAAGGCGCGCATGGATGCACGGCAAGCTGAGCAGGAGGCTGAGGAACGTGCAGCCGTTCGAGTTGCCAGGGACAAACAGGTCCGGCAGGACCATTCCATGCGTATCGTTCGAGATTCTGCTGGTGTGGTGTTTGACCGCATGGCTGAGCGTCTGCGCTTGCACGGGTTGGAGGCGCAGGCGCTCGAGACGTGGTCTACGGCAGATGGCCATACCGTAACGCACCTTGACATTGCCACGAAGACCGGGCCTCGCAAGAGTGCGTTGATCTCTGCGTCGAAAGCCCCTCTGCGTGACACCATCGTGCTTACGGCTCAACCTCCCTTTGAAGGGCATGGCTCGCTGGAATTTGATCATGCTGATCAGGTGGGCATGGAGCGTGTGATTCAGGGGTGGGTACTTCGCTGGCTTGATTCGTAGCGGAGCGAGGGGTCCCTTGGGTGTTGGGTTGAGCGGGCGCGGGTGGGGGACTTCGCTGGGTGTGGCAATGCTGGTCTTCAGGCCCACGGTGTCTTTACCTCCGGCGGCGCACAGTGTGGGATGGACGAGAAATCTCGCAGGGAGCGGTGGGCGCTGGAAGCCGTTGGGGCTTTTGAACTTCGCTGGCATGTTCATCTGGATCAGCAGCGCCGTGAGAGGATGCGTGCTCTTCAGGTGGGTGAACGACAGGTGGAAGTCACGGTGGCACCGGATCAGCCTCACACATTCATGGTGTCGTGGGTGGACATTCTGGGGAGTCCGCTGGCCAGTTCTGATTCCTCTGTCTACCCGCCGCGTAGTGGGCAGGTGCGTGCGATGTTTGATCAGGCGTGTGACCGGTTGGAACAGGACTATTAGGTCGGCTGTGCCCTCGCAGCGCCTTCACTGAGTTCGTGGGGAACCGCGGACGGCGTGACGTAGTGTTGGGGATGGACGCAAATCGAGTGGCCCTCACGACGGCTGATCACCTGTTCCGGTTGTACATCATGTTGTTCTCCTCAATCAGTTCGAAGGAGGATTCGATCACGTCGGCGGGCGCGGCGGTGGAGAGTTACCTGGTGGAGTGCGGCATGTCGCATGCGGAGGCGGTGCGTCGCCGGGACGAGATCATGCTGTCGCACGGGGGATAAGCAGGATGCGCGCGCTTTGTTGGGGCTGGTTCATGGGAGTCGCCTCCGGATGAAGGAGTGGGGCCGTAGGGTGAGGGATGGAACGCTTAGAGACCGTGATTGATGTGGGCGTCTCGCCCTTGAGGAGCGGTCGTCAGGTGTATGCCAGTCGCATGTCGAAACGAGATGCGAATCTGTTGCAGACGGCGAGCATGGTCAACCCTCCAGTCCCGTTGGAGATCGTGACGAAGTTCGGCGTGGTGAAGGTGGTCGTGAGTCAGGGTCGGTCGCTGGAGATCTTCATGTTGTGGCGCACGATGTGAAGGGGTCAGGGTTGCCGGGGTTGCACCAGCTGAGGCTGCTGCCCTGATGAGGCACAGGTGCTGCCCGGGGCTTCCCGTATAGCTTGGTGGTCCGGGGCAGCGCGTGGCGCTCTGGGAGGCTGAGCCGCCTGGCCTTGAGTGGGGTGGCCTGGACTCGCTGCGGTGTTCCGCTGCTGGCATGGGGTCAGGGTGGCAAGGAGCGGGACCGCCCGCGCCCTCAGTGGCCGTCTTCAACGGCTCTCATGCGGCACGTTTCAAGAATGGGTGCGGGTTCCAATGAAAAACCGCCTCGTGAGGCGGCTGGTAGTGACGTTTCGTGGAACTTACCAAAATCATATGCGGAATGCGCCAATTTAACAAGTTAATTTGGTGAGCTGATAGAGATCCCGCTCGATCAGTTGCCGGGGGCGTTCTGCATGGATGTCACCCAGGCGGACGGCAAGGGTCAGCACGGCCAGGGCGTAGCGCAGTGCGGCTTCCCGGTTCCGCTCCCAGCGGCCATCTGGGCGGAGCAGGGTAGCCATGCAGCCATTGTCCTGACGGCGGAGGCGGTCAAGCATCCGGCCCAGCTGCACGGTGTCCGGGAGGGCGCTGAGGGTCATGTCAGTGATGAGCTGGCCGATCTCCGTTTCGCTGATCTCCCCTGCTGGGGTGCGCAGGTACGTCTTCTGGGGTGGGCCGCCCTCGCCCATGGTGAGGGGGTCGTAGGCGCCCTGGTCGCGGAACGCGGCGTAGCTGATCTTCGGGAGGACGTCCGGGAAGTGGACGTCCCAGGTGCGGAAGGTCTGGTACCACTGCTCGGCGTACTGGCGGGCGTCGCGGGTTTCGGTGCGCTGGGCGGTGAGGCGGCGGATGGTGTCTCGCCCGCGGTTGACGGTGATTTGGGGTTTCGTGCGGGGCATCGGCACCTCGGGGTGGGGGCGGGTCATGGTCATCGGTGCTGGCTCCTGTGGTGGGGGGTCATGACTGCCTCTTGCCGACGTTGTGGGCGTCGCGTTGCCGTTCAAGTTCCTCGCACCAGTCGCGTTCTGTCAGGAGGCCGAGCTTGATGGCGGCGTCGACGGTAGTGACGGTGTGCCCGGCGTCACGCAGGCCCTTCATGAGGGTCCGGTGCGCGGCGCGGGCGTGGGGGGCGGCGTGGGACCGGGTTTCGCGGTCCCCTTGCGCGGGGCGGTCGCTGCTCTTGGTGTGGCGCTTCATGACTGCACCTCGAAGAGGGTGGCGGTGAGGGGCGTGATGGTGACGTGCACCTGCCCGCCGGTGGTGACGGGCCCGCGCGTGACGCGCAGCTCGTCGATCAGCGAGTCATCGGCCCAGACGCCCGCGTGGGTGAGGGCGTCCTCGAGGGCTTTGGGCAGGTTGCTGAGGTCCCGGGCGCGGCGGTCGGGTGGGCAGACGTGCAGGTGCAGGGCGAGTCGGGCGCCGGGCGGCGTGCTGGGGCTGTTCAGGGCGCGGATGATGTCGCGCACGGCGCGACGGTACTGGCGGCCGTCCTGGCTGAGGAGAATGCGGGCGGCCCAGGGTGGCGCGCCGGGTTTCTTGGGCTTGCAGGGGACGAGGGTGGCACGCCAGATGCTGTTCAGGCTGGGCGGGAACGGCAGCGTGAAGGTCAGGGCGGTAGCCGGAGAGGGTTCTGGAGCTCTCGGCTGACAAGCGATAGGTCGCGTGGACGATGCCATCGCGGGGACAGACGGCGGGCTGACCTCCGCTTCCAGGCCCAGCCGGGCGCGGGTCGCGTCGCGCACACCCGCGTCCGTGATTTTGGACAGGTACGCCTCGGCCGCCTGCCGGGTCGAGAAGGGGTTCACGCTGGTCTCCACGGGGCAGGTAGGATCACGGTATGACGCAACGCAATCCGCGGCTGTCGCGACCCCCTATCTGGACCTGGGTGGGATTGGCGCTGCTGCTGATCGGCGCGGCGCAGGGCACGCCCACGTCGTTCACGCGGGAGGCCCTGAAGACCCTGTTGATCGTGGGGGGTCAGGTGCTGCTGGTGGGGTCGATGGCCCTGGTGGGGTGGCGTGCGGGGTGGGTGAAGCCGCTGATGCTGGCGTTCCTGCTGGGATTGATCGCCGTGAGTGCTGCCGTGAACCTGTGGGGTCTGTGGGACTCGTGGCAGACGGAGATGATCCGTCAGTAGGAGCTGCAGACTCACGCTTTGACCTCCTCGACGAGGTTCAGGACGGCTTTCTTCAGCCAGTCGGCGGGCTCACCGTAGGCGATGGTGGCGTGCGTTTCGGTGTCGACGATCAGGGCCTGCACCTTCGGGTTGCCGCTGGCGTCCTGCTTGCCAACGATCCGCAGTTCCTGGGTGGGCGTGAGGTGCTGGCTGACGTAGTCCATGAACCAGTCCGTCCACCCGCCGCGCCCGTTGCTCTTGGATTGGAGCTTGCTCTCTTCGATGTGCTGTTTCTGGCGTTGCAGGCGTTCGTGGGTGCCGGTGCTGACGTTCTCTGCGATCGCGGCGGCGCGCTGCTCTCCAGTCAGGGTGTGCAGCGGCACCTCGGCCCCAGTGTCGGGGTGCTGCACCGTGGCGTGCGCGTCGATGCTGGCGGCCACCTCCGCTGCGGCCTTGACTTGGCTGGTGGTGGGCTTCTCGCTGCCGGTGGCGGTTTTCAGGTACTGGGCCACCGCCACAACCTGCTCCGGCTCCAAGTGTTGTACGACCTTCGCGGCTTCTTTCAGGTCCCGGGCCTGCCGCTCGTTCTCGGGCTGTAAACCAATGGTTGACAGGGCCTGCGAAGTCTGGGCGGCGTCCATGAGTTGCTGGGCACGCTGGCGGGACCAGCCCCACACCTGCTCGCAGTAGTCCCCGAACGTGCGGTGCGCGGCGCGGTACAGGCGCTGATCGCGGATGGTCAGCAGGGCTTCACCGACGGTCACGAAGCCGTGCCAGCCGTCGCGGATGGTGCCTTCCAGCTGGGTGAGGTGCTGCTGTTCCTGAGTGGTGAGGGGCTGCACTTCAGGCAGGGTGGTCATGCGCTCACCGGCCCGCAGCCCACCCGGCCTGCGACAATGGTCGAATGACGTGCCGAGATGACATCCTTGCTGTGGCTCGTGAGCTGAGTGACGCTCGCCCCAGCGGTACTTTTTCGGTGCAGGATGTGTTGGAGGTGTTGCGCGCCCGACAGACGCCGTACTCGGACGCTGACATCCGGCGGCACATCTCGACCTTCATGTGCGCGAATGCCGTGGGGCCTCACGCGGCTCAGTTTCAGGATCTGGAGCGGGTCTCGCGGGGGCTGTACAAGTTGCTGTGATGTGGGTGCAGGCATAACGGTCTCCTGGGGCGAGCGTGATGTGCTCGCCCCGCGTGTTGAGTTCAGTCGGCGGCGCCGTCGGTGTCGGGCAGGTTGAAGGGCAGGTCCTCGTCCGGCTGTTTCGGGTCGATGACCAAGCGGGGCGGCACGGGACCGGCATCCACGAAGACGGGCTCGTCGAGGGCGGGCGCGGCGTTCAAGTGAGCAGCGAGGTCCGTGCGGTGCTGGCGCTCAGCTGCCACCTGCTGGACTTCCGCCTGCACGTCGTCAAACAGGGGTTCCTGGCCTTCCAGTGCCCGGTTCGCGGCGAGCTCTTCCTGGATTTGCGCTTCGGTCTGCTCTTCCAGGGTGGGCATGTCACTGACCGTGCATTCCAGGCTGCAGCTCGCTTCGAACAGCACGGCCGAGGTCAGCCCGGCTTGTTCCAGCGCCTCCTGGGACACGCGGGTCGTGAACTTCGTCTTCGGTCCCTCCGCGACGGTGTTCAGGCTGCCCTGAAGCGTCGTGGGCACCATCACGCCGGGCAGGTGACCGCCGGACATGCGGGGGCAGATCTCCAGCTTGAGGCCGCTGCTGTCCGCCGCACCGAACAGCACCTGGGCGTGGTCGAGTTCGAACTTCCGTTCGGGCTTGGCGCCCACCATGAACGCCCATTTGATGTCGTGCACCCAGCCGATCTCGCGGACTTCTTTCGAGGTGAGTCCCAGGAATTCCAGTGCGTAGATGCCGTAGGTGCGGTGCGTCGTGGTCATGTTGCTGCTCCTTCCCCAGCCCACCGGCCGGGAGGCTGGGGGTCAGTGAAGGGCGAGGTCGTTGAAGCGCGTGAAGGCGCTGTGGAACTGGAGTTTCACGGTGCCGGTCGGTCCGTTGCGCTGCTTCCCGAGAATCACCTCAGCCACGCCGTGCTGGTCGGTGTCCTTGTTGTAGTACTCGTCGCGGTAGATGAACATCACGACGTCGGCGTCCTGCTCGACAGCACCCGACTCGCGCAGGTCGCTGAGCATGGGGCGGTGGTTGGGGCGCTGCTCCACGGCGCGGCTCAGCTGCGATAGGGCCAGCACAGGAATGCCCAGTTCCATCGCAAGGCTCTTCAGGGCAGTGCTGATCATGGTGACGCGCTGCACGGCGTTCTCCCCGGCCCGGCCGGACACCTGCACCAGTTGCAGGTAGTCCAGCACGAACAGGCTGAGCGGCTGGGCGGCGTGGGCGCGGCGCACCGTGTCCAGCAGTTCCTGCAGGCGCAGGCCGGGCTTGGCGAGCATCTCCATGGGGAGCTGGTGCAGGCGGTTGCCGGCGCTGGTGAGGCGTTCCCAGTCCCGGCCGTTCAGGGCGGTGCGGTTGCCCCGGCGGCTGTCACTGAACCGGGCGAGGTCCACGCGGGCTTCGCTGCACAGCAGGCGCGCGCCGATCTCCTCGGTGGGCATTTCCAGGCTGAAGCCCAGCACCCGCCCGCGTTTCTGGGCGACGTGCATGGCCATCTGGAAGGCCAGCGCAGTCTTCCCCATCGCGGGGCGGGCAGCGAGGACGTACAGGCGCCCGGGTTCCAGGCCGCCCATCAGGTCATCCAGGTCCTTGAGGCCGGTGGGTGCACCGTTGGGGCCGGTGCCGTGTTCCGCCTGGTGCAGCACGGCTTCCACGGCGCCGCCGATGCTTTCCAGTCCGGCATCGGCCCGGGTGAGCGTGGGGATCAGCGAGGTCAGTGCGTCGATCTCCTCGAGGGGCAGTTGCTGGTCGAAGCAGGCCTGCATGACCTTGCCTGCCGCGCTGATCTTGGCGCGGAGGATGGCTTTCTCCTGCACGATCCGGGCGTAATGCTCGGCGTACGCGGCGGTGGGCACCTGATCACCCAGGCCCATCAGGTAGGTCAGGCCGCCCGCCTCGTCCAGCTGGCCGCGCCGGGTGAGTTCTTCGCTAAGGGTGATCAGGTCGATGGGGCCGGGTTGCCCGGCGTCGGTACGGGCCTCGCGCAGGGCGGGGAGGGCCGCCCAGATCAGCTGGTGGCGGCGCTGGTAGAAGGCGGCGGGGGTGAGGTGGCCGACGGCGGCGTTGGTGAGGGTGTCGTTGTCGAGCAGGACGCTACCCAGCAAGGCGGTTTCCGCTTCGATGTTGTGCGGCGCGACGCGAGGGGCGGAGTCGGTCATCAGTCCGCCGCCTCTTGCATGGGGATGGCGAGGTTGGCGTGCGCGATGGCGCGGCTGAAGGGTGGTGGCACGGCGTTCCCACACATCCGCACCTGTGCGCGCTTCGACAGCGGCACGGCCTTGCCCTTCTTGTTCCGCGTCATGAACTCGATCTGGTAGGTCTCCGGGAACCCCTGCGCGCGGTACAGCTCGCGTGGCTCAAGCATCCGCATGCCGATATCGGTGATCACGTACGCCTCGCCGTTCAGGTGCACGAGCACCAGGCCGCGGTCATGATCGGCGTGCGGGTCCAGCTGTGCGCCCAGGTGCTCGCGCAGGAAGGCGTACACCTTCCGCGCCCCGGCCTGCTGCTCGGCCGTCAGCCCCGTGCCGCATTCGGCGGTGAGCAGGAGACTCTTCCCGCCGCCCTGCGTGGTGATGGTCCGGGCGGGTTCGCTGACGGCGTGCCCGACGCTGGTCCCGAACTGCCGCACCACCTGCGCGGTGGCCAGCCCGAAGCGTTCCCGGGTGGACTGGGTGTTGATCGGGCGGCCCGCCGACTTGGGCGGTGAGTTGCGGTTGTACTGGACGAGTTGCGCGGTCAGGACGTCGTGCGGCTTGCCCTGGCTGGTCACGGTCTTCACGGGCACGTCGGCGGGGTACGGGGCAGTCTCCGGAGCGCAGTGCCCGCCGTTCTGCCGGACGAGTTGCACCGTGGCCACGGCCTTGCTGGCCTTGGTGACCTCGGTGGTGCCGGGCACGTCCACCGGGTACGCGCCGAGGCTGCGGCTGCGCTGGTTGTCGATCTTTACGATCGTGGCACTGGTCAGGGCGTGGACGTTCCCCGTGCTGGGCCGGGCCGGTTCACCGCCGGCCGTCACCGTGTGCAGGGGTTCGGTGGCAGGCGTGCCGACGCTGCCGGTGCGGATCTTGGTCAGACTGGCAACGGTCAGGCACTTGTCCGCCTTGGTGGTCATGGTGCCCACGCCCTCATCCAGCCCGCGCGGCTGCGCCTGAGCGGCGCGGCCCCCACAGCCGACGATGGACGCGGTCACGAGGGTCTGTGCGTTGCTCTGCGTGGTGGCGGTGCCCAGGGGCGCATTGGCGGCGCGGGGAGCGTTCTGGTAGGTCTGCGGGACCATCTGAGCCACGACGGCCCCGTGCGCGTCGTGCGCGGCGGTCAGGGTCCGCATGGGCTCGTCTGCGCCCTGACCCCGGAACGAGTCGCCCTGATGGTTGCAGGTCACCACGAACGGCCGGGCGGCGCGGAGGGTGAACCGCAGGATGCCCTGCGCGATCCGACGGTGCGTGGCGGGGACCAAGACTTTCTTCCGCCCGAAGATCGAGGGGATGGGGATGCTCCAGTCGATGCAGTCGGCCGCGGTCTTCCAGACTTCCAGCTCACTCGACTGCACACGGGGATCGGTGGGCTTGCCATGCGTGGGGGTGGGCCAGACGATGGGCTGACCGTCACGGCGGGCCACGATGAACAGCCTCTTGCGGCTGGTGGGCGCGCCGAACTCGTACGCGACCAGTTCCCGCCACTGCACCTGGTACCCGTGGCGCTGCAGGGCGTTCACCCAGCTGCGGAAGGTCCGGCCCTGCTGTTTCGGGCAGGGACGGCCGTTCTCGCCGAGGGGCCCCCACGTCCTGAACTCCTCGACGTTCTCCACCACGATCACGCGGGGGCGGACCGTGGCGGCCCAGCGCAGCGCCACCCACGCAAGGCCCCTGATCTCTTTGCTGACCGGCTTCCCACCCTTGGCCTTGCTGAAGTGCTTGCAATCGGGCGAGAACCACGCCAGGGCGACGGGCCGCCCAGCGGTGACCTGACGCGGGTCGACTTCCCAGACGCTCTCGCAGAAGTGCTGCGTGTGCGGGTGGTTGACCTCGTGCATGGCCACCGCTTCGGGGTCATGGTTGACCGCGATGTCCACCGGGCGGCCCAGGGCCTGTTCCAGGCCGGTGCTGGCGCCACCACCCCCGGCGAAGTTGTCGACGATCAGCTCACCCTCGGCCACGACCGCGCCGGCGGCCAGGCCCAGATAGGGGAACAACGGTGCGTACCCAGTGTCATGCTTCGGGGCGCGCTTCATGCCTCGCCCCCGTCCAGGGGCCAGCGGGCCACGATGGCGTCGCCCTGATCCATCGGCGCGCCGGACTCGGCGAAGTACACCAGGCCGTACTCCACGTAGTCGACCGTCCACACCTGCCCGCTGGGGGCGAGGCGGCGCTCGCCGGGCTGACAGCGGGGCTCACCGTACGTGCGCCGGAGCTCGTCACGGTTCGCGGCCTCGGATTCCAACACCTTCGCGGCGCGCTTCATGCGGTCAGCCAGGGCGAGGTACGGGTGGGCGTAACTGCCCGCCGCAGTGATCTCACTGGCGTTCTGCCGCAATTCGGTGCTCAGCCCGGCCTGCGCCCAGGTAGCGAACTGGACGATCTGCGCGTCCTGCGCGGCCCGGTCCAGGCGGCGCGCTTTCGTCCACGCGGCCCAGATGTCCCACGTGCCGGTGGCGGTGAGGACTTCCTGCGCCTCGCGGTAGGTCTGCGGCGCGGCGGGCGCGGCCGGAATGTCTTCAATGCCTGTCACGTTCTCGAGTCCTCCGTGGGTGTGGGTGGGTTCAACCTGAAACGAGTTCAGGTGTCCGGTCCCGGCCTCGTCAGAGGCCGCGCCGTCAGGCGCCTGCCCTTGAGTGGTGGTTCGTGTTGGGCTTGCCTCAGCAGCACCAACCGGCGCGGGGCGGGTGGTCCAAGTCGTGGAAGAGGTGTTGTTGTAGGTCTTCAAATTCCTTCTAAGTCCTTCTACTTCCTTCAGGCCGAAGGATTTCGCGTGCTGCACGGCATCGCCGCACTTAACTGACGCACGGTCATTCGCACAGCTGTTCGCACGGTGGTTCGCACGCCCGTTCGTAGCGCCGTACCGCCACGCCTTTCCGTCGGCCACGCACAGCCCCGCGCTGACCAGTTGGGCCAGGGCTTTCTCAACGGCGCGCTGCCCCAGCTCGGTCTGAACCATCAGCTCTGGGATGGTCAGGGCCTTCTGCCGGTAGTTGGCCTGCTCAGCCAGGGCAGTCAGCACGCGGGTGTCCGCCCGGCCGTTGCGCTTCTGGTACGTCAGGACCGGGTTGTCGATCAGACCGTAGGTGCCCTTCTCCCGGCGCACACCGGATCTGCCGGCCTTCTCCGGGAACAGCACCAGGTTCTTCGCGGGGGTCATGGTGCGCCTCGGTTCAGGGCGTGGCGGATCTTGTCAGCGGCCTTCTGCCCGTAGTGCAGGGCGAGGCTGACGAGGAAGGCGTCCTGCTGGCGGGCGTCGAGGGGGCGGAGATCACGCACCCAGACCTGATGCAGGCCGGGGGTCATCTGGCGAGGCGTGGCGGTCAAAACGGCAGCACCGCCTTCTTGGCTTCCAGCAGGGCCTGGGCGGCTTCGTCGTTGCTCCAGGTGCTGAAGTGCCGAGGATGACGTCCGCCTGCGCTTCCGTGAGGTCACGGGTTCGGATGCCCAGGTCGCTGTTCAGGAGGTACGCCCAGAGGCTGGCGCGGTCCTCGCTGGTGGTGGCCCCGGCGCGGCTGGCGTGGGCGCACAGGGCCTTGCGCTGCCCTTCGGTGAGCATCGCCTCGGCGGGGACGGTGGCGGGCTCCGACTGGGCCTGCGGGGCGGACTCCGGCATGGGCGCAGTACCCAGCACGCTCACCAATGCTTCCCGCAGGGCAGCGGCCTGGGCCGGAACGGTGCGCCACTCCGGGTACTTCGCCGCGAACGCCTGCTCATCAATGTGCGGGCGCGCTTCGGCCCACAGGCGCCGAATGTCGCTCACCAGCGCGGAACTGGGCGCTGGGGTGTGGGCAGGCGTGCCCGCGGCTTCCTGGACCTCGCGCGTCACATCGACGGGGCGGGTGGTCTGAGCCTGCTGAGCGGGACGCTCCTCACGGCCGTTCTCGGCCTGGGCCATCTCCTCGGTTGTGTACAGGCCGCTCATGTCCTGCGGGAACGCCTTGCGCAGCGCGAGGGCTTCGGCCACCTTGGCGAGCATCAGGTCCGGCATCTTCGACCACATCGGGCCGGGCTTCCCGTCGCGGTTGGTCTGCACGTACGAGTCCCAGCGGGCCACTGCCCACAGCGGCTCGCGGAAGTCACCGCGGAGCACGCCGACCTTCGCGGCGGCGGGGGGCGTGGCGTCCAGCCACACTTCGCGCCACTGGCCGTCCTTGCCGCACCAGAGGGGGCCCATCTGCCCGGCGTACTTGCCGCTGCGCTCGGCGATGAGGCGCAGGCCATCGATGCTGACCTGCACGCCCATCACTTCGCGCTTCTCCTTGTTGTCCCAGCGTTTGATGGCGTAGATCTGCCGCGCGAACGGGTCGAGACCGGTGCGGTCGCACTGCTGCACGAAGAGGCTCAGTTCATCGTCGGTGGCGCCTTTGGCGATGGTGCGTTTGACGAGGTCGATCTGCTCACGGGTCAGGCCGGGTTGCGCGGGAGCGAGGGTCATGCTGGTGGGGCGGGCGTGTTCAAGGGTGGTCATGCGTCCACCGCCGAGCGGGGCAGGTGCGTGAGGGCGTAGGCAAGGATCAGCGTGATCCCGATGGTGGCGAGGCCGATCAGCATGGTTTCCCTCCAGTGAGGTGGGCGCGCAGGAGACGCACCTGTTCCGCGTTCGCGGCAGCGTGACGATCGTGTTCAGCGGCGGAGATCTCAGGGGCGGCAGGCCGGGCGGCGCGCTGCTGGTCCGGCGTGGGGGTGGAATCGTTGAAGCGGGCCATCAGCGGCGCGCCTCGATGCACAGCCAGCAGAGGGTGGTCCCGGGGTCCACGTGGGCGCGGCACTCGGTGCAGGTGGGCAGCGGGTAGTAGCGGCGTTCGACGAGGTGCCCAGCGCGGCGCACGACGATCTCCCCCAGCCCAGCGCGGGCCAGGAACGCGAGGGCGTGCGCGGGCCGCTCCTTGGGTGTGGCCTTGAGCGTCATGCGTGCACCGCCAGGGCCACCGCGAGGACGCTCAGGGCCACGAGGCCCGCGCCAGTCCAGGCGCCGCACAGGGCGCGGGTGGCGTGCACGCCGAACCGCCAGCGGGTCACGCGGCCACCCCCTGCCCCCAGATCTGCGCGGCGTGGGTCAGCAGGGCGCACGTGAAGTCCACCCAGGTGCGGTGCGTGCCCACGCGCGGCTGGCTGTAGCTGTGCCGGACGGTGCCGTCCCTGGCGCGGCGAGCTTTGGCCCACAGTCCGGCGTACTCGAGGCGCCGGCCGGTGCTCAGGTCGGTGAGGGTCGCGGTGTACTTCGCGCGGCCACTCTCAGTCAGGAAGCCGCCCGTTTCGAGCAGTTCCAGCGCGTATGTGCGGCCGTCCAGGGTGAGGCGCTCCCCACTGAGGGGGCTGAACGGCATGCCGCGCAGGCGGGCGTCCCCGTGGGCCAGAGCGAGCTGGGCGCGGAAGCGGGCGGGAACTGGTATCGTATGAGTCATAGGAATTGCTCCTTTCCGCGCCGACTTTCCAGGGTCAGGGCGCGGTTTTTCGTTTCAGCCGACTTTCTTGCCGGTCTGCTGCACGCCCTTCCGAGCGGTGTCAGTGGTCTTGGGGGTGACGCTCAGGAGGGCGCGGGCGAGCTTGATCTGCCCTTCGCGGCTGTGGATGTCCACGCCGCTGCCGGTGGTGACGCTGCCGAGGTACAGAGCGGGGGCGGCCTGACGGGTCATGCGGGCACCAATTCCGAAATCTCCGTGTTTATGGATTTATCCGTATTGAGAGGAAAAAAAAGAGCCTGGACAGGTACGCCCAACGCCCCTGCCAGCGCTTCCGAGGTGCGGGTTTCAGTGCCTTTCACGCTGCCCAGCTCATGCGCGCGAATAGTCAGCGAGGAGACGCCGGACTTGGCTGCGAGTTGATCGCGTGTCAGGTCGCGCTCCTCACGCAGCCGCCGTAATTCAGTCATTCGCATAGGACAAATATATAAATTTATCCGTACAGTGTCAATGTACATTGGCGGATGTGAGGACATTTCACGGATTTATCGTTGGGGATTCCGGAACTCAATCCGTACAGTGAGCGTAGTACAGGCACCATGTACGCCCTAACCTCTATGCCGACGCCTAAGACCAAACCCGCACGATTGGCTCCGCCCACCTGGGCGCTGCGCCTCAAAATGCGGCGCCTGGAACTGGGGAAAGGGCAAGAGGACATCGTGGCTGCAGCGGGCGATCTGATGACGCAAGGGTGGGTCAGTGACGTCGAGCGGGGCAAGGTAGATCTGCGGAACGCTGGCTTCTCAAAAGTCGTTGCTCTGGCCAGCGCACTAGGTTGGTCTCTGACTCAGCTTCAGCGAGAAACAGGCATTGACCTTGGGGTCATGGATGCCACCCTCGTCGGTGAAGGCAGCTCGGACGTGTACCCGCTCACCGCCGCCCTCAACCTCGACACCCCCGGTCCCGCCGTCGACCACGAGCTCGTCACCCCTGGCATCAAGCGCCCCCTCCTGCTCCGCATGGACAGCGAAGAGATGCTCGGCGTCAGCTCCGCCAGCATCCGCCCCGGCAGCACCCTCCACATCGACCAGGCCGACACCACCCCCGAAGAAGGCCGCGTGTACGTCCTCACCGACCAAGACGGCGCGCACGTCCGCCTGTACACCACCACCCGCCTCGGCCCGGTCTTCCGCGCCGAGAACCGCACCTTCGAAGACATCCCCGCGACCGAAGCCACCATCATCGGCCGCGTGGTATCCGTCGCCAGTGACTACGACCCGAACCTGAACTGAGAGGAGGAATTTCTCGTGCAGTCCTACTTTTTGCCCCGACGTTACGCCCCAAGCAAAGCCCCCGTCTGGGGTTTCATCTCCGCCGGAAATCCCGCCGATCCCGCTCCGTTCCAACCCGTTCGCCGCGTCCCCATCCCCCCGCCCTTCCGGCGCTTCGGGATGCTCGCCTTCAAAGTCACCGGCGACAGCATGACCCACGAAGGTGAACACGGCCTGCGCGAAGGCAGCTGGGTCCTCGTTGACCAGAAAGACCTCTGCACCGACCGCGGCTGGCTGTTCGCCTTCCAACTCGAAGACGGCAGCATGGTCGTCAAACGCTACAACCTCCACCACGGCCGCCCCGCCATGCACAGCGACAACCCCGACTACCCACCCGTGCGGCTCACCGGCGCCGTGCGCAACCGGGGCCGCGTGTACGCCACCAGCGCGGACGGCGTGACCTGGCATGCCGTGAAGTACCGAGGACTCAGCAACTGATTCCCTTCGCAAAACGGTGAACCTCAGGGACAACGTCCCGGAACGACATTGCCCCCGCCTACCGGAGTGTCACAGCCCGGCCTCCCCCTGGAGAAAATCTGATGAAACGCATCCTCTTCACCATCACTGGCGGCGTCCTGCTCCTCTTCACCACGGCCCTCGCCCGGCCATACCCTGACCAACTCGGCATCTGCTACGCCTTCACCAACGGCAAAATCACTCAGACCGCCGCCTGCGTCATCGGCACCGGGTACGGCGCCGGCGCGCAGTACATGAACCTGATCTTCGGGAACCGCAACCACTACATCAAGTTTCCGAACATCCGACCCAACATGGCACCGACGCTCGACGGCAAAACCGCCCTCACGTATAAACGGAACGCGGCCTTCTACGACATTCTCAAAGGTGCCCCGATTGACGGCGAAGAGTACATGGAGTGCATCAAAACCAAAGACGGCAAGGTGGACGTGTGCTACTACAGGCCCGGCGCAGGACAGTAACACCCTGCGCAGCAGCCCGCGCCATCGGCGCTCCGACCACTCAACTCCGGCCTCCTGCTGGAGGCGTGGGGGGAGTGACTGTGGGGCAGTGGGAGTCGGCGTGACCTGGCACACCGCACGGCAGAAGAAACGCCCACCAACCGACCCCACCCAACCCATCCCCCCACGCCTCTGGCTCAAACACACGCGCCAATCCCGCCGGCTCAGCCAAGAGCACATCTCCACCTACACCGCCCAACTCGGCCCACAGTCCACCATCTCCCGGACGCGGCTCTCCCACGTCGAGTGCGGTCGGATCAAACTCACCTCACTTGGACCCCAGCGGTTGGAAGCCCTCCGGCAAGCACTGGGCATCCCAGCAGACGAGTGGCAAGCACAGGTGGGAGAGTGACCACGCGGTAAGAGCTCGACAGCAATCGCGTCCTGAACCCAGTACGGGATCTGCATCACGTCATTGAAACGGAGACAGATGCAAATCCTGCTTGTCAGTATCGAAAGCGTGGACACTTACATTATGGTCAGCGCACGTTCAGGTTTGGGCAAAGTGAAGCAAAACGTTGCTCCTTGACCCAGGGTCGCTGTCCCACTCACCGTCCCGCCATGTCGGGTGATGATCCGCCGCACCAGCGACAGTCCAATCCCAGTACCCTTGAATTCATCCTGATGGTGCAGGCGCTGGAAGATCCCGAACAGCTTGCCCGCCCGCGCCGGATCGAAGCCCGCTCCATTATCCCGCACAAAAACCGTCCAGTGCTGCACCGCCTCTTCAGCCCAGACCTCAATGACCGCCGGATCGCGTTCCCGACTGTATTTTGCCGCATTCTCCACGAGGTTGTTCATTACCTGCTGCAGCGTCACGCGGTCGCCCTGAACGACAGGAAGTTGGCCCAACCGCCACTCGATGGTCCGGCCGTCAAGTTGGGACTCCACATCAAGCCGCGACTGTTTGAGGAGGTCGTTCAGATCCACCACTCCCACGCTCAGTTCGCGCTGTCCGGTTCTTGACAGAGCCAGCATGCCCTCGATCATCGTCTCCATGCGCTGCGCGCCCTGAACGATGATGTCCAGGTAGCGGCGGCTCTTCTGCGGATCGTCAAGACTCTTGGAAGCCAGCTGCGCGAAGCCGGCGATATGCCGCAGCGGGGTCATCAGATCGTGCGAAACACTGTGGTTGAAGGCCTGCAGCTCATCGTTCGATACTTCCAGGGCGGCGCGCTCAGCAGCGAGGTTGCGAGTCCGTTCCTCAATGCGCGCCTCCAAGAAGCGGTTGAGTTCCTTGATGTCGGCTTCCGCCTGTTTCCGCTCACTGATGTTGTTGAACACGATGGCGACCTGGTGACTGCCAGCACCACCGATGCGAGAGGCGTACACATCGAACCAGCGATTCATCGCGTCCGATCGGTTCTCAAACCGCACGGCATGGCCCGTCAGCGCGACCCTGCCGTACGTCTCTACCCAGAACGCTTCCAGATCCGGGACGAGTTCCCGTGCGGTTTTGCCGAGAGCGTCGGCGGGGAGTCCTGTCAGTTCCACAAACGCCGGATTCGCCTGAACGAAGCGGTAATCCACCGGTGTCCCGTTCTTGCTGAACAGGATCTCAACGATGCAAAACCCCTCATCGATGGCATTGAACAGGCTGCGGAATTTCTCCTCCGATTCCCGCAACGCGGTTTCGGAGCGGGCCCGTTCCACGGCGCCCCACGTGCGTTCGGCGACATCTTCACACAGGGTGATCTCCTCAGGGGTCCACGTGTGAGGCTGGGAGAAATGGACGGCCAGGCCGGCGATGAACACGCCATTTTTGACCAGAGACACGTCTGCCAGGGCACTGACCCCAATCGCCGCATAAGCTTCTTTCCGCTCCGGGGATAAGTCGGGATCGGCAGCGACCTCGGCGATGGCCACGGTGCGGCCGGCGTGCTGGGCCTCCAGCACGCACGGACTGAATGAATCCACCGGAAAGGTGCCTGTGAGCGCCGCCGCGCCGTGGACGTAATTGTGCTCGACGACGTAATCGCTCCCATGGATCTCGAAGTACAGAACCCGGTTAGCACCCAGGTGCTCGCCCAGCACGCGAATTGCCGTTGTCTGAATGTCGACCGGGTCGGCGAGTGGCCTCACTGCGTCATTGAAAGTAAGCAGGAAGGTGCGCTGCGCGAGGAGCACATGGAGACGGTCAAGGTCAGACGCACCAACGTTGGACATTCCCTACAGTATTGGCGGAAATCAAGGGCAGGTGTGCTCAGCACCCGACAGCTTCGTTCCTTCGCCTGTAGAGACGAGGCAGTTCGGCGGGCGGCGGTCACGCTCAGGTAGGGCCAAGCTGGCGCACGACATCGTCAGCTTCCACGTGACTCACAGTGACGAATACCTGGGCTCCCTCCAGCGCATCGCCAGGATAGAGGGAGGTGGGTGGGCGCTTAAGAGTTCCATGCTGTGCCACTGACAGACTCCTCAGCACATGACACTTCGGGAAGAGGTTGTCTTCCACGTCATACTGAACTGAAGCCATGACCACCTCCCCTACCCGTACCGCCGCCCTGTACCTCCGCGTCAGCACGGCCGCTCAGGCCGGTGACGAACGCTTCGGTCTCGCCGTCCAGACCCGCGCCGCGCAGCAGTACGCGCAGCTGCACGGCCTGCAGATCGTCCGCACCTTCCAGGACGTCATCACCGGCACCCGCGCCACCCGGCAGGAACTGGACACCCTCCTGAACGTCGCCCACCAGTACGACGCGGTGCTGGTCAGCGCCGTGGACCGCCTCGCGCGCCGCACCGCCATCGCGTACGCCGTCCTCGAGGAACTCCTCGAAACGGGCGCCGAGGTGCACAGCGCCGACATGGGCCTCATCGACCCCAAGGACGAGATGTCCAGCATGAACTTCGGCGTGCGCAGTGTCTTCGCGCAGTCGGAGCACATGCGCATCGCCAAGCGCCTCCGGGGCGGCATGCTCGCCAAAGTCCGCGAAGCCGGACGGCCCGTCATCCCACCCAGCGGGTACGGCTGGCACAAAGGCGAAATCCAGGAAGAGGAAGCCCAGTGGATCAGGCAGATCTACACCTGGGCCCGCGAAGGCCAGAGCGCCCACGCCATCACCACCGAACTCAACCGCCTCGGCGCACCCCGGCGCGGCGCGAGGTGGAGCGAGAGCAGCGTGAAGTACATCCTCGCCAACCCCCTCCACAAAGGCCAGTACGTGTTCGGTCGCGCACGCAAAGGCCGCGGCGACGGGCGCGACCTCGTCACCTGCACCGTCCCCGCCATCATCCCCCCGGCGGACTGGGACGCCACGCAGCGCGTCATCCAGGGCCGCCGGCGCGGCGGACGCCCCGGCACCCGCACGGACGCCCACGAGTTCCCCCTCGCCAAGCGCCTCCACTGCGGCCAGTGCGGCGGCACCCTCAGCGCCGTCACGAACGAACCCGGCCCCAGCCGCCCCAAGCAGCGCACCACGCAGCGCTTCTACCACTGCTACCGCATCTACCGCCGCGACGGCTCCAGAGGCGAGCTGTGCACGCACCGCCGGTACTACAACGCCCGCACCATCCACCCCTTCATCCTTGAGCAGCTGCGCGCCCTGCTCACTGATGACGCGGCCCTTATGGCGGCCCTGGACGTCCCCACCCCGCAACCCCTGGATGTCACGCCCGCCATCGCCGCGATCGACAAGCGCCTGAAGAACCTGAAGCTCCTCGCGCTCGACGGCGGCCTCTCCCCCACCGAGTACAAGGAAACCCGCCAGGAACTTGAAGCGCAACGCGACGCCCTCATGGCCCCCGCCAACGTCCCCCTGCAACCCAACAACCTCACCCAGGCCCGTGACCGCCTCTCACAGGTGCTGGAAGGCGAGGACCTGGCGGAGATGGCCCGCACGCTGGACCTGCACGTCACGCTGCACCCCGACGGCCGGGCTGACCTGAAGCTGGCGGCGCTTTAAGCGCACTCTGATACTGAAACCGGACTGTCGTTGGAGGACGGGCACGTGACGATCAGCCGGGCGCGGGCCAGCGTGCAGTACCCGGCGCGCTTCCAGCTGATCGCGGCGATGAACCCGTGCCCGTGCGGGCATCACGGCGACCCGGAGAAGGCGTGTGCGTGCACGCCGGCCGAACGGACGCGCTACGCGGCGCGGCTGAGCGGGCCGCTGCTCGACCGCATCGACCTGCTCGTGCGGGTGCCCCGCCTGACCGTGGACGAGCTGACCCGCGCGCCGGAACCGGAGGGCTCAGGGCTGGTGCGGGCGCGCATCCTGGCGGCGCGGGCGCGGATGCTGGCGCGGCAGGGCGTGCGGAACGCGGACCTGAGCGGGCAGGCGCTGCGGCGGGCCGCGCCGCTGGGGGCCGGGCCGGAGCATTTCGCGCGGGCGGCGGCGCGGCAACTGGGCCTGACCGGGCGGGGCTTCGACCGGGTGCTGCGCGTGGCGCGCACCGTGGCGGACCTGGCGGGCAGTGACGACATCCGCGAGGCGCATCTGGCCGAGGCGGTCACCTACCGCCCGCGTGACCTGGGGAGCGGCTGACCGGTACCCTGACCGGCGTGAGTGCCTCGTCTGTGCCGGATTACGAGTGGTTGTTCGCCCGCACCCGTGCGGGTCGTGAACGGGGGCCGGGTGCGGCCCGGGCGTTGCTGGACGCGCTGGGCCGCCCGGACGCGCGCTTCCGGAGTGTGCGGGTGGTGGGCACGAACGGGAAGGGCAGCACCTGCGCGATGCTTGACGCGGGGCTGCGCGCGGCGGGCGTGCGGGCGGGGCGCTTCACGAGTCCGCACCTGACGCAGTTCGAGGAGCGGGTGCGGGTGGACGGCGAGCCGATCCCCGCAGCGGAGACGGCGGCGTTCATCGCCTGGGCGCGCGCGCACGGGGGGGACGCGGCGTTCTTCGACCTGACGCTGGCGCTCTCGGCACGGGTGTTCGCGGCGCGGGGGGTGGAGGTCGCGGTGATGGAGGCCGGGGTGGGCGGCGCGACGGACGCGACGGACGCGCTGGAGAACGTGGCAGCGGTGGCGCTGACGAACGTGGCGCTCGATCACGTGGGCGTGCTGGGGGGACGGTGGCGCAGATCGCGCGGGACAAGGCGGGCGCGGCCCGGCCCGGCGTGCCGCTGCTGACCACAGCCGCAGGGGAGGCGCTGGACGTGATCGCGGAGGTCGCGGCGGGGGTGGGGGCGCCGCTGCTGACCCCGGACACGCACCCGGACCTGTTCGCGCTGCCGCGCCCGCCGCGGCTGGCGGGGCCGCATCAGGCGCGCAACGCCGCGCTGGCCGCCGCCACTCTCCGAACGCTGGGGTACGGGGCGGGCGTGGACGGCGCGCTGGACGCCACGCACCCGGGCCGCCTGGAACGGTTCGACGTGGACGGGCGCACGGTCCTCGTGGACGGCGCGCACAACCCGCACGCGGCGCAGGCGCTGGCGCTGGCAGTGCCGCGCGCGGACGTGCTGCTGTTCGGGAATCTCGCGCGCAAGGACACGGGGGCGACCCTCGCGCCGCTGCTGGGCGTCGCGTCTCGGCGGGTGTTCACCGCGCCCGGCGACCTCGCCACGCCCCCGCAGGACCTGGCCGCGCAGCACGGCGGGGACGCCATCCCCGACCCAGCGCGGGCCCTGGCGCACGCGCTGGCGCTCACGCCGCCCGGCGGCACGCTGCTGGTCGCGGGAAGCCTGTACCTCGCCGGGCAGACCCGCACGCTCCTGGGGGGCGCTTGACACGCCTCGGGGGGCACCGTATACTTCCCTCCGCTCTGGGTCGTTAGCTCAATTGGCAGAGCAGCTGACTCTTAATCAGCGGGTTGTAGGTTCGATTCCTACACGACCCACCAGACGAAGAAGCCCCCGCCCCGCGCGGGGGTTTTTCCTGTTGCCTCTGCCCCGCCCGTCGGCGCGCGGGCCGCCTGCGGCTCCGGGCGCGTACACTGGCCTCTATGTTGCTGTACGGGCGGAATCCGGTGCTGGAAGCGTTGCAGGACGGACGGGTGTCCGAGGTGCTGGTCGCGCGTGGGGTGGAAGAGGCGTTCGTGGCGCAACTCAAGGCGACGGGCGTGCGCCTGAAGTTCGCGCCGCGCATCGAGCTCGATCAGCTGGCGGGCACGACGCAGCATCAGGGCGTCCTGGCCGAGGTGGAGGACCTGGAGTGGGCGTCGGTGGACGACATCCTGGATCTCGCGGAGAAGCGCGGCGAGGAGCTGCTGATCGTGCTGCTGGACGGCATCACGGACCCGCGCAACTTCGGGGCGATCATCCGCAGCGCGGAGGTGCTGGGCGCGCACGGCGTGGTCGTCGAGGAGCGCCGCAGCGCGCCGCTGTCGCCGGTGGTGGCCAAGACGGCGGCGGGCGCCACGAGTTACCTGCCGGTCGCGCAGACGAAGAACCTGCCGCGCCTGATGGACGCCCTGAAGAAGGACGGCGTGTGGGTGTACGGCGCGGCGGGCGAGGCGGCGCAGGACCTCCGCAAGGTGGATTTCAGCGGGAAGGTGGCGCTGGTGATCGGCGCGGAGGGCGAGGGCATGCGCCGGCTGGTGCGCGAGAAGTGCGACGCGCTGGTCAGCATTCCGGTGCGGGGGCGGGTGCAGAGCCTGAACGCGTCGGTGGCGGCGGGCATCCTGCTGTTCGAGGCGTCCCGGGGCCGCGCGTGACCCACCCCGGCCGGGTGGAGGTGCTGCGCGGTGAGCAGTTGACGCTGGAGGTGCTGCCGGAGGTGGGGGCCAGCGTGCTGAACCTGCGCGCGGCCTCGGGCCGCCCGGTACTGCGCCCGGTCGAGCTGGGGAGCGTGGAGACGAGCAGCCAGTGCGCGAGCTTCACGCTGATCCCGTTCAGCAACCGCGTGCGCGACGCGACATTCGTGTTCGGAGGCCGTGAAATTCAGCTCCGCCCGAACACGAAGGACGGACTGGCGCAGCACGGGGACGTCCGTAACCGACCCTGGCACGCCGAGCGGGTGGACGACACGCACCTGCGCTGCACCTTCGACTCGCGCGACTTCGCGGACGTGAACTGGCCGTGGGCGTTCACGGCGGGCGTCGAGTACCGCCTGCACGGCCCGCACCTCGACATGACGCTGACCCTCACGAACGAGGACACGAGCGACATGCCCGCCGGGATGGGTCTGCACCCGTACTTCGCGCGCCTTCAGCCGGACCTGCCGGGCGTGGATCCGGCCCTGACGGTGGGCGCGGAGCTGATCTACGACACGGACGAGCGGTTCCTGACGGTCGGCGCGGCCCGCGAGTTGCGCCCCGACGAGGACTACCGCAGGCCCGCACCGGTCGGCGCGCGGGAGATCAACACGACGTACACGGCGTGGGACGGCGTGGCCCGACTGGACTGGGGCGCGCGGGCGCTGACCCTCACGGCGGACAACGTGTACTCGCATCTGGTGGTGTTCACCGCGCCGGACGGCAGCCTCGCGCTGGAACCCGTGTCGCACGCGACGGACGCGTTCAACCTCGCGGCGCAGGGCGTGCCTGGGGTCGATCTGCGCGTGCTGGCGCCGGGGCAGACGCTCGCGGGCACCGTGCGCGTCACCCTTGACGGCGACTGGTAGGCCTCTCCCCTACCCGGTCGCGAGCAGCGCCCCTCGTCCGTCGCGCAGTTCGAACTCGCGGCGGTCGCGGGCCTGCATCCAGCGCAGGGCCTCGAGCAGGTCATCGGTTTCCTTCAGCACCTCGGGGGCGTCCGGGTCGCCCGTCCACAGCACGCGGTAGGCGCGCGGCGCGGGAGGCGGCGTCCAGCGCTCCCCCTCGTCCTCTTTCACGAACGCTCTCGACATCCCTCCAGTCTGCCGGGAGCGGCTGACGCGCGGGTGGGCGGAGGGTAGTCGCTGCTTTACTCTGGCAGGTCGGGCACGCTGGCTTTCGGCACGAGCGTGATGCGCGCCTGCCGTTCCTGATCATCCCGCAGGTAGGTCAGGGTGACGGTATCCCCCACCTTCGCGCGGCGGATCGCGGTGATGACCTCGTTCGCGTCGCGGGTGCGCTGGCCGTTCACGCGCAGGATCACGTCGCCCAGACCCGTCAGGCTGCCCTGCTCGTCGAAGGTGCTGCCCCGCAACCCGGCCTGCTCGGCGGGACTGCGGCGGGCGACCTCGCGGACGATCGCGCCGGGCGGGTCGGTCTGGCCGCTGTGAATCGCGTCGAAGACCAGCCCCACGACCGGCACGTCGTTCGTGATCCCGGCGCGCAGGGCGCTGATCAGGTCGTTGCCCTCCACGACCGGCACAGCGTAGCTGCGCCGCGTCTGCCCGCTGCCGTCCAGGCTGATGTAACTGACCACCCCGATCGCCTGCCCGTTCCCGTCGATGATCGGCCCGCCACTGTCCCCCGGCGCGAGGGGGGCCGTCATCTCCAGCGTGCCCTGCGGAAAGTCCGCGCGGCCCGCCTCGGCGTTCAGGCGCAGCAGTCGCCCCCGGCGGGGTTGCAGGAAGTCCCCGCCGCTGTTCCCGATGGCCAGGACGGTCTCGCCGGGGCGGGGCGCGCGGGTCGTGAGGTTCAGGTACGGGAAGTTCGTGCCGCGCCCGTTGACCTGCAAGAGCGCCACGTCCGCGGAGGCGTCGAAGGCCACGACCCGCGCGCCATAGCTGCGGCCCGAGAGGGTACTCACCTGGAACACCTGCCCGCCGCTGACGACGTGGTACGCGGTCAGGAGCTGCCCGCCCGCGCTGATGAAGAAGCCGGTGCCGATCCCGCCCCTGTTGCGCTCAGTGTTCACGCTTTCCACGCGGACAGTGGCGGGGCGGGACTTGTCGAACAGCGCGCGGGCGTCCTCCGGCAGCGTGACGGGGGGCGTGGGCGCCTGCGTCTCCACGCGGGGCGCCACATTCACGCGCGGCAGGAACGGCACGTCCGCCTCTGGCAGCAGGTACGCCGCCAGCGCGAGGATCAGCAGGACAGGAAGCCAGGGCGAGGCGCGCACGCCGTCAGTCTAGGACGCCCCGCGCGCGGGGACGGTGGCAGAGGGAACCGAACGCGTCGGTGGAGGCCGCATGCCCTAAGCTGCCCCCCATGCGTTTCTGGCTGTTGAAATCGGAGCCCGACGTGTTCGGCTTCGCGGATCTGGTGCGGGTGGGGCGCGAGCCGTGGAATGGCGTGCGGAACTATCAGGCGCGGAATTTCCTGCGGGAGATGCGCGAGGGTGACCTGTGCCTGTTCTACCACTCGAACGCGAAACCGGCGGGGGTGGCGGGGGTGGCGCGGGTGTGCCGCGCGGCGTACGCGGATGACCTGCAGTTCGACCCCGGGAGCAGGTATTTCGATCCGAAGTCCACGGTGGAGGCGCCGCGCTGGAGCATGGTGGATGTGGAGCCGCTGATTGCGTTTCCGCAGGTGGTGTCGCTGGACTCGTTGCGGGAGATGCCGGAGTGGGAGGGGTCGGCGCTGACCCGCAGGGGCTCGCGCCTGAGCGTGCTGCCCGTGGACGCCGGGGCATTCTGGGCGACGCTGGACGCGGCGGGCCTGAGCCTGGAGGAGGTGGCGGGGCTGAGCTGACAGGGTGTGGGCCTGGTGGGGGTGGGGTTTTGACAGGGTTCGCGGGCCGTGGGTATCGTGGGGCGGTTCACTCCACCTCAGCGGTCTTCATCTGATCTTGAGACGTTTTTCATGGCCTGACACCGGGCTGTGACCTTAACGTCAGATAAAGAAAAGGAGAATCCCCCTATGGAACTACTTCTGGCTGGTCTGGTCATCGTGGTGTCCCTGATCCTCGCGGCGTGGCAGGAGCGCCCCGGTGCGCCGCGCCGCGACCGCCGCTGAGCGGACCGCCGGGCAGGCAACGGCGCGTCCGTTTCCGGCAGAGCATGGTTTTTCTGAACCGCGTTCAAACCTGCGGGCAGTGACGTGACACCCCGCTACGCTGCACAGTGATGTCTGCTCTCTGGCCCGGTCGCCGTCACACCCTGTTCTCCCGTCTGGCGCTCGCGGCGCTGCGCCTGTCGGGCTGGACGCCGGTGCTGGCCCCCCCACCCGGCCCGAAGGTGGTGGGCGCGGTCGCGCCGCACACGCACGACGCGGACTTCTGGCCCGGCATCATGTTCAAGTTCGCCACGCGCGCCCCGGTTCACTTCGTGGCGAAACACCAGCTGTTCACGTTCCCGGTGGGGCTGTTCATGCGCGCCGTGGGGGGCCTGCCGGTGGATCGCCGCCGCGCCGGGGGGAACTTCGTGGACGGCGTGGTCGCCCTGATCGAACGCGAACCGGAGATCATGCTGGTCGTCGCGCCGGAAGGCACCCGCAGCCGCGGGGAGTACTGGCGCACCGGCTTCTACTACATGGCGCTGGAGGCGAACGTGCCGGTCGCGGTGACCGCGCTGGACTGGGGCCGCAAGCAGGTGGGCGTGATCGGGTACGTGACGCCCACCGGGGACATCGAGGCGGATTTCGCCCTGATCCGCGAGATGCTCCGCGACGTGCGCGGCCACACGCCCGGCAACGAGACCCCGGCGGTGCCGCGTCCGGCCTCGGCGGGCGGCCCCAGCAAGGCCTGAACTGGTTCCTCTCCCCTCGACTGTCCCGGTCCGGGCCGGTCAGACTGTAACGGCAGCGTGACGCGCGGCCGCTAGGCTCCTCCCAGACCACACAACACAGGGGAGGAGCGATGCGACACGAGGCATCCGGCGCGCCGTGACGGCGACGTCGGTTCACATGGATAAGGCGGCCCCCGCGCCGCCCGTTGCCCTGGAAGCGCGGGGGCTGGTCAAGGACTTCCGGGGGTTCCGGGCCACGAACGACGTGAACCTGCAGATTCATGACGGGGAGATTCACGCGATCATCGGGCCGAACGGGGCCGGGAAGACCACGCTGTTCAACCTGCTGTCGGGCTTCCTGAAACCCACGGCGGGCGAGGTGCGCCTCTTCGGCGAGCGGGTGGACACCCTGCGGCCCTACGAGATCGTGCGCCGGGGGCTGTCCCGGTCGTTTCAGATCAGTTCGGTGTTTCCCACCCTGAGCGTGCGGGAGAACGTGCTGGTGGCACTCCAGTCGCCCACACCGCTCCCGCACCGGTTCTGGGTGCCCCTCTCGCGGCTGGAGTCGCTGGGCGCGCGGGCGGACGCGATTCTCGCGGACGTGGGCCTGGGCGGCATGCCGGAGCGGCTGGCGGCGGACCTGAGCCACGGGGAGAAGCGGCAACTGGAGATCGGGATTTCCATGACGCAGGACCCGCGCGTGCTGCTGCTCGACGAACCGACGTCCGGCATGGGCTCGGAGGGGATCGCGCGGGTGATCGCGCTCGTGCGGCAGGTGGCGCGCGGACGGACGGTGGTGCTCGTGGAACACAACATGAGCGTCGTGGCGGAACTCGCCGACCGCATCACGGTCCTCCAGTACGGGTCAGTGCTCGCCAGCGGCCGCTACGAGGACGTGCGGCGCGACCCGCGCGTGATCGAGGCGTACCTGGGCGACGACGGGGGGCACGCATGACGCCGCTGCTCTCGGTGCAGGACCTGAACGCCTTCTACGGCCAGAGTCACGTGCTGCGCGGCGTGACCCTGCACGTGAACCCGGGCGAGGTGGTCAGCCTGATCGGCCGCAACGGCGCCGGAAAGACCACCACCTTGAAAAGCGTGATGGGCGTGCTGCGCAGCCGCACGGGCCAGATCACGTTCGGTGGGCAGGACATCAGCCGCCTGCCCAGCAACCGCGTGGCGGCGCAGGGGCTGGCGTGGGTGCCGGAGGAACGCGCGATCCTGAGCACCCTGACCGTCCGCGAGAACCTCGAACTGCCGCCCAGCCGCCCCAGGGGCTGGAGTACCGAGCGTATCTACGACGCGTTCCCGGTCCTGCGTGAGCGCGGGCATCACCCGGGCAGCAAGCTCTCGGGCGGCGAGCAGCAGATGCTGGCGATGGTGCGCGTGCTGCGCGCCGGGCCGAAGCTGCTGCTGCTCGACGAACCCAGCGAGGGCCTGGCACCCGTGATCGTGCAGCGCATCGGCGAGATCATCGACACGCTGCGCCAGAGCGGCATGGCGGTGCTGCTGGTCGAGCAGAACCTGAAGTTCGCGTCGCGCCTCGCGGACCGGCATTACGTGTTCGTGGACGGGCAGATCGTGGACGAGGTGCTGCGTGAGCAGGTCGAGGCCCGCCGGGAGGACCTGCTGCGGTACCTCAGCGTGTAGGCCCGCCCTTCTCTCTCCCATTCCCGTACTGCCATTCACTCCTCTGGAGGTTGTCCCATGAACAAGACCCGCACCGCCATCCTGGCCCTGACCGCCCTGCTTCTTACACCCGCCGCCTCAGCCCAGTCCCTGTCCGACGGGGGGATCAAGGTGGGCGTCCTGACCGACCTGTCCGGCGTGTACTCCGAGCTGTCCGGGCAGGGCAGCGTGAAGGCCGCGCAGATGGCCGCCGAGGACTTCATGAAAGCGAACCGCGCCTACGCCGGGAAGGTCAGCGTGATCGGCGTGGACCATCAGAACAAGGCCGACGTGGCCGGGAACAAGGCCGCCGAGATGATCGACCGCCAGAACGTGGACATGCTGGTGGACATGCCGACCAGCAGCGCCGCGCTGGCCGCCACCGAGGTCGCCCGGCAGAAAAAGACGGTCGCCATGGTCGTGACCGGCGCTACCACCGCCCTGACGAACGAGAAGTGCAACAAGTACACCTTCCACTACGCGTACGACAACTACATGCTCGCCAACGGCACCGGCACCGCCGTCACCAAGCGCGGCGGGAACAGCTGGTACATCATCTACCCCAACTACGCGTTCGGGCAGGACCTGAACCGGCAGATGGTCGCGGCCGTGCAGGAAAACGGCGGGAAACTGGCCGCGCCCAGCGACGCCACCCCCTTCCCGAACACCGACTTCAGCTCGTACCTCCTCAAGGCGCAGAGCGTGCGGCCCAAGATCTTCGGGACGATGCAGGCCGGGAACGATCTGGTGAACGTCGTCAAGCAGTACAACGAGTTCGGCCTGAAGAAACAGGGCATCGGCCTGGGCATCGGGCTGCTGTTCGAGACCGACGTGGCCGCGCTGGGCCAGGACGCGTTCTCCGGTGCGATCGCCACCGTGCCGTGGTTCTGGAACTTCGACGCGCGCTCCCGCCAGTGGGCCGCCCGCTTCGAGAAGGCCTTCGGGAAGAAACCCACCTGGGCGCAGGCGGGCGTGTACTCCGCGACCATGCAGTACCTCGGCGCCGTGGCCCGCGCCAAGACCGACAACAGCGACGCGGTCGTCAAGGCCCTCGAGGGCTACGCCTTCGACGACTTCTTCGCGCGCAACGCCACGATCCGCCCGCAGGACCACCGCGTCCTGCTCGACGTGCAGGTCGTGCAGGTCAAGGGCAAGAGCGAGTCCAAGGAGGCCGGGGACATCTACAAGCGCCTGAACACCATTCCCGCCGCGAAGGCCTTCATGCCCCTGAGCGAGAACAAGTGCCGCATGTGAGGAAAGCGGTCTGAGGGTCCAAGAGTCTGAATGTCGAAGGGCAGACGCTGCCCCTGGATGCTCAGACCCTGTGACCTTCAGACCCTCAGACACTTATGAATACACAGTTACTCTTGATTCAGGTGTTCAACGGGCTGGTGAACGGCGCGTTCTACGCGCTGCTGTCGCTGGGCCTCGCGGTGATCTTCGGGATGCTGCGGATCGTGAATTTCATGCACGGCGCGCTGTACATGCTGGGCGCGTTCGCGGCGTTCGCGCTGGGGCAGCTGCTGGGCCTGGGCTTCTGGCCGTCGCTGATCCTGGCGCCGCTGCTCGTGGGCCTGCTGGGCGTGGTGCTGGAACGTGGGCTGCTGTCGCGGCTGTACGGGCTGGAACCCAGTTACAACCTGCTGCTGACCTTCGGCCTGACGCTACTCACGCAGGATCTGGTCAAGCAGGTGATGCTGAGCCGTTTCGCCGTGTCGAGCGCCCCGTACTCGCCGCCCGAACTGCTGTCGGGCGTGGTGAACCTGGGCTTCGTGGTGTTCCCGAAATACCGCCTGTTCGTGATCGCCCTGTCGCTGGTCGTGTGCCTGCTCACGTGGTTCGTGATCGAGAAGACCCGCGTGGGCGCGATCATCCGCGCCAGCACCGAGAACCCGGTCGTGACGCGGGCGTTCGGCATCAACGTGAGCCTGTGGGTGACCGGGGTGTTCGCGGTGGGTGCGGCGCTGGCCGGACTGGCGGGTGTGCTGGCCGCCCCGATCTACTCGGTCGAGCCGTACATGGGCGCCGAGCTGATCATCACGACGTTCGCGGTCGTCGTGATCGGCGGGATGGGCAGCATCCTGGGGTCCGTCGTGACGGGCTTCGCGGTGGGGGTGCTCGCGGCGGTGGGCGCCGCCGTGTACCCACCGATCGCGAACACGCTGGTGTTCATCCTGATGGCGCTGGTGCTGCTCGTGCGGCCCAGTGGGCTGTTCGGCCTGCCTGAGGGGGCGCGGTGAGCGCCGTCTCGAAGGTGGGGGCGACGCGTGATCCGGCCCGCGTGACCCGCGCCGCGTGGCTGATCGGCCTGGGTGTCCTGCTGCTGGCGCTGCCGCACTTGATCTATCCAGTGCTGGCCCTGGACATCCTGGCGTGGGGGTTGTTCGCGGTGGCGTTCGACCTGCTGTTCGGGTTCAGCGGGCTGCTGTCGTTCGGGCACGCGGCGTTCTGGGGCACGAGCGCGTACCTCACGGCGTTCCTGCTGGGGCATGGGCAGAGCGTCCCGGTCGCCATCGCGGGCGGCACGCTGGGCGCGCTGGCGCTGGCGGTCCCGGTGGCGTTCCTCAGCGTGCGCTCCAGCGGCATCTACTTCAGCATGATCACGCTGGCGTTCGCGCAGATGGTGTCGTTCCTGGCGCTGCAGTGGACGGACCTGACCGGCGGTGAGAACGGCCTGCAGGGCTTCGCGCGGCCCAGCCTCCTGGGGCTGGACTTCAGTGACGCGCAGTTGCGGTACTACGTGTGCCTCGTGCTGTTCGCGCTGGGCTTCGGCGTGGCGTACCGCGCGGTCCGCAGTCCCTTCGGGCAGGCGCAGCAGGCGGTGCGCGACAGCGAGCAGCGCGCGCAGAGCGTCGGGTACAACCCCGCGCGCTTCAAGTTCACGGCGTTCCTCCTGAGCGCCGGGCTGGCCGGACTGGCGGGCGCGATGTACACCTTCGGGCACGGCGTGGTCAGCCTGGAGGTCGTGAACTGGCGCACGTCCGGCGAGGTCGTCATGATGACCCTGCTGGGCGGCACCACCACCCTGTTCGGGCCGGTGATCGGCGCGGGGCTGGTGCTGCTGCTGCGCGACGTGCTGACCACCGCGAACCTCCCGGTGGGCATCGTGACGGGCGTGGTGTTCGTGCTGGTGGTGCTGTTCTTCCGCCGGGGCGTGGTGGGCACCCTGCAACACTGGCGGCGCCGCCGGTAGGGGGCACAGGAGGAGGGCCGCCCGCGCACCTAGCCGGGCGGCCCTCCTTTTGCGGTCACTGCTCGTCTTTCAGGCCGCGGATCTCCTCGATGAAGCGCTCCAGGCTGTCGAAGTCGCGGTACACGCTCGCGAAGCGGATGTACGCCACGTCGTCCAGGGGGCGCAGGAAGGTCATGGCGCGGCGGCCGATCTCCTCGCTGCGGATCTCGCCGGTCTGCACCTCGTCCTCGAAACCGTACGCGAAGGCGCGCAGCAGATCCTGATCCACCGGGCGTTTCTCGGTGGCGAGCACCAGCCCGCGCAGCAGCTTGTCGGGGTTGAACGCCTCGCGCGGGCCGCTGCGTTTGACAACCATCAGCGGTTCGAGCTGCGCGCGTTCGTAGGTGGTGAAGCGCCGGGCGCAGTTCAGGCACTCGCGGCGGCGGCGGATGCTGGCGCCGTCGTCGCTGGGCCGGGAGTTCACGACCTTGCTGTCCGGCGCGGAGCAGTACGGGCATCTCATGCGCACTCCGATGGAAGGGTGCGCAGCACCTGCTCCATCCGAGCGGATGCGAGTAGGAGCCGGGCGGGTTCCGGGCGTGGAGTTGGCAACCCGGTGGTGTTCCGGGTTGTCAACGAAACAGACGGAATCCGTCTCACAGGGGGTAGTCCTCCTGCACGCGCAGTTTCGGCACGGCCGGGAGGGGCACCTCGATGACGTTGCCGCGCAGGGCGCTCATGCCGGGCGCGGCCAGGGCCAGGACCGCGTTGGCGACCGGGCGGTCGAGGGCGTCCTCGCCGCTGCTGCCGCGCGAGGGCAGCAGGAGGTTCAGGCGCAGCTGCTCGCGGTGGGCGTGCTCCACGAGGCCCTGCACGGCGCCGCGCTGCGGGTGGACGTGCAGGCCGCGTTCGTCGGTGTGCGGGCCGATGATGGTCAGCCAGGTGCCGGGCAGGCGGCGGCGGAGGATCTGCGTGATGGCCACGCTGCTCTTGACGTTGCAGTTGAACAGGTCCATCCACTCGTTCTCGCTGAGCATGGTGAATTCGGCGTGCGCGCGTTTGTCCGCCAGGTGCACGATGCCGTGCAGCGCGCCGTAGATGTCGAGGATGCGGGTCTGGGCGCTCAGCCAGTCCAGGGGCACGCCCACGTCGGCCTTGATGGGAATGGCGTTGCCGCCGGCCTGTTCGAGCTGGCTGGCGGCGGCGGCGAGGGTCTCGCTGTTGTTGCCGATCAGGACGACGCTGGCACCGGCGCGGGCCAGGGCGGCACTGATGGTGCGCCCGTACCCCTGATCCGCCCCGGTGACGGCGATCACCTGGCCGGCCAGCACTTCACCGACGGGGGTGTCTGCGGGCACGGCAGCGATGGGGGTCTGCTGGGTCATGTTCCTCAGCATAGCGGAGTGGGCGCGGCGTTTATCCCGCCTGGGGCAGGGGCCGCAGCGCCTGGGCGGGTGGATCGCCGGCCCGGTGGCCGCAGCCGCACGCGTGGCACCAGTAGCCCTGGTCGCCGTCTCGCAGGTCGTGCAGGGTCATGGGCTGGGCGCAGTGGGGGCAGACGTGCTGGTAGCCGCGCCCGCTGGCGGGCAGTGGGTCGGCCTGCTGGCGGAACGCTCGCTTCATACTTCGATTTTAGCAGAATAAGCAGTCGGCATTCTTCAAATCAAGAAAAGCGGCGGGCCACCGCCCACCGCTCCACTCCGGTCCGTTTACAGGTCCGGTTCGTCCGTGAACTCCGGTTCCGGCGCACGGGCGCCCGGCGAGGGCTCGCCCACCCGGCGGCGCTTACGCAGCATCGCGGGTTCCTTGTCCAGGTTGAACACGAAGTGCCTCGGACGGCGCTCGCGCAGCCACGTCTCCAGCGCCACCAGCCGGGGCCGGAAACGGATGAATTCCCGCAGCTGCCGGATCGGCACGAAACGCGCCTCCTGCACGTCCCGGTCGGGGTCGCGCGGCTCCAGCTTCCCGCCCACCTCACGCCCGGTGTAGAAGAACTGGAGGTGGTGGCCCCACGTGACCGCCTGGAATTCCACGATGAACGCCAGGTCGCGCAGTTCCACGACCAGTCCGGTCTCCTCGAAGGTCTCGCGCCGGGCGCCGTCCTGCACGAGCTCCCCGGCCTCCAGGCCACCCTTGGGCAGCGACCAGCGGCCCCGCTCGCGCACGAGCAGGATCTCGTCCCCGCGCAGCACGATGCAGCCCACCCCGATGCGCGGGTCGGCCAGCGGGCGCTTCTGCCCGCGTTTGCTGGGCGCCGCCGGGACCGGCGTGGCGGTCGTGTTCGTGACCTGACCGGGCCGCGCCTGCGCCCCCCCGGTGCCCCGGCGGCGACGGCGGCGACGCTGCCCGCCGCCCTGCTGAGCTCCCTTGACCTGTTCTTCCGCCATTACACGCCCTCCGGCGCGAGGTCGTTGAAGCGGACGTGCGCGCTGTGGAACTGCAACTTCACCGTGCCGACCGGGCCGTTGCGCTGCTTGCCGACAATGATCTCCGCGATGCCCTGCTGATCGGTTTCCTTGTTGTAGTACTCGTCACGGTAGATGAACATCACGATGTCCGCGTCCTGCTCGATCGCGCCCGATTCACGCAGGTCCGACAGCATGGGGCGGTGGTTGGGGCGCTGCTCGACGGCGCGCGACAGCTGCGAGAGCACGATGATCGGCACCTCCATCTCGCGCGCCAGCCCCTTCAGGCCACGCGAGATGGTGCTGATCTCCTGCTGGCGGTTCTCAGTGCCGCCGCCGCCCTTGCTGCCCGACATGAGCTGGAGGTAGTCGATGACGACCAGTCCCAGCCGCCCGTGCTGCGCCGCGATCCGCCGCAGCTTGCTCCGCAGGTTGTTCAGCGTCAGGTCCGCCTCGTCGTCAATGATCATCGGCGCGTCCGCCAGCCGGCCCGCCGCGTGCGCCAGCCGCTCGAAGTCCCGCTCATTCAGCTGCCCAGAGCGGATGCGGTTCATGTCCACGCGCGCCTCACTGCACAGCATGCGCAGCGCGAGCTGCACGGCGGGCATTTCCAGACTGAACACCGCGACGGCCTTCTCGCCGCGCAGCGCGACGTTCTGCGCGATGGACAGCGCGAACGCCGTCTTCCCCATCGAGGGACGCGCCGCGAGCACGTTCAGGCTGCCCTTCTGCAACCCCGAGATCTGCTCGTCCAGGTCGCGGAAGCCGGTACTCACCCCGTCCGGGATGCCCTTGTTCTGGTGCAGCAGCGTGATGTACTCGAAGGTCTCCGTGACGACCTCGTTCATCGCCTGGAACGCCTCACCCTTCTTCTTCTGCTCCGCGACCTCGAAGATCATCTTCTCCGCGCGGTCGAGCAGATCCTCCAGCGGCAGCTGCGCCTCGTACGCCAGCTGCATGGCCTTCCCGGACGCGCTGATCAGCGCGCGCAGCGTGGCCTTCTCCTGCACGATGCGCGCGTAGTGCTCGGCGTACGCGGCCGTCGGCACCTGATCCGACAGGCCGATCAGGTACGTCAGACCCCCCACCTCATCCAGCATGCCCTTGACCCGCAGGTCCTCGCTGAGCGTCACCAGATCCACCGGCTCGCCACGCTCCTGCAGCGTGCGCATGGCGGTGAAGATCTTGCGGTGCCCCTCGCGGTAGAACATCTCCGGCGTGACCGTGTCGCCCAGGGTATTCAGGGTGTCGTTGTCCAGCAGAATGCTGCCCAGCACGCTGATCTCAGCGTCGTTGCTGTGCGGCGGAACGCGTGGCGTGAGTTCCAAATGCAGCCTCTCTCCCGGCAGGACACGCGGCGCGAGGCGCAACCAGCACCCCGAACCGCTCCCGCCGTCCAATCTGAATTCAAGTGTGGGGACACCCGCAGGTCATCCCATTCGCCTCCCCATGCCAGGCAGGCCGAACTGTCCCGCAGCATACCACCCCATCCCACCCCTGACGGTCTGACATGGCCGGCACAAATCACCCCAGGGTCAAAAAAGAAGCGTTCATATCGTCTCAGACGTCGGTCAAGCGGCAGCGCCAGCCGTCAGTCGAGGACTTCACAATGCCACGTCACGTAAGACCTCTGTGAGAAAATGAGGATTACACTTCACACCAAGCCAGGGCAGGACCCCTGAACCCCGGCCAACGCCATACGCAGACCGCCCGGACCCATCTATCCATCAACCGGCGTGGTCGCACCAGGAGCACAGCATGAAGAACACCACCCAAGGCTTCACCCTGATCGAGCTGCTCATCGTCATCGCCATCATCGGCATCCTCGCGGCCGTGCTGATCCCCAACCTGCTCGGCGCCCAGAAGCGTGCCTACGACACCGGCGCCCAGGCCTGCGCCAAGAGCCTCCAGACCGCGCTGGCCACCCAGCAGATCGACAAGCAGACTTACGCTGGCCCCACCAGCAAGGCCGACCTGATCGCTCTGGACGGTGCGAGCGCCGGCTGCTCTAAGAACGAGATCGCAATGGGTGTCACTGCCGCCAACTTCACGGTGTCCAACTACAGCTTCACCATCAGCGACACCCGCGGTAAAACCACCTACACGGTTACCCCCAGTAACATCTCCGGCAACTGATTTATTAAATATGTAATGGGGCGGCCCTTAGGTCGCCCTTTAAATATATGAATATATATACAGAGAAAATAGAATACTGGCTATTAAGTTGCTTTCCAGCAATCTATCTATTTTTAGTTATGCCAGCAAGCATCGCCTCAGATGAATTTGTGCCGTTAAGATTATACTCTTTAGTAATTTTTATTTTTCTTATGGCAATTCTAAAGTCTATAAATTTTAAACAAGGTGGCACGGAGGAAGTTTTTAAAAAAATATTTAAAACACCAATACATATATTATTCTACTTACTCTTTATTGCCTCAACAGTTATGTCAAGTATTTTTTCTGTTGACCCAAGTGCTTCTTGGTTTGGCGTTTATTCAATGCGGACTGGGGGTATATTTTTAATTATATGTTTATTTATTTTCTTAATATACAATACGGCAAAAAATTTTAGCTGGACGCCATTTATTTTTTCAATTTTCATAATCAATCTGATAACCATTTCAGAGTATTTAGGTTTCAGGCCACTGGCCTTCATTTTGGAAAGAAGTATTTCACTTACATCCCTTTTCCCTGCAGCAACCATAGGACTAAGACAACATCTAGCTGGCTTGCTTACATTCACCACGCTCCTTATAATACCTATATATATTAAAAGAAATTTAGATTATAAATTTTGGCTATATTTAGTTATTAGCAGTGTTGCACTTGGATGCACCAATAATACATCATCCTATTCCGCAATTTTGGGAACAGCATTATTTCTTATTCTTTCTAGGAAACGTCATAGGCTGCATCATATTATGATTCCGGTCGTTATATTTTCCTCTATGTTATTATATAAACCTCTCAAAAACTTATCAGACTATCTTGCAGCTAATGGAGTAGTTAATAAATCTACAGCGAATAAGGTAATCACCAATCCAACAACATTTAAAACGAGACTTATATTATGGGAATCCGCAACTCAAATGACATTAAAGAAGCCAATTTTAGGCTGGGGCTTACAAACTTTCAATAACCAGTGGTACAATAATATATCTCAAAATAAAGGAGATCGCTTATTCAGAATGGAACTGGGATTGTCAGATAATCAGAAAATGGTAAGGATTAACGATTCGGCCGCTTATAAAAATACGAAGGGCGAGACCGAACAGGTCATTCTCAACTACACCTCTTCACACAGCGCACTTCTAGACTTGGCATACAGCCAAGGTATTTTAGGAGTTGGATTATTCCTTACGGCTATCCTGCTATCTATCTTTAGAAATCCTAACTTTTCAACATCACACATAGCATATATGTCCGTTCCTCTTATTGGCTATTCAATATATTTAATTGCTTGGTTTATAACTGTCCCGACAACATCCTTGGTTGTAATCATCACAGGCATACTATGGAACAAGAACTTATATTCAGATAGGGTACTCCTCAACAATTCAGAGAAATACCCATCTACTGGGGGTGACATTTGAATCGCGACTTAGGCTTTACCCTCATCGAGTTGCTTATCGTTATCGCCATCATCGGTATCTTGGTCGCCATTACGATCCCAGCTCTTATCGGCGCTCAGAAACGCTCATACGATACGGGTGCGCAGGCGTGCGCTAAAAGCATAGAGACCGTGCAGGCAATCTCACAAATAGACCGGAAGACCTACATGATAGTTGGTACCGGACCGGATAGCCTGAACTCCTTGACTGATGGCATCAACGCGGCCTGCAAGTCAGAGAACGTCTACATCAAAGATCGCAGTTCACCGACTACTTTGGTGTCGCAGTACGCTATTGATGTCTGGAATCGTCGTGGCAGCCGGGTCTTCACTGTCACACCGACTGCCCTGAGTGCTGACATGCCGGGCGCGACAGCTTTTTCGGATACGGGCGCTGGCGGCACTCACCTTCCCTGAGAGTGAGGCTACTTCTGAGTCCCCGGGTATACTCCCAGGCATGCAGAGGCAGCCGTTTACCGCTCTGGCGGCCGTGTATGACGCGATCATGGCGGACGTGGAGTATGACCACTGGGCGGATTTCGTCCTGACGTACGCGCGGGACGGTGGGCTGGGCTCGCCGTCCCGCGCGCTGGATCTGGCGTGTGGGACGGGCGGTTTCACGCGCGAACTGCGCGCGGCGGGCTGGGACGTGTCGGGTCTGGATTTCAGCGAGGCGATGCTCACCGAGGCGCGGTCGCGGCTGCCGGGCGTGCCGTTCGTGCAGGGGGACCTGCGGACTTTCGATCTCGGGGAGCGGTTCGGGCTGGTGACGTGCGTGTTCGACAGCCTGAACAACCTGCTGACGCCGGGGGATCTGGGCGCGGCGCTGTCGCGGGCGCGGGCACACCTGAGCCCCGGCGGGCTGCTGGCGTTCGACGTGAACACCCGTCTGGGCGTGCGGGAACTGTGGGAGGGGGACGCCATTGAGGGGCTCGCGCCGCTGCCGGACGGTGGGGAGGTGCACTACCACTGGTCGCACCACTACGACGCGGAAGAGGATGTGGGCGTGGTGCAGGCGTTCTGCCGGGTGGACGATCAGGAGTTCGTGGAGACGCACCGCGAGCGAGGGTACGACCCGGCGGACCTGGAGCCGCTGCTCTCGGCGGCGGGGTTCGCGCGCTGGGAGATCGTGGAGTACCCGGACTACGCCCCGCCGGAACCGGATGCGCCGCGCGTGTGGGTGTTCGCCTGGGCAGGTGAGGTGTGAGCGCCCTGCCGGTGCTCGGGGCGGGCGGCTGGGGCACGGCGCTGGCGGTGAACGCGGCGCGGAACGGCCCGGTGCGGCTGTGGGCCCGCCGCGCGGAGTTCGCGCGGACGCTGGCGGAGCAGCGGGTGAACGCGGAGTACCTGCCGGGCGTGACGCTCCCGGCGGGCCTGGAGGTCACGGCGCACCTGGGCGAGGCGATCACGGACGCACCGTTCGCGCTGGTCGTGGTGCCCAGCGTGGGTGTCCCGGACCTGCTCGCGGCGCTGCCGCGTGATCTGGGTGTGGTGCTGTGCGCCAAGGGCCTCGCGCCGGACGGGGGGCAGCTGAGTGTCCTGGCGCGGCAGCTGGGCTTCATGCGCGTGGCGGTCCTGAGCGGCCCGAATCACGCCGAGGAGATCGGGCGGGGCCTGCCCGCCGCGACGGTGGTCGCCAGCCGGGACGGGGGGTTTGCGCGGTCGGTGCAGGCGGCGCTGATGACGCCGGGCCTGCGCGTGTACACCAGCGACGACGAGACCGGCGTGGAACTGGGCGGCGTGCTGAAGAACGTCATGGCGGTCGCGGCCGGACTGGTGGACGGCCTGAACCTGGGCGACAACGCCAAGTCCGCGCTGATCACGCGCGGGCTGCGCGAGATGAACCGCTACCTGACGGCGCTGGGCGCCCGCGAAGAAACGGTGTACGGCTTGAGTGGCCTGGGCGATCTGGTCGCCACGGCCACCAGTCGCCACAGCCGCAACCGCGCCGCGGGTGAGGCCATCGCGCGCGGCGAACACCCGGGGCAGGGCGGGAAGGTCGTCGAGGGCCTGCGGACGGCGGGCCTGCTGGACGCGTGGGCGGCGGCGCACGGGCACGACCTGCCGATCGTGCGGGCCGTGGCGCACGTCACGCGGGGCGAGTGGACGCCGGGGGACGGCGTGGCCCGACTGATGGAACGCGAGGCGAAACCCGAGCAGCACTGAGTTCCGGCAGCCCGGATCGACCCCGCCCACCGGGGGTTCATGGGCTGGCCCGGGACGGAAAATGAACGTGCCACACGGCCTTGGGCGGATCTTCATATCCGCATGTTCTGCTGCATGTTGTATGCGGATCTGAAGGCACGTACAAGTGCTTGTACCTCCTGCGGGCGGGTGGTACAGTCAGCCATCTAAGGCAAGGCCCACTTCACCGGCCACCCACAGCAGCTCACCTCACAGCCCCCGACCGGGGCGGTGCGGGCTCTGTGCTGTGTTTTCACGCCATCACCCCCTCGCCCGCAAGGAGACCCACCGTGACCACCCTGAGCGCCCAGCCCCTGACCAACTTCGACGAGAACGCCCACCACATCGCCAAGCGGCAGTACCTGCAAGGCACGGACGGCGACCTGAGCGGCATGTTCCGCCGCATCGCCACCTGGGTGGCCGGCGCCGAGGAGGCGGGCGCGCGCGAGCACTGGGCGCAGGCGTACTACGACCTGATGGCCGAGAAGAAATTCTGCCCCGGCGGGCGCGTCCTGGCCGGCGCCGGTACGCAGCACGGCAACGTCCTGAACTGCTTCGTGCAGGGCGCCACCGAGCACGCCCCGCACACCTTCGAGGGCGTGATGGAAGTCGCGAAGAAACTCGCGCTGGTCACGAAGGTCGGCGGCGGGAACGGCGTGAACCTGGACGTGTACACGCCCCGCGCCGAGAGCAGCCGCCCCGACACCGGCGTGCGCGGCTGGGTGTACATGAGCGCCGCGCACGCGGACGTGCAGGATTTCATCGAGGGGCTGATGCGCCCCCCCACCCAGCCCGACGGCGAGAAGCAGCCCATCGCGGTGCGCAACTGGACGCGCGTGGTGTACGGGCAGGTCATCAAGCCGGAACTGGTCGCGCTGGCCCGCGCGAACGGCGTGTCCGTCGTGAAGGCCATGCCCGAGGGCGTGCAGGCCGTCCCGGACGACATGGGCGGCATCATCGACGCGGCCCGCAAGATCGCCGAGGACGCCAAGACCGGCCTGGAGCCCCGCCTGGACCTGAGCAGCATGCGGCCCGAGGGTGCCCCGATCAAGGGCTCGGGCGGCACGAGCAGCGGCCCTGTCAGCTTCCTGCTGGAGATCTTCGACAACTTCCTCGAATGGGCCAATCGCGGCGCGGAAGCGTCGGGCCCGATCAACACCCTGCGCTTCGTGTACGCTCCGGTGCTGCGCGTCGTCCGTCAGGGCGGCACCCGGCGCGGCGCGGGTATGGCGACCATCAGCATCGAGCATCCGGACGTGCTGGACTTCCTGACCGCCAAGGACCTCGACCGCGAGGCCGCCGAGGGGGACATCAGCACCTTCAACATCAGCATCCTGGTCAGCAGCGCCTTCTGGGACACCCTCCAGGCGGGCGGCCTGTGGCACGTGAACGCGCAGGACGTCCCCGGCAAGTACTACCTCGCGCCGCAGAAGGGCACGTTCAAGGGCACCCTCCCCAGCCTGCCCACCCGCGCCGAGGACGACGCGCAGGGCGTCCCCGTGTACACCGACAGGAGCGGCAAGACCAGCATCCCCGCCCAGTGGCTGTGGGATCAGATCGCGCAGCACGCCTGGAGCACCGGCGAACCCGGGCTGATCTTCGTGGACCGCATCAACGAGTACAGCGCCCTGAAGAACCTCGGCGAGCGGTACCAGATCCGCAGCACCAACCCCTGCGGCGAGATTCCCCTGACCGTCGGTGAACCCTGCGACCTGGGCGCCATCAACCTCGCGGCGTACGTGCACAGCAGCACCTTCGATTACGACACGTTCCGCGCGGACGTCCGCACCGCCGTGCGCTTCCTGGACGACGTGCTCGACGTGAACGTGTTCGCGCTGGAAGACAACCGCGTCGCCAGCCAGGACCTGCGCCGCCTGGGCCTGGGCGTCATGGGCCTCGCCGACGCCCTCATCAAACTCGGCCTGCGCTACGACAGCGAAGCGGGCCGCGACACCATCTACGACATCATGAGCGCCCTGCGCGAGGAAGCCATCGCCGAAAGCGAACGCCTCGGCGAGGAACGCGGCATCTACCCCGTGTACACCCGCAACGCCGAACAGATCCCCCACGCGCCCCGCCGCAACGTCGCCGTGCTGACCGTCGCCCCCACCGGCACCACCAGCATGCTCATGGGCGTCAGCAGCGGCATCGAACCCATCTTCAGCCCGTTCATCTGGCGCAAGATCGGCAGCGAATACCGCGCCCTCCTCGCTCCGCTGTTCGTCGAACTGCTCGAAACGTACCCCGCCCCCCAGGGCATGACGAAGGATGGCGGCTGGGACTGGGACAAGGTCACCGAAGCCGTCAGCGAAAACCACGGCTCGGTCGTCGGCCTGCCGTTCATCCCCGACGCCCTCCAGCAGGTGTTCGTCTGCGCGCACGACATCAAACCCGTCGATCACGTCCGCATGCAGGGCACCGTGCAGCGCGCCTTCGACGCCGAAGGGCACGCCGCCAACAGCCTGTCCAAGACCATCAACCTCCCCAACGACGCCACCGTCCAGGACGTGCAGGACGCCTACAGCGAAGCGTACAAGACCGGCTGCAAAGGCATCACCGTGTACCGCGACGGCTCCAGGCAGTTCCAGGTCCTGAGCACCAGCAAGAAAAAAGCCAAGACCGAAGACCCCACCCCCGACACCAGCGCCAGCGCCGACGTCATGGGCGAACAGGCAGAAGGCGAACAGCAGGTGGCCAAGGCCCAGGACGCAACTACCACCCAGGCAACTGCCATCCGCCAGCAGCCATCCGCCCCGGCGAAGCCGCACTACGAACGCCCCACCCGACTGCGCGGCATCACCGACATGGTCAAACTCACCGACCCCACCAGCGGCCACCGCCGCAGCTTCCTCGTCACCGTCAACGAACTCGGCGGCAAACCCGTCGAAGTCATGGTCATCAGCGGCCGTGCCGGCGACGAAGCGAACGCCGACAGCGAAGCCCTCGGCCGCGTCGTCAGCATCGCCCTCCAGCACGGCGTCCCCGCCCAGGCCATCGTCAAAACCCTCCGCGGCATCAACGGCGGCCTGTACGGCAGCTACAACGGCCGCCTCGTGGGCAGCAAGGCCGACCTGATCGCCGTCGCCCTGGAAACCTTCCAGAAAGACCTCGACGCCGCCAAACTCCCCCCCCTCGCCGGAGGCAGCACCGACACCGCCCAGCCCGTCACCACCAGCGCCGCGCCCAGCGGCGTCAGCGTGGAGGGCATGGGGCGTGAGCGGTGCCCGGTGTGCGAGGAGAAAGCCGTGATCCGCGAGGAAGGCTGCCTGAAATGCCAAGCCTGCGGCTACAGCAAATGCGGGTAAGAAAGGAGGGGGCTACGGCCCCCTTTCTCGCCCCTGGATTGGAGGTGATTCCAATGAAATCGACGCTCTGAGCAACGCCCAGAACGTCAGAAACCAGATCACTGCGGCCTCACTGAGGGAGGCAATCCGGCTACTCGTCAAAGTGCCAAGAGCTTACCCCCTTCGAGGCCCAAAGGGCAACCCGGCAACAATTCGTCTGCCTTTCTCTCGACTGGAGGAAATGAACACCTTATGGCCACCAAATCTACCAGTGCTAAAGCCGCCTCTGCCGCGTCAAAAGTCCTCTCTGATCGCAAGAGCACGACCACTCAGAAACGTGCTGCCGCCAGCGCTTTGAGTCAAGTAGAGCGGAAGGGGAAGAAATGATGATCTGGATGCATCACCCCGAAGATGCGGCCCGCATCAACGCTGAAATGGCTGCTGTGTACCGAGCCCGTTTGACAGCTGAGCACCACACCTGCCCCTTTTGCGGTGGACACGCAGAAGTCAGCTGGGCGGCTGGACAACTTCAGATTCAGCCGTGCTGCACGACATTTCAGCCGCTCATTGAGCGGCTAGTACTCCTGTCTCACTGAAACGCTCTGTTCGAGCTTAACCCCGCCCCGAGCGGGGTTTTATCTTGTCCACAATGCAACTGGATACCGAAAAGCCGATTCTGAATCTTGACGACGTGCGTGGCTTCGCGCTGCTGCATGGGCAGAAGTGGCTCGGGGAACGGCTGCACATGATCGAGTTACATGGCAGGCATCCGTGGGTAGATGAGCAATTCAGCCTGCTGGGTTACGCGTCGAAAACCCAGAATCCTTCATTTGACCGTGGTGTGACGCGTCCGCTGGCGTGGGTGTCGAGTGGGGCGAGTCGATTCATGGTGCCGGGGTCGGATCGGGCGTTCCACAACGTGAGTGGCGTGCGGTACGAGTACCTGATTCACGGGTACCCGCAGGATGCTCGTCAGCTGGCGCATCTACTGCTGCACCTGGCGCACTGGCCGTACATGAATCAGCGGTGCCTGAGTGCCGGGCAGGTCGTGACGTTCGACACGCTGAACTTCAGCGAGCCTGGGTGGGCGTTCGACAGCGTGTACATCACGTACCCGTACGAGGACGACACACAGGTGTACGGTGAACCGGATGGGCAGTTGAAAGTCGCGAATCTGCTCCTTCAGGTGATGTGGGTCATTCCACTGCACCCTGCCGAGAGGGCATTCATTGAGGCGGACGAGGCGAACGTGGATGTATTCGAGGAGCGGCTGTCCACGGTGCAGCCAAACCTCGGTGATCTGGCGCGGCCCAGTGTGATCTGATTCATTCCGCAACGTGCAGGCAGGTACGCTGCCCGTATGCCTCTCTCTGATTACGCTCGCCCCTCCCCTGCTCGTTTCCGCCTGTTTGCGTCGTTGTTGGTGATGCTGGTGTTGACGGCGGTGGTGGGGCGGCGGCGTCCGGGGGAGCTGGGGACGCGGGAGACGCTGCGGCGCAGTGCGTTCGCGCGGGTGATGTTCATGGATATCGGGGCGCTGAGCACGCTGGGCGCGCTGTACCTGGTGCTGAACGGGCGGACGCGGGTGCGCCTTCCGGCGGCGGTGGCGTCGCTGTTCGCGGGGAGTTTCGCGCTGCTGCCCGCGCTGATGCTGGAGGACGCGGCGGCCATGCGGTCGGAGCGGGAGGGTCGCGCGGAGGGGTGATCTTCTTTTCTACCTTCTCCCCTTGCGGGACTCGGAGGGCGGCGCAGCAGAGGCGCACAGCGCCGGAAGGGTGAGGGGGCGACCGGGCGACCTCGCCTGATTCGCAATTGTTCAGCTGCCGCCTCAGTCGGGTCGGAGGACGTACAGCGCGCCCGCCCACACCTGCACGTGGACGGGTCCGCCTGCGTGCGTGCGGGTTTCGCCGTCCACGTGGAACACCTGCCCGACGTGCTGGCCGGTGGCGTGCAGCGTGAAGGTGGCGGCGACGTCTTCCTGCACGCTGGGGAGGGTGTCGAACTGCCCGCGCAGCATGGCGGTGGCGTACGCGGCGAGGCTGTCGCGCTCTTGGCCGTTCACGCGGATCAGGTTCAGCAGGCCGTCACCGGGGTGCGCGTCGGGCGCGAGGCGCAGGCTGTTCCCGGTGGACTGGATGTTCATGATCTCCAGCAGGGCGAGTGGCGGCGCGGGGCTGTCTTGGCCGTCCACGTGGGTGGGGACGGGCTGCGCCTGGAAGCCGGGCAGGGTGGTCAGGACGGCCTGCGCGGCCCGCAGGGGGCTCTTGGGCGCGGTGGGGTCGTAGGCGTGCAGCAGGTCGGCGAACAGGCCGCAGCCGAACGCTTCGAAGAACACGTCCTCGCCCCAGGGGGCCTGCACGCGGCCCGCGTCGAACGGGTGCTGCGTGGCGGTGCGGTACGCGCGCGCAATGTCCAGCGGGTCGCCGGTCAGGCCCAGCGTCCGGGCAATGTTGTTCGAGGTGCCCAGTGGGATCACGCCGACCGTGGCGCCCCGTCCGGTGAGGTGCAGCGCGGCGGCGCGGAACGTGCCGTCCCCCCCGGCGATGAACACGGGGCCGGGCAGCGGGCCGCTCAGGGCCGGGCCCAGGTCGTGCGGGGTGCGGGTGGGGCGGTACTCGGCGTCGAATCCGGCGTCCCGCAGCGCCGCCCGCAGCTGGGCAGGGTCGGCGCGGTGGCTGGTACCGGCGCCGGGGTTGTGGATCAGCACGGCGGGCGCGGGGGGCATGACCTGCACTGTACCGGGCGCGGGCGGGGCGGGTTGGGGAGGGGTCATGATTTCCTCAAGGCGCGCGCCGTGCGGGGTGGCTACAGTGGCGGCATGACCGCACCCCATTCCCTCGCCCCGGAGGGCGCCCCTGCCGCCCCGCAGCGTGGCACCGCGACACTGATCTACAACACGAACGCGGGGGGCAGCAAACACGCCTCGCCGGACGATCTGGTCAGCGCCATTCACGCCGTCGGGTTCACGCCCGTGTACCGCGCGACCAGCTCCGAGGAGGACCTGAAAGAAGCCCTGGACGGCGTGGAGGGCACGGTGTTCGTGGCGGGCGGGGACGGCACGCAGCGGGCGGTGGCCCTGACGCTGGCGGGCCGCCCGGAGGTGAGTCTGGCGGTGATTCCCATGGGCACGGCGAACAACGTGGCGCGCACGCTGGGCGTGCAGGGCGAGCCGCTGGACGTGATCGCCGCGTACGGCCGCGCGGAGGTGCGGCCCTTCGACCTGGGCCGCGTCCAGGCCCCCTGGGGGGAGGATCTGTTCCTGGAGGCGTGCGGGTGTGGGGCGTTCGCGGACGTGATGGCCGAGTACGACCCGGAGGAAGGCAAGAGCCCGCTGCGGGCCGTGCAGGCCCTCACGACGACCCTCACGACCTTCGACCCGCCGCCTGTGCGGATCATGCTGGACGGGCAGGAGGAACCGGACACGCCGTTCGCACTGCTGGAGGTCATGAACACGAAGGCGACCGGGCCGAGGTTGCGCCTGGCGACGAACGCCGATCCGGCGGACGGGCAGCTGGACGTGGTGCGGATCGACGCGACGGGCCGCGAGGGGCTGCTGACGTACCTCGCGGCGCTCGCGCGGGATGACTTCGAGGCCCTGAGCAGTGTCGAGAGTACCCGCGCGGGCCGCGTGGAGATCCCTTACACCGGGCAGGCGTTTCACGTGGACGCGGAGGTCCGGCCGCCCATGCAGGGCGTGACGGGCCGCGTGCTCATCGAGGCGTGGCCCGGCGCGCTGAGCGTCCTGGTGCCCATGCCCGACCCGGCCGCCGGGGAGGCCTGAGGTGACGCCCGGCCCGCCCCTGCCCCCTCCGAATCCACAGGAGGCCCGCGAGGTGCCGCTGCGCCGCGCGTGGCCGGTCGCGGTGGTGCACGCCGTGCAGGATCGGGTGGGCGGCGCGCTGGGCTGGGCGCCGCGCCCTGTGGCGACCATGCAGAACAACCTCGTGTGGCGCGACGGCGTGCAGGTCATGCGGATGGACCTGCACATGCACACCGAGGTGAGTCACGACTGCCGCACGCCCCTGCGGGACATTCCCGGCTGGATGCTCCGCACGAATACCCGCGTGATCGCCGTGACGGACCACGACCAGCAGCGCGGCGGCCCGGAATTGCAGGCGATCGTCCGCGACCAGGGCCTGGACGACCGCCTGAGCGTCATCCCCGGCGAGGAGGTCACGACCAGCGAGGGCGAGTTGATCGGCCTGTTCCTCCAGGAGCGCATCCCCCCGAAACTCACGCCCGAGGAGACCGTGCGCGAGATCAAGGCTCAGGGGGGGCTGGTGCTCCTGCAGCATGGCTTCGATCCCCTCAAGCGCTATCGCCTGCGTCCCGAGGCGACCGAGCGCATCGCGGCGGATATCGATATCGTCGAGACGTTCAATTCCCGCCTGTCCCGTCACCGCTGGAACCGCGCGGCGGCCGAGTGGGCGCGGGCGCGCGGGCTGCCCATGAG